>NZ_JBAPKZ010000146.1:0-527 GCF_037083805.1 Roseovarius sp. D0-M9 | reverse complement strand
TGGTTGCGGGAGTAGGATTTGAACCTACGACCTTCAGGTTATGAGCCAAAGTTTCAGCGATCCCAATAACTTATTAAATTCCATCACTTACGCGTTAAGTCTTTGATTTCGCGTATTTTCCACTTCCGCAACGGGCAAGAATCAACGATTTCCGGCAGCAAACCCAGCGCCAGACACGCATTCGCGGGTTGATGTGACGTTGATGTAGGCGGATCATCTATGGGCCGATCATAGTCACTTCTGGCCCTGAACTGTCTCTCGACCCCCTCTGAGCCAACTTCAGCTCCGCACCGCCAACCCAGACATGCGGGCTTTCATTGCAAGTGCCTGCAAGCGGAGGTTGATTACTAAATTGTCGGTGGCTAGGTTTGCAGATATGGGGCGGTACACGGGGAGGGTTTCATGAGGATCAAATTTGTCGGTCCCTTCTCGTTCCGTGTGGGTAGTCGGGCGCACCGGTGCTTGAGCCGCTCCCATATTTCGTGCCTTCGGTAGGCGCGTCCGACGCGGAGACCTCAGCCATCGCA
>NZ_JBAPKZ010000145.1:0-531 GCF_037083805.1 Roseovarius sp. D0-M9 | reverse complement strand
CATATCCGTGACACCACAGGCCAGATACACACGAACACCAGTGCCAGGCCCAATCATGCAGCTTCCACCGCGCGGATCAGGGAGGTCAGCGCTGCCGGGTCCACAGTGCTGTCAAAGTGCAAACTACGCCCACCCCGCAGGCGCAATTTAACCGCAATCGGTCGAGGCGTCTCAGCAGCAGGGGGCTGCGCCACCGGCACTCCAGCCGTTACTGGCATGTCCAACGGAAAGAAAAGCGCCCCGGCATCAGGCGACCACAGACCCTTCTTCTTCAGCTCATGCCGCCATTTGTAAATCTGCTGCCGGGTCACCTCATGGCATTGCGCCACCTGCGTCACTGTCGCCCCGCCAATCCCAACCGACAGGACAATCTCGAGCTTGTCCTCGTCGCGCCAGATGCGTCGCCTCTCCACCCCAAGAATTTCGCCACGCATCGCAGACCCCGCATAAGACACGTCGCTAACGACGTCGTTAAACACGTGTCTTAGAACAAAGACCCATAGTAAGGCAGGCGGTGCCAATGGCGCGGTT
>NZ_JBAPKZ010000144.1:0-540 GCF_037083805.1 Roseovarius sp. D0-M9 | reverse complement strand
CGAAAATATGTCTGAAGGCAGCCGCAAGAGCTTGCAGACACGTCATAGGGAGATGAGACAGTGGACGGTAACCTCAATGCACTCACGACCATTTTCACCGAGTTCTACTACTGGGTGACGGTCGTTTTCATGTTCCTCATTCATGTAGGTTTCTGCATGTATGAGGTGGGCGCCAGCCGACGGCGCAATCATATGCACACCCTGATGAAGAACATCATGATCATTCCTCTGGTCACGGTCACGTTCTTCTTCTTTGGCTGGTGGATCTATTGGGCTTTCCCCAACTTTTACATTTTTGGCGGATCCATCGACTGGGAGGCGGGTGCCGCAAACACGCCTTGGTCGTCCAACATGGGCACCAACCTCGAGGATCGCATTACCGGCGTCTTCTGGGCGGCGTTCCTGCTCTTTTCGTGGACGGCAGCCTCGATCGTATCGGGGTCGGTGATCGAGCGTATTCGCTCCTCGGCTCTTTGGGTGCATGCTGTTTTGATCGGATCGGTTTTCTGGATCATCGACGCGGCATGGGGCTGGCACTAT
>NZ_JBAPKZ010000143.1:0-560 GCF_037083805.1 Roseovarius sp. D0-M9 | reverse complement strand
TGGCTTGGCCCAAGGCAGTTGAATGGCACTTCTGGCTCGCGATTTCCGGCACACTCATCTACGTCGTCTCGCTATGGAACGCTGGCATCACCCAAGGGCTGATGTGGCGAGCCTATGACGAGAACGGGGCGCTTTCCTACAGCTTTGTGGAATCCGTTCAGGCCATGGCGCCCTATTACGCGGCCCGCACGCTGGGCGGCGCGCTGTTCCTGAGTGGTGCTGTAATCTGCGCGCTCAATTGCCGAGCCACGGCGCGCAGAGCGCAACCGAGCAATGAATCTGCCGCTGATCGCCCTCTAAACACCCAAGCAGCGGAGTAAGCTGATGCTGAAACTCCATTATAATCTTGAAAAAGCCTCGATGGGCCTGGTGGCCGGGATCATCATCGCCGCCTCGATCGGCGGAATCGTCGAAATCGCGCCTCTTTTCGTCATTGATGAGACCGTTGAGTTGCCGGATGACTTGCGTCCGCACACGCCGCTGGAACTGGCCGGGCGCGAAATCTACATCCGTGAGGGGTGCTATGCCTGTCACAGCCAGATGGTGCGCAGTCTCGCCGA
>NZ_JBAPKZ010000142.1:0-577 GCF_037083805.1 Roseovarius sp. D0-M9 | reverse complement strand
GTCGCTCTGACAGCCCTCATGCGAAAGCTCATCGAACTGGCCAACGCACTCGTCCGACAAGACCGAGAATGGACGCCAAAAACAGCTTGATCAAGACGGATACTCTAAAGCGTTTCGCCTTCAACCTGAGGCATCAGCAAAAGGCGAAACGGGTGCAACGCCTATATGTGGCTCTGCGTTTCGCGAAACTCTGTGACTCAGGTTTTTCGCGAAACGCTTTAGCCCATGATCGGGTCGATCGGCGCCAGCGGCCCGCCCATCGCCATTTCGACGAACCGCGCCGCTGCCAGCAGCCCGGCCTCGCCACGCGGCTTGCCGATCAGTTGAAGGCCGACTGGCATGCCCCGCGGGCCAATGCCAACGGGCACCGACATGGCGGGCAGCCCTGCCGTCGTGGCCAGAAAGTTGAACCGTAACCAGTCCATGTAGCCCGAAAGGGTCTGACCGCCGACTTTGCGCACCCATTCCTCGGATTGCGGATGCGGCATGTTGCCGACCACGGGCAGGGCCAGCACGTCGAAATCGGTGAAGAAATCCAGCATCGCGTTGAAGATCATGGTGCGGCCTACCTGCGCCT
>NZ_JBAPKZ010000141.1:0-583 GCF_037083805.1 Roseovarius sp. D0-M9 | reverse complement strand
GACGCGCCATTTGCGCATCTGTCAGCCAGAAAAGATCAGACATATCACCGCTCCATTTTCGGACGGTGAATCACGCCGCTAGAATGAAATCAATGGGTCCAGAGCCTAAAGAACACCTTGATATGTTTCTAACCGATGCAGGCTTGTGGAGAGCTGTATTTGAACCGGATTTCATGTTTGGAGATGACAAAAAGCCGATCAAACTTTCACTTTCCGCGCTGCGGGATTTTCGTGTCGTGCAGCCTGTGCCGGGCCTCCTTTCGTTGCTTCGGTCAAATTATAAGGGGGTGATGAAGGATGGAAAACTCGCAAGCGCACTCCAAAAAATCGAAAACTTTCACTTTGCATTCACCGCAGTAACTTCCTCGCGTTCTTCTGGCGGCATATCTGGAATGTACTCTGCATTTGGAAGGAAGCTATTTGACTGCGATAACTCACAAGATGCGGCAAACGAAATACAAGACTTGATATCAAAACTTCGGGCTTCTTCGCGGTTTGTGTGGGTGTGCGGGTCTCCGGTCAGTTCACGACCACACCAGATGTTGTGTCGTAGGGTGACGCGGGCAGGTGCTTGAGCCGACCG
>NZ_JBAPKZ010000140.1:0-588 GCF_037083805.1 Roseovarius sp. D0-M9 | reverse complement strand
TGCGATGGCTGAGGTCTCCGCGTCGGACGCGCCTACCGAAGGCACGAAATATGGGAGCGGCTCAAGCACCGGTGCGCCCGACTACCCACACGGAACGAGAAGGGACCAGTTTTTGATGGGGAAGCATGGGGATTGCCAAAAGCATGGGAGCAAATGCTTGACCGACTTCGCTCTCTGACAATTGGGGAAGAATTTGCGCTTCTTGAAATTATCGAAAAGATGCTAAGAATTGGAATGGCTAAGGCATCTTGCCCAATGATAAACACAGGCGGTAGCGACGCAGCAGATCTCTAGGGCATTGTTTTAGTGAGAAGCTTTCGAGTCTATCGGAAGACGTTACTCTAAGTAGGGGCTCTGTCTGCGCGGTTAGGCGGAGCCCCGCAAATTCATCATAACAGAATGCCGCCGTCGACCGACCTCTGCAGTTAATAGGGGGTGTTGAGAGATGCGTTAGTTACATAATCAACATTATACGAACATTGGACGTGCGTTGGCACATTCCATTTTGGATTGCATCACTGGATAAATTTCTGATGCAGATCAGGAGGATGTGATGAGACGCCCCTACCGCAAATTGAACCTGGATGA
>NZ_JBAPKZ010000139.1:0-599 GCF_037083805.1 Roseovarius sp. D0-M9 | reverse complement strand
TTATCAGGCGCGAGTAAGCGCAACCGAGTTGGGAAGCTTTATGCGCTTCGCCTTTGTCCGACAGGGACTGCACGATGAGACCACCACCTTTAGGCTTGAGCTCAAAGCCTTCCGATCGGAGCGTCTCCTGGAGCTCATCCCAAGATGTGGACCCACGGACTGCTGCCTTGAATTTCACGCGAAGACTACCGGAACATTCCAACAAGTCCGAGGTCTGAGTTCTTTCACTTTGGGTATGGCTGGTTCGCTGGCGCTGGTAGCGCAGTGCGACAACGGAGGGCAGGCCCATCTTGCGGCCGGGCGTGGACCCATGGCCATCTGGCGGGGGGCCGCGTTGCCCCATTCCAGGCGTTCCCGTCGTTATCGTCTGGCCAGCGTTACCGCCGTTTCCCACTGTTACTGTTACCGGGTGGAGAGGGTACCGATGACCGCTCGGGTCCTCCCCCCCTGCGGGGCTTCCGAGGGGTGCGCGGAGCCCCGGTGCGTGACATTTTTTGGCTTCTTCGCGGTTTGTGTGGGTGTGCGGGTCTCCGGTCAGTTCACGACCACACCAGATGTTGTGTCGTAGGGTGACGCGGGCAGGTGCTTGAGCCGACCGG
>NZ_JBAPKZ010000138.1:0-614 GCF_037083805.1 Roseovarius sp. D0-M9 | reverse complement strand
GACTACCCACACGGAACGAGAAGGGACCAGTTATATTCGACGACATTGAAACGGCCGGGTCGGTTTTCGGCGCGGATAGGTTCCAGCTGTACCGCACGCACTGGGCAATCCGGGAAGGCGACGCGCAAGAAGTGCTGTCCAGATTGGCCAATTGCAAACCCGATCTTGCTAATCTAATCGCGAGCCACGAGCCGCCCGCTGGTATCGGGGCAGAAATCCAGCCCCCGCCACGCGACAAGAAGATTCTTGGCATAGCCGATAGCGTGGAGGCATTCCTTCAATTGCTTTACGCATCGTCGGCAAAACCGTCGACCGAGACCTTCTTCCGAGGCCACAGCGACACCATCTATGAACTTACGCCTTCGCTTTTGCGTAAATGGGATAATGGCGACTGGCAATTCATGCCAAGCGAGGATCGCCTGTGCAAAGAACTGCTGATCGCGCATCATGATGAGTTCCAGGGTGACCAGTATTGCTTCGACCGCCTTGTGCGAATGCAACACTACTGAGCTACTCCCCATTCCTTGGACAGGATCTGGCGTAAATTAAGCTACTTTTTGCACCTGCTGATCGGGTTGGGTTTTGTCTTTTCTCAGCCAATAGACCACGGCAGG
>NZ_JBAPKZ010000137.1:0-618 GCF_037083805.1 Roseovarius sp. D0-M9 | reverse complement strand
GAGGTCGTCCTCCTGAAAGCTGCATGTTTGGCGTCGACAACCAAAACATACGGCGTTTCAGACGGTTACGCTACCTCCGCCGCCTTCTCATGAATTATCCGGGTTAAGTTGCTGGGACATGGTGGATTGCGACAGCCCACAGGCTTGGGCGAGATCACCAACCGATCTTTCGCCGTCCAGCAGACGGCAAAGGATCTGCAACCGAGCCTCGGACGCTAACATCGTCATAAACGCCGCCGCCCCGGCTATGTCGCCGTCCAGAAAGTCGTCCGAGTTTTTCATATTACGCTCATTGAATATTAAGTATATCGAATATATAATCCTAAGCAGACTGATACAAGACCAACCCGACACCAACGGCGGGCGCATCACGGAGATGGAACATGGAAACCGAATTTACCCCTTGGCTGTCGCTCGGCGGCGGTATGATGATCGGAGCCTCGGCAGTGCTGCTGATGGCCACCAACGGACGCATCGCAGGCATCAGCGGCCTGACCTCGAAGCTTTTCTCCCGCAGCAGCGACGGTGAGGCGCGGGGCGTCTCGGCGCTCTTCGTGCTGGGCCTGCTTTTGGCCGCGCCGCTCTGGCTGCTGGTCTCAGGCGATTGGCCGCAACAAT
>NZ_JBAPKZ010000136.1:0-632 GCF_037083805.1 Roseovarius sp. D0-M9 | reverse complement strand
CTCAAGGTCGTTCAGGCGGTCGACGGCATGGCGCTGCGCAAGGGGCATCTGCACGTCATACCGCCGGGTGTCTTCCTGACCGTCAAACAGAATATCCTGCACCTGTCCGAGCCGCATGAGGGCAAGCACGTGCGATTTCCCTTCGACGTTCTGTTGCGCTCGCTTGTCAAGGATGCGCTTGCCATGCCGGGCTGCATCGTTCTGTCCGGTACCGGGACGGATGGCAGTGAGGGCATCGACGGGATCCGCAGCGCGGGCGGTCTGGTGATCGCGCAGGATCCCGACGAGGCGGGCCATGCGGGTATGTGCGAAAGCGCCATAGCAACCGGCGGCGTGGAGCATGTTTTGCGCATCGATGAGATGCCCGAGGTGATCGAGCGATTTCTCAAGGGGGATGCGGGTGATCTGGCCCCGGATGCGAGCCCGCAGGCGTGCGTTGAGGCGATGGACACGCCCAATGATGCGATTGATGAGGCCACGACTGGATATGACGACCTGCTGGCATTCATCGGAGAGCACGCAGCGCGGGATATCTCGCAATACAAGCGCGGCACGCTGGAGCGCCGGATCGCGCGCCGCATGGCCATCGTTGGTCTGAGGCCGGATGAAATTCCCCGGTATCATGAATTGGT
>NZ_JBAPKZ010000135.1:0-657 GCF_037083805.1 Roseovarius sp. D0-M9 | reverse complement strand
TGTGGGATGACAGGTTGTCGAGGATGATCACATCGCCGGGTTTCAGGGTCGGGGTCAGTTGGGTCTCGACATAAAGCTCGAACAGTTCGCGGTTCATTGCGCCCTCGATTACCCAGGGCGCATCCAGACGGTCGTGGCGGAGCGCCGCGATAAACGTTTGCGTGTTCCAGTGACCGAATGGGGCGTGATCAATCAGGCGCGCGCCCTTGGGTGACCATCCAGTGGTCTTGGCCATGTTCGTCTTGAGCGAGGTTTCGTCAATGAAACCGATGCGTGGCAACAGGTTGGCCATGAACGGTTGCCGCCGCGTGATCCAGATNGCGCCCTTGGGGGACCATCCAGTGGTCTTGGCCATGTTCGTCTTGAGCGAGGTTTCGTCAATGAAACCGATGCGTGGCAACAGGTTGGCCATGAACGGTTGCCGCCGCGTGATCCAGATATGACGCGCTTGCCGGACCTCAGGCCGATTCTGCTCGACGGCTTGCAGGTCTTTTTTTATGCGTCAGACCGAGACTGCGCAGGGTGCGCCAGACTGACACCCGATGGATCGTCATCTGGTGCTCATCGGCTATTTCCAGCACCAGATCATCCAGCGTGAGGTCGGTCTTGGCCGTCATCCGTGCCGCGATCCAGTCCCGCAGACCGGCCAGCTTGCCA
>NZ_JBAPKZ010000134.1:0-688 GCF_037083805.1 Roseovarius sp. D0-M9 | reverse complement strand
TTTCGGCGGTGAATGAGATCGACCTCTCGGCGCTGGAGTCGCTCGAAGCGATCAACTCCCGACTGAAGGACGCCAACATCCGCCTGCACCTCAGTGAGGTGAAAGGCCCGGTGATGGACCGTCTGCAACGCAGCCATTTTCTGGATGAGCTGACAGGCGAAGTCTTCCTGAGCCAGCATGAGGCAGCCATCCGACTAACTCAGGTAAGCTGAATTGATAGGCAGACGGATCTCGCCCAAGGTGGCCAAGAATATCACCCCATTGGGGCCTATGCGCTCCAAGATCAAAAATCGACGGCAACACAACCGCAGCAACAGTGCCTGGCGGGAACCCGGTATGGAAGGCTGCAATACAGCGTCGCCATTGACAATTGAAACGCAAGAGATTGAACGAATCTATTGCCCGCAATTTCAGGAGCATGTAGCTGCTGCCTCTAATCTCATGCCCCAGATTCTGATGCTCCGGCACGTGGTCCATTTGTAGGGAGCAAGCCACGCCACTCGTCTTCTGCAGAAGCGACGAATGACAAGAATTAGCGATTTTGCGTGACCACGAACTTCGACCTTGAACTTATGTTTTCTTAGGCTCTGGACCCATTGATTTCATTCTAGCGGCGTGATTCACCGTCCGAAAATGGAGCGGTGATATGTCTGATCTTTTCTGGCTGACAGATGCGCAAATGGCGCGT
>NZ_JBAPKZ010000133.1:0-697 GCF_037083805.1 Roseovarius sp. D0-M9 | reverse complement strand
CCGTTTTGACCGGAGCGTCGCTGGCCAGCGTGCCGCGACCGCCAATCAGTTGCGGGGCGCCCAACTCGGATACGCCCATCATGTCCAGGCCGTGACAGGCGGCACAGACCGCCTCATAGAGCTCCTCGCCTTCAGCATAGGTGCCGCTGCCGTCCGGCAGGCCGCGCCCGTCCGGCATCACATCGATATCCACGGCCGCGATCTGCTCTTCGGTTACTGGCTGGCCGACGCCATAGGCGTTCTCGGCGGGGGTGATGTCGCCCACATTCTCGGCACTGGACTCGGGCACCTCCATGGGCGCGCGCTCGCCGGTCTCCTCCAGAGTATCGGGCAGTGCTGCAACCGTGCGGTCGCCCTCCTGTGCCAGCGCAGGACCGGCCAGCGCGCCAGTCAGGGCACCCATGGCGCAGATGATCGTCAGATTACGCGTGAACATTGGTCACCTCCCCGTCCGGCGCGACGTGCCAGCTTTGGATTGAATTCAGATGATAGACCGACTTCAGCCCGCGCACCTCGACAAGCTGCTCGAGGGTGGGTTGGACATAGCCGGTCTCGTCGATGGCGCGGCTTTGCAACACCGCTTCCTCACCGGTCCAGGTCCATGGCAGTCGGAACCGCGTGTGACATTTGTCGAGGACCGGCGCATCGAGCGTGGCCTCCTGCCAGGTTGCCCCGCCATCGGCAGAGACCTCGACCT
>NZ_JBAPKZ010000132.1:0-780 GCF_037083805.1 Roseovarius sp. D0-M9 | reverse complement strand
GGCACATTCCATTTTGGATTGCATCACTGGATAAATTTCTGATGCAGATCAGGAGGATGTGATGAGACGCCCCTACCGCAAATTGAACCTGGATGAACGACGTGTTCTGGCGACAATGCTTCAAGCAAATGCAACGAAGACAAAGATCGCCGAGACGCTTGGCCGTGACCGATCGACAATCCACCGTGAGATCAAACGCAACTGGTGGCATGACGAGGACGTCCCCCAAGCTGAAGGCTACTGGCACATGACTGCGCAAACGCTCGCGGATCGTCGCCACCTGAAGCGGCGCAAGTTGGAACGACACGAGGACCTGCGGGAGGAAGTGATCACCAAGCTGAAGAACGGCTGGTCACCCGAACAGATCGCCGGCCGCCTGAAGATCGAGCCCCGCGCGCCATATCGGCTATGTCATGAGACGATCTATCAATACGTCTATTCGAAGGATGGCCAGTCTCAGGAACTTGGGCGCTATTTGCCGGAACGTCGGAAGAAGCGTAAGCCGCGCTACGCCCGAAAGGCCCGTGATCGCGTTTTCCCCTTGGAAACAAGTATCCATAACCGCCCCGACGAGATCAACGACCGCAGCCAGTTCGGGCATTGGGAAGGTGATCTGATGATCTTCGAGCGCGCCCAAGGCAACGCCAATGTTGCCACACTGGTTGAACGCAAGACCCGATATACGGTCCTGTTGCGTAACAATGACCGCAAGTCGCGCCCGCTGATGAACGGTCTGATCAATGAGATGTCGCCCCTGCCGACGGAGGCACGGCGCAGCAT
>NZ_JBAPKZ010000131.1:0-800 GCF_037083805.1 Roseovarius sp. D0-M9 | reverse complement strand
TTCGCCACGCATCGCAGACCCCGCATAAGACACGTCGCTAACGACGTCGTTAAACACGTGTCTTAGAACAAAGACCCATAGTAAGGCAGGCGGTGCCAATGGCGCGGTTACCGACGCTCCGACCGGATGCCGAAGCAATAGCCGACCAACAGCATGCGGATCAGCAACTCAGGATCGACCGAGGGACGGCCGGTGTGGCTGTAGAAATCTGCAAGGTGGGCACGGATGCTGCTCAAGTCGACAAACCGGTCGATGGATCGAAGCAGGTGGTTCCGGAACCCGTGTTCTTCCAGAGAGAACTCGTAGAATAGCGCTGGTTGAGCTTCCTGCCGCGGTCCCATCAGCGCCGATCCTCCCGCTGGTCAGAGGAATTGAATCAGCAACTTATGCTTTGATCAAGCACGAGTTTTTCGACGAAATACGCCCTTTGTGCCAGCCGCCAGCTAAGACGTGGCATAGTGAACGTGATCTACCCTCGGCGTGGAATACAAAGGCAAGTATTTCTGTAAGCGAGCTCCTGCAACCAAACTTACCACCGCGATTACAGCACGTTAACAGCCGCCCTCGGGCGGCTTTTTGCGTTCGACACTTGCCCGTGTCCGGCTGGTGTCCCGTTGGCAACCCGGACTGAAATGCGCTGAGACAAGAACGAGCCGCAGAACACCCTCCCCCTTTTTTGGTCAGGACTAGCGGTGAGAACGGCGGTGCGAAAGTCGGCCACGGTAGCGGCGGGATGAGCCTGCTGCGGGCGGCGTAAAAGTCGTCCACCTTTACCCTTTCTGGTGACAGGGAGGGCGGGA
>NZ_JBAPKZ010000130.1:0-813 GCF_037083805.1 Roseovarius sp. D0-M9 | reverse complement strand
GTCGCCGGTCGGCTCAAGCACCTGCCCGCGTCACCCTACGACACAACATCTGGTGTGGTCGTGAACTGACCGGAGACCCGCACACCCACACAAACCGCGAAGAAGCCACTAAACTACGCCGCAAAGCGCCGTAAAATGTTTCGGGTCGAAGACATTCCCTATATCCCGCGCCCAGCGAAACCAACGCCGAGGGATCGACCGTTATCACGAGCTGAGGTTAAACGCCTACTTCTTGCTGCAAAAAATGTGCCACACCTATATATTGCCCTGCTTTTGATGCTTGGAACCGCTGGCCGAGCAACCGCTATACTCGAGCTCACTTGGGATCGAGTGGACTTCCATAAATGGACAATCGATCTACGGGTCAAGTCATCGGGACCCAAAAAGGGTCGAGCAACAGTTCCTATGAATCCCGGTCTCAGGCGTGCTCTGTTGGAGTGGAAAGAAACATCCGATACAAATGCTGTCGTAACATTTAATGGGTCGCCCATAAAATCGATCAAAACAGCTTTCAACACTGCTATCAATAATGCAAATCTGGACAATGTTAGACAACATGATCTTCGGCATACTGCCGCTGTCTGGATGCTCGAAGGTGACTCATCCATTCAGCGGATCAGCCAATACCTTGGTCATTCATCACTCGACCAAACGTTCAAAGTGTATGCTCGATATCAGCCTGGATTTCTCAAAGCCGAAGCCAATTCTTGGCTTCTTCGCGGTTTGTGTGGGTGTGCGGGTCTCCGGTCAGTTCACGACCACACCAGATGTTGTGTCGTAGGGTGACGCGGGCAGGTGCTTGAGCCGACCGGC
>NZ_JBAPKZ010000129.1:0-814 GCF_037083805.1 Roseovarius sp. D0-M9 | reverse complement strand
GGTGGCGGCGTTTCCTTGCGCTCACCAACCGGAAAATGCAGATCGGCTGGGTGGCTATGCCCCACCCGGCGCCAGAGCCGCGCCTTCTTGTCCGCAATGGCGAAACAGGCATCGGTCTGCCCCGGCATTTCGGCAGCCCCCAGCAGCAGCAAACCGCCCGGTCGCAACGCAAAGCAGCAGCGCGCGACAACGCGCTTTTGCGCCTCCGCATCCAGATAGATCAGCAGGTTGCGGCACGACACGAGGTCGATTCTGGAAAATGGCGGGTCCGACAGCAAATCCGCGACGGTAAAGACGATCACGTCCCGCAATGCCGAGCTGACACGCCAGCCGCCTTCTTCGGATACAAAGAAACGTGCCAGACGTTCCGGGGAAACGGCAGCCTCTATGTCCTTGGGGTAAAAGCCCGCACGCGCGGTCGCGACCGATTCAGGGTCGACGTCGGAGGCCAGAACTTGAAGCCGGGTGTCGGACCCCGTCGCCTCGATCGCTTCGCGGCAGCTGATGGCGAGGCTGTATGCCTCCTCGCCCGTGCTGCACCCGGCAACCCAGAGCCGCAGCGGCCGGTCGGCAGGCAGCCCCGCCACAAGATCGGGAATGGCCTTGTCAGCCAGATGCTCGAACACTTCGGGGTCTCGGAAAAAGCTGGTGACGTGGATCAGAAGATCGGCCATCAGCTTGTTGCGCTCGTCACCATCCGACTGCACCAATTCATGATACCGGGGAATTTCATCCGGCCTCAGACCAACGATGGCCATGCGGCGCGCGATCCGGCGCTCCAGCGTGCCGCGCTTGTATTGCGAGATATCCCGCG
>NZ_JBAPKZ010000128.1:0-885 GCF_037083805.1 Roseovarius sp. D0-M9 | reverse complement strand
GGCTGAGGTCTCCGCGTCGGACGCGCCTACCGAAGGCACGAAATATGGGAGCGGCTCAAGCACCGGTGCGCCCGACTACCCACACGGAACGAGAAGGGACCAGAAATTTTTCTGGAGAATCTTTCTGGTGGCCTGACAATGCGCATTTTGGAAAGGGCCTCTCCTCATCGTCGCATCGCAGCCGACCAGCCCACTGTCGTGCGCGCAGATAGGGTTTCTCTCCTGTCCCGGTCACAATCGCCAGCGGGCCGGACATGCCACCACCCGGGCTCATAGACCAGCTGCCGGATTTTTCGGGGCTGCAGCAATCGGCAACGCTGAGCGGCCCAACATCCGGTGGGAGAGTGCGTAGTTTCCGAGGGTATTGTCCCGCATCCTGAACACGCATGATCACCCCATGAAAAGTTGTTCGACTGCAGTGTCCGATTCGAGACGATCGCCCGATCACTACGGAACTGCCTTGTTTGAATTGAGCCAAAGAAAGGCTCGGTCGCCATCAGGCGCCGTCACCTCTGGTACCCGATCCAATTCGCCCCGGGCTGCATTTGAACAGCTATCTTGCGACCGCAGCACCTTGAAGGGTGTCCGGAATCGACATGCGAAAGGTGGATTCAATGATACCCGACACTGATCTTGAAAATAAAAACACGATAGATCTGCTGGCTGCCGCTCGCCCGAACAGCGCCGTGCCTGCTGGCGAGCGTGAACTGCGCTTTGATCGTCTGACCCGTCTTGTTCAGGATGTGTTCGGTGTGCAGATCTGCTTGATCATCATTTTTTTTGGCTTCTTCGCGGTTTGTGTGGGTGTGCGGGTCTCCGGTCAGTTCACGACCACACCAGATGTTGTGTCGTAGGGTGACGCGGGCAGGTGCTTGAGCCGACCGG
>NZ_JBAPKZ010000127.1:0-942 GCF_037083805.1 Roseovarius sp. D0-M9 | reverse complement strand
GCGATGGCTGAGGTCTCCGCGTCGGACGCGCCTACCGAAGGCACGAAATATGGGAGCGGCTCAAGCACCGGTGCGCCCGACTACCCACACGGAACGAGAAGGGACCCAAAATACACCAAACTACGCGGCAACATTTACCACTTTCGCATGAGATGTCCCAAGAGGTACAGGGGCTACTACTCACGCGAGTTCATTGACGAAACACTTAGGACCGACAGCCGTACACAGGCAGAGGCTCTGGCTCTGAAAGCCAAAAATATTTGGATGGAAGAGCTAAAGGTACGAGCAAGTCGGGAGCAGTCACCCAACTCTGCGGAAACCTTTAAAGCACTAACTGCGCTAGCGAAGAACGCTGGCCTCCAACTCGTTTCAGTTGATCAGTTGGCGCACGGATCGTTGGATGAGCTCCTGACGCGTATAAACGGTGTACAAGTAGCCGATCCAAAAGCGGAGAGTGCATTATTTGCGGCAACACTTGGCGGGTTTGAAGCTCCAAAAACAACAATTCTTGAAGCCGCCAATCAAATGGAGATATACAGGCCCCAAGATATCTCAGGCAAAAATAAACGCCAGAAAACGCACTGGATCAACAAATTTAAACGGGCCGCCAATGGATTTTCCGAAGTGGCTTCCGACAAGCCAATTGTCGAGATCAAACCGGCGGATGCAAAAATTTACCTGCGGTATTGGCAAAGACGCGTGGATGACGGAGGCATCAGCAGCGATTATGCTAAAAAACATCTGGGTTATCTTCGCGCGATAATCAATAGCTTCTATGAATTCACTAATTTGGATGAGTACCAAAATCCTTTTGAAGGCACCTCAAGTATAAAAAAACGGTCCCTTCTCGTTCCGTGTGGGTAGTCGGGCGCACCGGTGCTTGAGCCGCTCCCATATTTCGTGCCTTCGGTAGGCGCGTCCGACGCGGAGACCTCAGCCATC
>NZ_JBAPKZ010000126.1:0-1047 GCF_037083805.1 Roseovarius sp. D0-M9 | reverse complement strand
TGGGCGACGCATTTCATTTCAAATCGCACCTCAAACATGGCTATCGCAACCCTGGCAACACGCGTGCGCGCATCCTTTGGGCAAACACCCCACCGACCTTTTGAGGTTAGCCTTGTGACATCAAACAGAGCGGGCAAGCGACTGATTGGACGTATGCGGGCGTTTGGGAGTCTTTTCAAAGCGTTAAGCAAGGAGCCCGACTTCGAATACATCCTCGCTGACGTGTTCGACTATATCAAACGTTTCTACACCCCGCGCAGACGGTATTCGAAACTGGGCTATCTAAGCCCCATGGAGTTCAAGGACCGCGCTATGCTAGCTTAATCCGCTGTCCACGAAACCGGCAGCAGTTCACCCTTTTCTGAACACGTTAAGCTTGTAAGACGGGAGCCACTCATTAAAAGGCGCAAAATACGATGACAGCCGTTGTACGTCTCACTGACTTTAATACCGCAAAAACGGTAAGTTTGGCGTAGGAAGCGCCTGGGCTGCCTGAGGCATTTGGAGTCGCACGGATCACCCCCGGTCGCCCCTCAGTCATAATGAGAGTCCTTGGGGTTGGTAGTCGTCGTTTTCGGGTTGGGCAAGCGCGCCGGGCGCGGAGCCTTCAGATTGCTCAAGCGTTCGGCGCCCCTCAGCGGGCGTCTTGTTCCCAAGCGATGAGTGTGGCCTGACATTATTGCAATCGTAGCGCCACAGCCCCAGCTTTCGTCTGAGCCCGTAGCTGCGCACACATCGGGTGAGCACCAGAGCATTCGCGATTGGGATCCTAATAGGGCCATCCGTGACCTCAACGCAGCCGCCAGTTGCCGCACGACGAGGTGAAAGTCTCTCGCAATTCAATGGCTCAACACAACGAGGATGAGCGGCACGCTGCCGCCCGGCACCTTTGGGATCAGACGACAGCAACCAAACGAGGGAAGTGCCTGATCCAGCGCAACCGCGCCATTGGCACCGCCTGCCTTACTATGGGTCTTTGTTCTAAGACACGTGTTTAACGACGTCGTTAGCGACGTGTCTTATGCGGGGTCTGCGATGCGTGGCGAA
>NZ_JBAPKZ010000125.1:0-1070 GCF_037083805.1 Roseovarius sp. D0-M9 | reverse complement strand
TGGGCGACGCATTTCATTTCAAATCGCACCTCAAACATGGCTATCGCAACCCTGGCAACACGCGTGCGCGCATCCTTTGGGCAAACACCCCACCGACCTTTTGAGGTTAATCAGTATGACATCAGACAGAGCGGGCAAGCGACAAATTGAACTGACCATGTCGTGCGGTTTGACGAATTTGAACCAGTCTTGGGTTCGCATCTGCAAAAATCGCTTCTGTAATGCAGTGACGCTCCTGCAGATGGCGAAAGTTGAGGATGGGCGTCTCATCGGGGATACGGTCGTCACCCAGCTCGATCCCGGCAAAGTGGCGCATCGCTTCGATGGGCATCGTCAAGTTATCGGCGATCTTGGCGGCGGAAGTCCGGACTCCGGATCTCAAGCAGCCTTCAACTCAGGTGCCTCTGGCGCATCCGCCCGGTCATGCCCAGGCCGACTTCGGCGAGGCGGTGGTCGTCATCGGCGGCATTGAGCAGAAGGCGCATTTCTTTGTCATGGATCTGCCGCACAGTGATGCCTGCTTTGTGCGAGCCTATCCGGCAGCCACTGCCGAGGCGCGGATGATCAAGGCAGGACGCCGCGAGTATGGGCAGCATTCCACGCAGCGCGATCACATGCCGGCGCACCACAGGTTCCGCGAGGACTGGACGCCGCAGCGCATCCGGGCCTGGGCCGCCCGTGTCGGGCCGAATGTCGCGAGCTTCACCGAGGTCGTGATGCGCGAGCGCAAGCACCCCGAACAGGGCTACCTCCGATGATGGTTGGTGGTGATCCGGGTTTCGTCCCGGGGCGGTCAAAAAGGCTCGGAGGTTTTTCATCATCGGCCGCTGCGTCTTGCGCCTCACAGAAAAGGCGCGCAGACCAGCGGATCGTCATTTGTCCTTTCTTCAATCGGGTTTATTGTTTGCCTGCTTGTCGAAAAAGAGATTGGCCAATGTGCGTGAAGACGAAGCATTTTCTTGAAATTTGGCTTCTTCGCGGTTTGTGTGGGTGTGCGGGTCTCCGGTCAGTTCACGACCACACCAGATGTTGTGTCGTAGGGTGACGCGGGCAGGTGCTTGAGCCGACCG
>NZ_JBAPKZ010000124.1:0-1103 GCF_037083805.1 Roseovarius sp. D0-M9 | reverse complement strand
GAGCGGATATCGACGCCCACGCGCGCCAGATCCGGCACGGAATTGACGTTAAGCCCGGCATTCATGTTGCCCACGTTCAGCGTGGGCCCGCCCATCACCTGATGCGGCTTGATCCCAAAATCATGCCCGCACAGGCGCTCGATCGTCTCGACGGCCGCAAAGATTGCGTTGCGCCCCTTGTCAGGCATCGAGCCATGGGCCGTCACACCCTCATGCACGAGGTTCATCCAGAGCGCACCCTTGTGCCCGCAAAGCGCGCGGTTGTCGGTCGGCTCGGCGATGACCAAGGCCGCTGCCTCGCCCAGAAGGCCGCTCTCGGCAAGGCCTTGCGCCCCTTCGCAACCGGTCTCCTCGCCGGCGGTGATGATCAGCTGGATCTCGGCGCGGCGCACCGGAAGTTCGGCCAGCCGCAGCGTCGCGACGACAAAGGCTGCGACCCCGGATTTCATGTCGGTGGAACCGCGCCCGTAGAGGCGGCCGTCCTTTTCTTCGCCCTGGAAAGGATCGACGCTCCACGTGGCGTGGCCCAGCGGGACGGTATCGACATGGCCCGAATAGACTAGCGGCGCACGCGCCGCCGCCTCGGTAGCCGGCAGGCGGGCGATCAGGTTGGGCCGGTTCGGGCGCCAATCATGCCACGTGAGCTCGAAACCCGCCGGCTCCAACAGGTCGGCCAGATACTTGATGCAATCCGCCTCGTTGCCGGGCGGGTTGATCGTGTCGAAGGCAATCAGGCGTTTCGTCAGCTCGAGGCCGGTGATCGTATCGCTCATGGGCTGTCCTTTCAGTCGCGCAGATGGCAGGCCGCCATGTGACCGGGAGCCACCTGCTGAAGCTTGGGTTCCTCATGGAAACAGCGGTCGAAGGCAAAGGGGCAGCGGGTGTTGAAGCTGCACCCCTTAGGCGGGTTCAGCGGGCTGGGCACGTCGCCTTTCAGCACTGTCCGCGCCTTGCGTTTGCGGGGATCAGGGACCGGCACGGACTCGAGCAGCGCCTGCGTGTAGGGATGTTGCGGATCGCGGAAGAGACTGCGCTTGTCGGTGATTTCCACCATCTTGCCCAAATACATCACACCAATGCGATGGCTGATGTGCTGAACGATG
>NZ_JBAPKZ010000123.1:0-1124 GCF_037083805.1 Roseovarius sp. D0-M9 | reverse complement strand
TCGGATTGCGGATGCGGCATGTTGCCGACCACGGGCAGGGCCAGCACGTCGAAATCGGTGAAGAAATCCAGCATCGCGTTGAAGATCATGGTGCGGCCTACCTGCGCCTCGGCCACGTCCTGAATGCCCAGTGTCTCGCCAAAGCGGGTGTTCTCCTCCAGCGTTGGCTTGAAATGCCGGCGCAGCTCAGGTGCCATGCTGCGTGCTCCTGTGACCCAAGAGATGCCGCGCAGGATGTGATAGGTCCGCTCGAGTCCGGTGATATCGGGGTGCGCTTGCTCGACACGCACGCCGCTCCGTTCGAGAGATGCCATCGCCGCCGCCAGATGCTCGGCCATCTCGGGGTCGACCGGGGCAAAGCCGCCGAGATCGGGCGCGAAGCCGATGCGCAGCCCTTTGCCCTCTGCCCGGCGCACCGCGTCCTGGAAGGGCGCATCTGGTGCGGGGAAGGAGATGGGAAAGCGCGGTTCGAACCCGGTCATCGCATCGAGGAACAGCGCGCAATCCATCACCGATCGGGCCATCGGGCCCTGCACGCTTTCGATCAGGAAACCTGCTGTTGGCGCCGCGCCGCCCGCGCGGCCGGGGCTGGGTCTGAGCCCCACGACGCCGCAATAGGCCGCAGGCGTGCGGAGCGATCCGCCATGGTCCGACCCGTGGCTGAGCCAGACCTCGCCCGTTGCCAGCCCCGCCGCCGCACCGCCCGAAGATCCACCGGCATTCATCGCGGTGTTCCAGGGGTTTAGCGTGGCACCGAAAATCTCGTTGAAGGTGTTGGCCCCGGCGCCCAACTCGGGCGTATTCGTCTTGCCGACGACCAGCGCGCCCCGTGCCTCAAGCCGTTCGACAAGCGGATCGCTGGTATTCGGGACATGGTCTGCCATTCCCTTGGTGCCCAGCGTCGTGCGCACGCCCTTGACGGGCGTCAGATCCTTGATGCCGATGGGCAGGCCCGCAAGCCAGCCGGCTGCATCGCGTTCGCCCCGGGCCAGCGCAGGAATGGCGGCTTCGGCACGATCCCAGCAGGTGGTGGGCATAGCATTGATACTGGGCTCAACAGCTTCGGTGCGCGCTCGCGATGAATTAATCAGATCGCCCGGTGTGATTTCTCCCTTGCGCAGAAG
>NZ_JBAPKZ010000122.1:0-1161 GCF_037083805.1 Roseovarius sp. D0-M9 | reverse complement strand
GCTTGTCTTATGCTGATCGCGGCTCTTGTGCGAAGAGAGAGCCAGCGCGCGCCACGCCATTTATGGCGCGCGCTGGCGGTGGCTGGATCGTCACAGGCTTGGTTGTGAAGGACCGTTTTAGAGTGTGATCAGCCATCGTCTTCGCCTGAGACCTGAACGGATACAGAGCGGCGTGAAGCCCTCTACGACAAGCATAGGACATGCGAGGACAATGCAAGATACCATCGGAATCGACATCTCAAAAGCCACTCTCGACGCGCATCGTCTGATCGATAACGAAGCGCAGCAATTCGCGAACACCCCAGCTGGCTTGCGGGCACTTCGCCGCTGGATCGGCACCAAAATGCCTGACCTGGTCATTTATGAATCAACCGGGGCCTATCACGCCGGCATTGAACGCAGCTTCGGCGGCGTCCTACCTCTCGTGAAGGTGAACCCAGTACAGGCGCGACGCTTTGCGCAGGCCCGTGGGACAAGGGCAAAAACCGATGCCGTGGATGCGCGCATTCTGGCCATGATGGGCACAGCGCTCGATCTTGTGCCGGATGCGCCAGCGGACAAAAATCAGCCTGCCCTCAAAGAGATGCAGATTGCGCGCATGGCTCTGATCAAAGAACGCACACGACTCCTGAACCGGTCCAAAACGCAGACCTTGGCCATTTTGAAGCGCCAGTCCAAAGCCCGACTTGGACAAATCAAACGCCAGCTCGCTGAACTGGAAGACGCGCTGCTGAAGCTCGCGCGCCAGTGCCCGAGACGTGCACGCGCCTTCGACATTCTCTGCTCGATCCCGGGGCTGGGTCGGATCACTGCGGTCGCGATCCTCGTCGAATGTCCGGAAATCGGAACTCTGACGCGCAAACAGATCGCGAGCCTTGCCGGTCTCGCTCCCATGACCCGACAATCGGGCCAATGGCGTGGGACGGCATTCATACAGGGCGGGCGCAAGTTTTTGCGCGATGCGCTCTATATGCCCGCGCTCGTCGCCGCCCGCTTCAACCCGGATCTGAGGCAGAAATACCAAGCGATGATATCGGATGGAAAACCCGCCAAAGTCGCTCTGACAGCCCTCATGCGAAAGCTCATCGAACTGGCCAACGCACTCGTCCGACAAGACCGAGAATGGACGCCAAAAACAGCTTGATCAAGACGGATACTCTA
>NZ_JBAPKZ010000121.1:0-1173 GCF_037083805.1 Roseovarius sp. D0-M9 | reverse complement strand
AGGCGCAGGTAGGCCGCACCATGATCTTCAACGCGATGCTGGATTTCTTCACCGATTTCGACGTGCTGGCCCTGCCCGTGGTCGGCAACATGCCGCATCCGCAATCCGAAGAATGGGTGCGCAAAGTCGGCGGTCAGACCCTTTCGGGCTACATGGATTGGTTACGCTTCAACTTTCTGGCCACGACGGCAGGGCTGCCCGCCATGTCGGTGCCCGTTGGCATTGGCCCGCGGGGCATGCCAGTCGGCCTTCAATTGATCGGCAAGCCGCGTGGCGAGGCCGGGCTGCTGGCAGCGGCTCGGTTCGTCGAAATGGCGATGGGCGGGCCGCTGGCGCCGATCGACCCGATCATGGGTTAAAGCGTTTCGCGAAAAACCTGAATCACAGAGCTTCGCGAAACGCAGAGCCACATATAGGCGTTGCACCCGTTTCGCCTTTTGCTGATGCCTCAGGTTAAAGGCGAAACGCTTTAAAGCAGGATCGCCGCCGCAGCCGCGACTGCCAGCCCGCCAATCAGCACAGCAAGTGCGATGGTTCCGCCCAATCGGCGCTGCNATCGCCGCCGCAGCCGCGACTGCCAGCCCGCCAATCAGCACAGCAAGTGCGATGGTTCCGCCCAATCGGCGCTGCGGCTGGACCGTGCCGCAGGAAGGGCACTGGACGGCGGTGCGGCTGACCTTGGCGCCGCAGATAAGGCAGTGTGGCATCAAGCGATGTGATCGCGGCCAAGCCGCTCGAAGACCGCGATGCACGGATCAATCAGTGCCACCTCGCAGTATTCGTCCGTCTGGTGCGCCATCGACATCGCGCCCGGCCCCATGATCAGCGTTGGCGGATTTCCCATCGCCGGTTTCAGCACCGAGGCGTCGGTGAAATAGGTGGCAGTCGCGACTTCCCGCTCCGTGCCGAGAATTTCCTCGGTCACGTCGAAGACACTCTTCAGCCAGGGATCCTCAAAATCGGTATAGACGTTGTCCATGTCGGTCAGCGGCTCCATCCGCACATGATCGCCCAGAAGGCGCTGCAGATCGGCCCGGATCTCGGCATTGGTCTGCCCGACTACGGAGCGGATATCGACGCCCACGCGCGCCAGATCCGGCACGGAATTGACGTTAAGCCCGGCATTCATGTTGCCCACGTTCAGCGTGGGCCCGCCCATCACCTGATGCGGCT
>NZ_JBAPKZ010000120.1:0-1179 GCF_037083805.1 Roseovarius sp. D0-M9 | reverse complement strand
GATGGCTGAGGTCTCCGCGTCGGACGCGCCTACCGAAGGCACGAAATATGGGAGCGGCTCAAGCACCGGTGCGCCCGACTACCCACACGGAACGAGAAGGGACCGAAAAAAACAAATCTCTGTATACTAGGCCATCAGATCCAACCTGCGCCTCTGTCATGGGTTCTTTTTGGACAGTGGAAGTTGAGTGATCCGCTAGTGGTGCCGGAATGTCTCTGATAGCTACTCCATTTTCTCTCGTTCCGCGTGCTGCGATGTAACCACGGTTTATTCCGTTCGTAATGTAGCCCATGGCCACGACGTCATGAATATCAAGCTCGCGACAATACATATCTAGTATCGCGCCGTCTTCGTTCAGCCCGTCAGCGTGTAGTCGTTCGCGCAGATAGCTGATGGCATCATGCGGCGAAAGCCACTTAAACCGCCCCCATCTGCGGATATTACGAAATTCTGACCACATGTACCCGAGAGCAACTACCACAAGCGCGAGCCCTACATTGGTGAAGAGCCAATCGGGTAGTGATCCAAGCATAAAGGGATACATCATTGGCAATGCCTGCCAGTCAAATGGAACGACCAGCAACCCGAGGGCAGTGCAAAATATTAAGATAATTCGCGTAATTGGCATACATCTCTCATCTCACGATTCCTCTCCGTGAGTCCAGAAGTAGCGTATGTCAGGGGTACATGTCCTCGACGATCTACTCCCCGAGTCACGATCCGCTGACCTGATTGATGTCATCATCGGCATCGCCCATCGCCTCGGGCTGCAGGTCGTTGCCGAAGGGGTCGAGACCGAAGCGCAGCGCGCTTAGTTACAAGGCTTTGGGTGTGACGTGATAAAAGGCTACCTATTCAGTCGTCCCCTTGCAGCCAAAGACGCGCTTGCGTTTCTTGAAAGCTGGCCGCCAGAGCTTGGATGTGGTGTCACTTGAGGTGGCCATCACGTTTTCCAGCGGATTATGTCAGGTGATGTGGTCTGGCAGGAACGGAAACAAAATCCATCGGTTCATAAAGCATCCAATCTGCGCGCCCAAATCCGGCGCCAACTTTTTAGTGTCATCAAGGAAAATTGGTCCCTTCTCGTTCCGTGTGGGTAGTCGGGCGCACCGGTGCTTGAGCCGCTCCCATATTTCGTGCCTTCGGTAGGCGCGTCCGACGCGGAGACCTCAGCCATCG
>NZ_JBAPKZ010000119.1:0-1206 GCF_037083805.1 Roseovarius sp. D0-M9 | reverse complement strand
GTGAACTGTGCGCGGACCCTGTCGAGGCCACGGTGAACGGTCTGGGCCATGCCTCCGATGGTCTTGGCCCAGCCGAAGGGTTCCTCGATCTTCTTGCGGTGCCGTTGGGAGAGGGCGTAGCTGGGGTGATGGGTAGTTCGCCCGTCGATGGCGGAATGCCGGGCCTTCTGCGCAATGTGCGGTGTCACCACCATCCGCCTCAACTGGGCAACGAAGGAGGCCGCGTCATACCCCTTGTCCGCCCCGAGTGTCAGGCGCCGGGTCGAGCCAGGTGAGTGGCGATTGATCATCTCGAGCGCCGCCTTGCGCTCGCCATGCCCGTCGGCGTGGGTCAGCTCTGCCTGCACGACCAGCCCGTTGCGGTTCTCCATCAGCGTATGCCCCATGAAGCACAGCGTCGCCGCGGCACCCGGCGCCTTCTTGTAAAGCCGGGCGTCCGGGTCTGTTATCGAAGCATGGGTCGCGTTCGAGCGCTTCTCGCCCCGGAAGTTCACTTCGGCGTTGCGGGGCTGGCGGGGCGTGTCGGGCATCGGCTGGGTCTCGGTCTGCTGGGTTTGCTGGTCAGTGTCTGCGGCGGGCTCTTGGGTTGGTGGCGGCGGGCCGCCGGGATCGTCGTCGTGATCGGGTGGCGGGCTGTCCTTCGGCTGGAAACTCTTCATGGAGGCCCACGCCTTGACCAGGGTGCCGTCGACCGAGAAGTGCTCGTCCGAGAGCAGCGGCTTGACCGAAGGGTGCGCCAGGATCGCGGCCATGACCTTGCGCGACATGTCGGTCGTCAGCAGCCTGTCGCGGTTCTTCGTGAACACGGTGGGAACCCAGACCGGGTCGTCGATGCCCAGCCCAACGAACCATCGGAACAGCAGGTTGTAGTCCATCTGCTCCATCAACTGCCGTTCCGAGCGGATCGAGAACAGGATCTGGAGAAGACTCGCCCGGATCAGGCGCTCCGGCGCAATGGAGGGGCGGCCGAAGTCGGTGTAGAGCGCACCGAACTCGGCATCGAGGCTCGCCAGCGCGTCGTTCACGATCTGCCGGATCTTGCGAAGTGGATGACCCGCTGGGACCCGCTCATCAAGGTCCACATAGCTGAACAGCGATCCGCTCACTTCGTCCGTCCCGCGCATCGTCACCCTCACTGCCGCTACCGTGCCAGAAGTGAATCATGTTCTCGCAACCGCGTCGAGACCGGCCTTTTTCAGCAGCCTG
>NZ_JBAPKZ010000118.1:0-1244 GCF_037083805.1 Roseovarius sp. D0-M9 | reverse complement strand
GCGATGGCTGAGGTCTCCGCGTCGGACGCGCCTACCGAAGGCACGAAATATGGGAGCGGCTCAAGCACCGGTGCGCCCGACTACCCACACGGAACGAGAAGGGACCCAATTCTTTGGATGTATCTGATATGATTTATGATGAAAAATGCAGTGATGAATCTTCGAAATCAAAGCATTATTATATTAGTGAAACTCCAGATAATTTAATCGTGTCAGTAAACAAAAAGACCGCACGGAAGCTCACTGAACTCTCTTCAAAAGAAATAATTATTGTCCTGGAAGAAGCCTTGCAACGGCATCATAAAATTTCAGCATAATTGGCCTTTAACGAAGCGACACAGCAGCTTGTTAGAGTGAAATCCTTTTAGGATGTTTGCTCTCAGTGAGCTGGCGCGATCCTCAGGTTGAGGTCACGCCGGCTTACTGAGAACACATCATACCATCTGGGCGGTTGTTAATGCTGAACATAAATAAGGAAGTAAAATATAATCATTACAACAAGCACTCACCGAAATAGAAAAGCATATATGCCAGTTTTATAGATCTACTCCTTACCGCGATTCAGTCGTGCGGTAATATAGAAGCAGGGGCTTCTTGACGCCGCCCATTCCGGGTTTGCGCACCACCAAAGGTGATCCCATGAAAGACTATCTGAACAACAATTTCCTGCTCCATCATACTTATATTGCCAGCGAATTCCTTCGCTGGCTTCAACAAGACGGCGAAAGCCTGATCGCGTCTGCGGAACTGCTCGGTGGGCCAGACTGGGCTAAAAATGCCCAAGTTATCGTAGATGAGGCTTTGGCGGACGAAGATCTGTCCGCCGAGGGCGTCCGTGTCCGGCTACATCGTATGCACCGCCTGTTACATCTCGATCTTGTAGACGATCTCGACAGTAATGAGGCGCTGCGGTTTATGGCGGTTAACCCAGATGATCTGCGGGCAGATGAAGCACGGGTCTGCGCTGAGGCCTTGGACAACGGCCTGCGATCACTGGACGCGTTGAGCGAGACCGACGTCGTTAATGCGAGGAAAGTGGCATGATCAGTGGTGAACAGAGAAGCGCAGTCTTACAGGCGCGTGATCTCACGCGGTTCGCGGCGCAATGGTTGGAACCCCTCAAGTTCCAAAAACATGGCTTCTTCGCGGTTTGTGTGGGTGTGCGGGTCTCCGGTCAGTTCACGACCACACCAGATGTTGTGTCGTAGGGTGGCGCGGGCAGGTGCTTGAGCCGACCGGCGACA
>NZ_JBAPKZ010000117.1:0-1382 GCF_037083805.1 Roseovarius sp. D0-M9 | reverse complement strand
CGAGATATAGCTGAAAGTTGGTGATGGCCCCTGAGGGGCGGCATATCATGGCGGTGTTCACGCGCCGTCAATTCTCCGAAGAGAAAGGGATATGCCACATGACCAAGACTACCATCACGCCATTGCCTGATCCATCGGGATTTTCGCCCGACCCGCTGACGGATATCCTGCGCTCCGGCGCGCGTCGCCTGATCGAGCAGGCGGTGGAAGCCGAGCTGACGGCTCTGCTTGCCGCCCATGCCGATGACAAGACCGAAGATGGCCGGGCCCGCGTCGTGCGCCACGGCTATCTGCCGGAGCGCGAGGTGATGACCGGGATCGGTCCGGTGCCCGTGAAGGTGCCCAGGGTTCGCGACCGGGCCGCCGGGGCCGAGAAGGTTCGGTTCACGTCATCCATCCTGCCTCCCTATCTGCGCAAGGCGAAGTCGGTCGAGGAATTGCTGCCTTGGCTCTACCTCAAGGGCATTTCCAGCGGCGATTTCCAGGAAGCGCTGGCCGCGCTCCTGGGGCCGAACGCGGCGGGGCTGTCGTCGACCACCATCTCGCGGCTCAAGGCTGCGTGGTGGGACGAATATGACCGCTGGCAGCGCCGCGATCTCGGGGCCCGGCGGATCGTCTATATCTGGGCCGACGGGGTCTACTTCCGGCCCCGTATGGCCGAGGAAAAGCAATGCGTTCTGGTGCTGATCGGCGCAGATGAATGGGGCCGTAAGGAGGTTCTGGGCCTCACCGATGGTTATCGCGAGAGCACGCAGAGCTGGCGCGAGCTGCTGCTCGATCTCAAGCGCCGTGGTCTCACCCGAGCCCCGGAACTGGCCATCGGCGACGGTGCCCTCGGGTTCTGGACGGCGCTGCGCGAGGTGTTCGGCAGCACGCGCGGGCAACGCTGCTGGGTCCACAAGACCGGGAACGTCCTCAACGCGATGCCGAAATCCGTGCAGCCCAAAGCCAAGGGCCACCTGCACGACATCTGGCAGGCCGAGACCAAGGCTGAGGCCGAAGCCGCTTTCGATTTCTTCATCGAGACATATGGCGTGAAATATGACAAGGCGACCGCCAAGCTGGTCAAGGACCGTGAGGTGCTGCTCAGCTTCTACGACTTCCCGGCCGAACACTGGAAACACGTTCGCACATCAAACCCTATCGAGAGCACCTTCGCCACCGTCCGTCACCGCACCGGCAAGACAAAGGGCTGCTTGAGCCGGAAAACCGGGCTGGCCATGGCCTTCAGGCTGATGATGTCGGCGCAGGCAAAATGGCGAAAGCTGGACGGTGCCAATCGGCTGCCCGAGATCGTCCAGGGGATTGCCTTCAAGGACGGCATCAAGCAACTTCAAGCCGCCGCCTGATCACGCCGTCACCAACTTTCGGGCATAGCTCGG
>NZ_JBAPKZ010000116.1:0-1403 GCF_037083805.1 Roseovarius sp. D0-M9 | reverse complement strand
GGTAGTGCCCCGGGAAGTGGTGTAGGAACTGGCGTCCACCTGCTTCTTCATAGCCGGTGTTGCTCGTTCACTGAGCGGCGATCATCGCCGTCTCACCGTCATCGTTGCATATGGCGGTCAGCTTTTCCACAGGCATGTAGCGGCGTGAGACGGCCCATTCGTCATTCTGTTCCAGCATCAGCGCGCCGACGAGGCGGATGACGGCCTCGCGGTTCGGGAAGATCCCGACCACGTTGGTGCGCCGCTTGATCTCCTTGTTCACGCGCTCCAGCGGGTTGGTGCTGTGCAGCTTCGAGCGCAGGCTCTCGTCAAACGCCATGTAGGCGAGGACGTCGTGCTCGGCCTCATCCATCAGTTCGGCGACATCGCGGAACCGCTGGCGCAAGCTGTCAGCGACCTCGCGCCAGCGGGCATGGGCCTGGTCGCGGTCCTTCTCGGCGAAGACGGTCTTCACCACGGCGCTGACGACCGGCTTGTTGGTCTTGCCCACGCGGGCGAGCAGATTGCGCTGGAAATGCACGCGGCAGCGCTGCCAGCCAGCGCCGAGAACCTTACGCGCAGCGGCCTTCAATCCCTCATGGGCGTCGCTGATGACCAGTTGAACACCGCGCAGGCCGCGACGCGTGAGAGACCGCAGGAAGTCGGCCCAGAAGGTCTCGGCCTCGGACGGCATGACGGTGATCCCCAGGATCTCGCGCCGCCCGTCTGTGTTGACCGCCACGGCCACTATCACCGCCATCGAGACGATCCGTCCGCCCTCACGCAGCTTCACGTAGGTGGCGTCGAGCCAGAGGAAGGGCCAATCGCCTTCCAGCGGGCGGTTCAGGAACGCCTGCACCCGCTCGTCGATCTCCTCGCACAGCCGCGAGACTTGGCTCTTGGAGGTGCCCGTCAGCCCCATCGCGCGCACCAGGTCGTCGACAGAGCGGGTGGAAACGCCGTGGATGTAGGCCTCCTGGATCACCGCCATCAGCGCCTTCTCGGCCGTCCTGCGCGGTTCCAGGAACGTGGGGAAGTAGCTGCCCTTGCGCAGCTTCGGGATGTTCAGGCCGATCGTGCCGGCCCTCGTATCCCACTGGCGCGGCCGGTAGCCGTTGCGCTGGTTCTCCCGGTCCGGGCTGCGCTCGCCGTGTCCCGCACCGCACACGGCGGCCACCTCAATGTCCATCAGCCGCTGCGCCGCATCCTGGATCAGCTCGCGCAGGAAATCCGTATCATCGCTCTTGGCGATCACGCCCGGAAGGTCGATCATGGTCTCGGTCATCGTGCTCTCCTTCGTTGTCATCGGTCTTTGAACAACCTCAGATTACGAAGAAGCGCGGTGGCCGCCAGACCCGGCCGCGCGCTGCGCTACGCCAAGGGCTTCGCGCGCGGCCTCTTACACCACCCGGTGGGGCACTACC
>NZ_JBAPKZ010000115.1:0-1412 GCF_037083805.1 Roseovarius sp. D0-M9 | reverse complement strand
TGCGATGGCTGAGGTCTCCGCGTCGGACGCGCCTACCGAAGGCACGAAATATGGGAGCGGCTCAAGCACCGGTGCGCCCGACTACCCACACGGAACGAGAAGGGACCTCTTCGCACACATTTTCCCCGCAAAACAGGCATGCGCTCGACAAGGCGCTGCTTGTGCAACCGGTTTACACCCGACCCTTCTCCCTGCACTCGCAAATTTTAAAGAGGGACGACCACGGTTCGCCCGTCAACCGGCCACCAATGACGGGATGTGACCCGGGGACTACCCCACCCCGCATCGAGGCGGCTCCTTTTAGCCCGATGCAGAAACGCGACTACGGAACCCACCGGCCGGTGAAGTCGAGGCTACGGCGCGATGTGACGGATCGGGGACTACTACGGCCCCTACGGCCAATGTTGGGCAGGTGCAAAGCCTGCGGGGAAGCGGCTGGCCACCGGTAAAAGGCATCGCGTGGATACGGGTCAGTAAGCGAAGGGCCTTCCTCTGTGTATCGGGGGGAAGGAGCGGGGGCCGGCTATTGCCTGATCGAGATTGGGCTGATTGAGGCGTCATGATGCCTGTTCACGGACGGATGCAACGCTGATGAAACGCGGATTTGAGATGTGGGCATTTGGGTGCGGTTCTATTTGCAATAATTTGCGAGACGCATCCACTTTCGGGGCATCGAGGCCGGTGCCGCTTTCCAGGCACAAAGAGTTGCTCCTCACTCTCACGTGCGCCGCGTTGCACGTTCTAAGCCGCAGACTTGGGACACTTGCGCCGATACTATTGTCGGTGCAGGGTGCTCGCCGAGGGTCGATGACGTCGTCGTAAAAAAATCAGATACGATTTGGCTAAGGGATGAAAAGTAGTGAAACGAACGGAGCCACGACCGCCCATGCTGACGCCCGATCCAGCCAGGGTGGTGGTGATCGCGCCTAATGCCGGCACCCAGATGGGGGGCGAGGCGATCAAGGTCTATCAGTATTTCCGCTGGCTATTGGACCAAGACACCGACGCGGTGCTTGTCACCCATGGGCGGAACCGGCGCGAGTTGGATCAGCGCTTCCCCTCTGAACGGGTGCTGTTCGTTGAGGAGACGCCGCTGCAGGGGGTTCTGTGGCGCAGCCGCGTTCTGCGTCCGCTGTTGAGCGTATACTTCCACCTTGCTGCGGCGCGGCTGGCGCGCGGTTTCGACCGCGCCACGACCCTCGTACATTACATCTGCCCGATTTCGCCGGTTACGCTGCGTTTTCCGCCCAGACGCTACCGGGTGGTAATTGGGCCGCTAAACGGCCATCTGAGCTATCCGCCGGCATTCCGACACCGCGTAGGCCGCAAGCAGGGGCTGGAGGAGGCACTATACGGCCTTACTCAGCGGATCTGGGGCGCGCTGTTCGGCGACAAACGCCGGGCTGAGACTG
>NZ_JBAPKZ010000114.1:0-1417 GCF_037083805.1 Roseovarius sp. D0-M9 | reverse complement strand
CATTAGTTCACCCTGAACAACGATTTCAGTCGTTGATTTGAAGTCCCTGATGTTGCCCTTCACCGTGCATGAACCCTCGGAGCACTGTTATCAGCCAGACGAACTGGCACAAAATGCTCCTCAGATGGCGCAGGATCATGCGTATGTTGTGACCGCATCCGCACAGGACCGCAAAGAGAGCGTCGCCGGTGGTTCCTTTCAGCGGGCATCGGGTCAGGCGCCCATCTGTCTTCATGTGGCCTATCATCGGCTCGATGGCGCTTCGTCGTCGCAGCAGTTTCGCGATGGTTCTGGTGACGCCGCGACGGGCACCGCTGATGAAGACTTTGACGGTCTCGACGCCGTGGCCGCGATAACCGCGATCGACAAAGGCCATGGTAGGGCGCTGATCGGTCAGGATCTCCACCTGTTCCAGTGCCTCGTGCAACGTGTGGCCATCGTAGGGATTGCCTGGCAGCGCACGCATTCCGACGACGAAGCCGCCTTCAGTGGTGGTGGCGACGGTGACCTTGGTGCCGAACTCGTAGCGCTTGTGCGCCTTGCCCTTGGAGATGCAACCCACAGCTGGTTCGTGCAGGCTGTAGAGTTTCCTGCGGTCCTTCGGCTTTTGCGCCAGCAGTCGGTTTACCAGCGCCACCAGATCCTGCAACTGTGTCTTCAGCAGCCCCTCGGCCACCTTGTCCATCTGCCGTGCGATGTCGCGCAGCACGCGCCCGGTATAGCCCTTGAGCCGGCGCAGCGCCTTGCGCATCCGCTTGAATTGCCTGGCGTGGGCATAGCGGCCAACTTGAACGGACAGCCGGGGGCCGAGGCGGTTGTAGTTCTGGCGTAGATTGATGCCAGCCTCACGCGCCAGCGCGACGAGCTTGCGCCGTGCTCTCTCGTAGAGCCGGGCATCCGTCGGATGCACGATGTTCTTTTCCATCACCGTGGTATCGACCGTGACTTTCTTCAGGTGGTCGTCCCGCACCGTGCCGGCGCGCTGCCCGGCCTTGATCGTCTCGGTCAGCAGCCACTCGACACCCTCTTCGCCAATGCGGTTACGCCAGCGGGTCATCGAAGAAGGGTCGAGCGGCAGGCGATGCTGAAAGAATGTCTCACCGCAGAAATGCTGCCAATATGGGTTCTCCGCCCACCGCGCCACGACCGCCTCATCCGAGAGCCGAAAGGCATGCTGAAGATACAGCAGTCCCGCAATCAGGCGGGTCGGCGTAGCGGGTCGCCCGGTCTGCGACGGGAACAGCCCTACCCATTCACGCTCGAACACCTCCCAGTCGATCAGTCCGGCGAGCTTTACCAGTTCGTGGCGCATGTCGATCATCTGGACCAATCGTGCGCGCAACAGATCATCCTGTTCCGGAAGAGGTGTTTTGGGCTTCATAGCGCGGCTCAAAATTGCAGGGTTATGACCACAATT
>NZ_JBAPKZ010000113.1:0-1430 GCF_037083805.1 Roseovarius sp. D0-M9 | reverse complement strand
TGGCACGCGCCAGCTATCTGGGGAGCGCACGTGCCATGGCGCTTGGCACCCCGCCACTGGCCTGGTTTTGCGCCGCCACGTGGCCGGTTTTGTCTCCGCCGTTGACAGTCACGACCGGCTCGGATTTCCGCCATGATTTCGGCTTCGGTCATGGCGTGCGCAAGTGATGTTTCCGGCGCTTCCCAAGAGCGTTTCGCGACTGTCTGAAGCATCTCGTCCGGCAGATCTTCGATGAAGTCGTCGTCACCGGGTTCGCTCAGTGCATGGCGGATCTCAACGAGGCCATCCCATTTGGACTCGAAGAGGCTTTGTGCCATTTTGGATGCGAGTTCCGAAGCGAAGCCCGGTCGGGGCGCGGAAGCTGGCGAGGGTTTATTGGTCATACGAGCCTCCCGCCATCAGAGTCGATGCCAGTGAGGGCATGGAAGTGCTGGAAGCTGAGCGGTCAAGATCTTCGATGGCGCCGTCCAGGCTGGCACATGGGTCCGCCCGAAGCGCATCGATTTCGGAGAGCGCAATCCGGGTGGAGGGCTGGCGGTTCGCCGTGAATTTCACTGCATTTTCAGAAAGAGCCACCAAGGCAACGACGTCAAAGTCGTCTGTTGCGTAGGACTTTACGCCCCTAGGAGAACGATGATAGCCCTTCGTAATGTTGAAGTGGAAAAACCCATTTCTAGCGCGGCAGCAGGTCTTGATCTGCATGCGGAGATCGCCTTCGGGATGATAGACGATGCGGTCCGCAGGCAGCATTTCCGGGAGCTGCGACGTGTAAATCCCGAAACGCAGTAGAATGCTGTCGACAAGACATTCGCCGGACAGGCCAAACCATTTTGCATGGCTTGTGAGCATGTCTCGAGAAAGCCTCGGGAACTGACGCATCGTGTCAGCTGGAAGGCACGCAGCTTGAGGCGCGAACAGCGCTTCGAAGCCGCTCAGAGGCGGTTGGTTGGACATTGGCAATTCCTTTTAAGATGTGTTGGGTTGCCCACCGGCGCAGGAGCGCCGACGGGATAAATCAATTTTTTGAAAATCGCTGAAAATCAGGCGGCGAGCGGCAAGCCCATGGCAGGGCTCATATGCGACCTATTGGACAGCGCACCATCGATCATATCTTCGATGCTGATCCGCGCCTCTTCAGCCATGTCGCGAACCGGCGCAGCGGTCTGGGTCGGCGCTTGCGCAATGCTATGGATCGCCCGCGTCCGAACAGACTCGAGTGCGGCAATGCTGGGCGCTGCAACAGCGCGCGAGATGAGGCCAGCCATGCGATGCAGCAGCAGGTCATTCATCGACAGCGGGTGCACGGAACGGACTGCTTCGGCTTGGCTGCCTGGATCAGGCCGTTGATGGCCTCGACGCCCCCGTTGGACAGCCGGCTGTCGAAGCCGTTCAGGATGCCGTCCCAGTGTGCCTTGATCGTTTTGGCGAGG
>NZ_JBAPKZ010000112.1:0-1495 GCF_037083805.1 Roseovarius sp. D0-M9 | reverse complement strand
TTCACAACCAAGCCTGTGACGATCCAGCCACCGCCAGCGCGCGCCATAAATGGCGTGGCGCGCGCTGGCTCTCTCTTCGCACAAGAGCCGCGATCAGCATAAGACAAGCATGTCGCGTTTAATTGGTTCTGTATCCTGCTGCCTTGAAGAAATTGTAGCATTCCTCGTGGCTGAACAGGTCGCACACATGCCCTACCGCCCGCCAAAGCTCATGGTAGATTCGGGCGGCAGCCTTTCTGATCAGCGCCTTCAGCTTTGAGAATGCCATTTCTATGGGGTTGATATCTGGGCTGTAGGCCGGCAGGAACAAAAACCACGCGCCGATGTCGCGCAAGGATTTGGCGGCAGCGGGGCTTTTGTGGCTCGACAGGTTGTCGAGGATGACCACATCGCCCTCGCGCAACGTCGGCATCAGCTGGGTTTCGACATAGAGGTCGAACATCTCGCCATTCATCGCGCCGTCGATCACCCAAGGGGCAGCGAGCCGGTCATGGCGCAGGGCGCCGATGAACGTCTGGGTGCGCCAATGTCCGAATGGCGCATGATCGGCCAGACGCTGTCCGCGCGGAGCCCAGCCGGTGGTCTTGGCCATGTTGGTCTTGACCGAGGTCCGTCGATGAATGCCAGTCTTTCCGGATGCCTGGCCATGAAGGGTTGGCGTTTGCCAATCCAGATGCGGCGCAGGTGGGCCACGTCCCTGCGCTTCTGCTCAAGCGCTTGTAGATCTTTTTTTTGTGTGACAGCCCGAGCCGGTGCAACAGTCGCCCGACGGACGAGCGATGCACGACCAGTCCGTGGTCCGCTGCCAGTTCCGCCGTCACCTCGTCGATTGTCAGACCGGGCTGCGCCGCGATCCGGGCCTGCACCCAATCCGCGACATCTGTCAGCTTGCCGCGCCCGGGATTACCCTGCCGCTTCGGTGCAAGCGACCCGGTCTCGCGCCTGAGCCGAACCATATCGTTGACGAACTTGATCGAAACACACAACCGACGCGCCGTCTCAGTGTGCGTGTTGCCCTGCCCGAGTATCCCACTGACGCGGCCGGTAGCCCCCTCTCGGCAGATTGCTTCGCAATCGCCTGCCGGGCAATGGTTGCGCTGGTTCTCCCGGTCCGGGCTGCGCTCGCCATGCCCCGCGCCGCAGACAGCGGCCACCTCAATGTCTATCAGCCGCTGCGCGGCGTCCTGGATCAATTCCCGCAGGAAATCCGTGTCATCGCTCTTGGCGATCACGCTCGGAAGGTCGATCATGGTCTCGGTCATCGTGCTCTCCTTCGTTGTCATCGGTCTTTGAACAACCTCAGACTGCGAAGAAGCGCGGTGGCCGCCAGACCCGGCCGCGCGCTGCGCTACGCCAAAAGGCTCCGCACGCGGCCTCTTACACCACTTAGCCCGGATAATTCATGAGAAGGCGGCGGAGGTAGCGTAACCGTCTGAAACGCCGTATGTTTTGGTTGTCGACGCCAAACATGCAGCTTTCAGGAGGACGACCTCCG
>NZ_JBAPKZ010000111.1:0-1496 GCF_037083805.1 Roseovarius sp. D0-M9 | reverse complement strand
GCGATGGCTGAGGTCTCCGCGTCGGACGCGCCTACCGAAGGCACGAAATATGGGAGCGGCTCAAGCACCGGTGCGCCCGACTACCCACACGGAACGAGAAGGGACCCAACTTCGAGCAACTCCTCCACCAACGGAAGGTTGTTTGACAGCCATTCTGCCTTTCTTTTTGCTTGCTTTGCCGCCTCCTCCAGCTTGGAAAGATGGTTAAATCTTTCAATCGATTCATTCGGCGCTACCAAGCATTTTACTTCAGCAACAACAACACGACCACCAATTCTGAACAGTAGATCAATTTCCTCACCGCCATTATCCACTTCGTCTAACGCGTGTGGCAAGCACGAGAAATCATAAATGCATTCATTTCCTGCAAATGCTGCGTTAATTCGTTCTCGAACTCCTATTTCAAAGGTTTCACCAAGACTCTTCACTTTAGTCAGATCAGGTCCCAATAACTCCGATAAAGTTCTTTCCACAAACCGAATTTTGGCCCCGGCTTCGACCGACGGCAAGACGATCATGACATACTCTTCGTCAAGCTCTATAAGCGGATGAAACCAAGCACCGTCCCTAAAACATTTCGCAGTATCGTCTGGTGAGAGCACAAGTTGCGATAGAATAGATTTTGCGACGATTTCCTCGACGCCCAAACCTACTCTGAAGGCGCGCAAGCAGTTACTTTTGGAGATACGGAGTGAAAAATTTTTGGCATCTCGATAGCTACGTATAGCTTTCGCATGAACGCTTGAAATCATTCCGGAACCAACTTCCCCTAATAGCCAGAGCGATTGAACGAGCAGTCGCATCGTGATATCCGCCCCCGCCACCTCGATTGGCACGTCCAAGAAATCTTTAATGTACGAATGTTCTAAAATGCTCAATGTCTCGTTGAGGCTCTGAAGCTTTCTTGGCGATGGCTTCGAGGCATTTAGCCGAGCACGACCTTTGCGCGATTGCGCGAACGAAACGGTCTGAACGTATCGCGTGTCTTCCCGGTCTTCCGGCATATCATGGAACAACGCAAGTGGCCCCCAAAGTGCAGCTTCGGTCCGCATTTGGCTTGCAAACCAGTATCCATCACTTTCTCGATCTGCAGGGCCGAAAATAAGGTCCTCTCCTTCCTTTTTTAGTTCTCGCGCCTCCCAAAGCGCAGACATCCATAGGTCTCTCAGGCCCGCCTCTACTGAAAGCACCCAACCTGCTCTTAGCTCCAGAAGACCAAAATCCGTCGAGAAGGGCTCGCGTTCTCCTTTGAGGTTCTTTGCTTCAAAGAACCAATGGGGCAAGGTATCCACGATTGCGGTAGTCAAATCGTCCTGCGACAGATTTTTCTGAGGCGCTATTTGGCTACCTGATTTTCCGACGTCCATGAGGTGAAAGGGGTCAGAATCTTTGGCTTCTTCGCGGTTTGTGTGGGTGTGCGGGTCTCCGGTCAGTTCACGACCACACCAGATGTTGTGTCGTAGGGTGACGCGGGCAGGTGCTTGAGCCGACCGGCG
>NZ_JBAPKZ010000110.1:0-1654 GCF_037083805.1 Roseovarius sp. D0-M9 | reverse complement strand
CGGTCGGCTCAAGCACCTGCCCGCGTCACCCTACGACACAACATCTGGTGTGGTCGTGAACTGACCGGAGACCCGCACACCCACACAAACCGCGAAGAAGCCCGAAGTTGACGCCGCTACAGTCGACATTACCCCTTTGGTTGTGCTGAATCAAAGGATTGGATCGGGCCTCGTAATAGAAGGGGTTGCAATAACTGATATATTTCTGCTTGAGCTCTTTGCCAATGAGGGGTCGTATTCGTCAGGGGCGGCTATGACTAAGGGTAAGAAAGCAGTTACTTTTACAACATTTTACAACAATCAAGAAGAGGCTGAAGCGGCGATCACGAAGGTTTTCTCTTCTCCTCCGCCATTGAAGCCATTTATCGAAGGTATTGAATGGATAAGAGTGGAGTTTCCTACTGCATCTGGGAAGATGTTTCTTGAACATCCAAGTTTGAAAGATGGCGCACTTGTGACGCCCGCATTGGAAACTGCCGCGAGCGCTTTCTCTCAGAATGAAGGACTTCCGGATAAGGCGTAGATCGCTGGACTCTTACTGATATAAGAGTTCCGGCGAATGTCGGCTCTCCGCCCGTTGTGAAAGACGCCGCTTCCGGCCCCGAACTGTCGTTTATCATTCAGTCTGATTGCTGCAGTTGCAGCCCGCAAAGTGGACGTTGCCAACGGGGCTAACCTCAATCAATCCTCGAAAAAGCGCCCATCAATAGCCTTGGAGAACCGCAATAACGCGGTCACGCTATCGAAGACAAACCGAGCTTCCTCCATCCGCACGAGGTCAGGATTGTCATGCGCAAACGACTGATCGTTGCGGATTGGATTCAGCGCCTCGAAGACGCTGATGGAGCTTTTGACAATGCGCTCCGAAATGGGGTTAAGGTTCTTTTGTTCGCGGAGGATTCTAACGTATTTTGCGACCCGCGCATGAAGGGCATCGTCCTTCCCGCAATCTTCGCCACCATGCTTGCGGACAAGAGAGGCAAAACGCTTCATGCAGTAGGTATGAAGGCGGTCAAGCGCCGCTTGGGGTTTGTTTGCATCCAGGTCGCGGCGGATTGAAGCAACCAATTCTTCCAGTGTCTCGTCCGGCTCGAAAGTCTCAATGGCAGAGGCATCAATTGCATCCGTACGCCCCTCGATCCGTGCGACGGTAGAGAAATAAGATCCTTTAAGTTTGTCTTCATTCCGCGCATCTTGTGCAAACTCTATCGCCTCCCGATACTCCCAGAGTTCGCGCAGGATTTTTGCCACTAACGTCGGCTGAGCACGTTCGATAAACGCACGCAATCTTTTCGCTTTCGATGTTCCTCGCCCGCTAAAGAGCTGCGACTGATCTTCCGGATCGATGGCAATCGTCTCATAGAAGAAGTCGTTGAAGGTGCCGTCACCGAAATCCAGAACGTATCCGGCTTCCATCCCCAATGCCTGCTCGAGCGCTTCGCGTTCATGCCGCGGTATCAACTTCTCATATGTATTTCGGCCTATCATGTTTTGCAGATACCTTAGTGGGATAAGACAATCGAGAGCGGCCACCGGTAGTCGCCCTTTTTTGGCTTCTTCGCGGTTTGTGTGGGTGTGCGGGTCTCCGGTCAGTTCACGACCACACCAGATGTTGTGTCGTAGGGTGACGCGGGCAGGTGCTTGAGCCGACCGG
>NZ_JBAPKZ010000109.1:0-1738 GCF_037083805.1 Roseovarius sp. D0-M9 | reverse complement strand
GCCGGTCGGCTCAAGCACCTGCCCGCGTCACCCTACGACACAACATCTGGTGTGGTCGTGAACTGACCGGAGACCCGCACACCCACACAAACCGCGAAGAAGCCGGAAAGCAACCAGATCGGGTGCCGGCACAAACTTCGGAAATCTGTTCCGATCAAAAATCTTGTTAAATCTGCGCATTTTTCCGATTTTGCTAGTCGGCCACATCATTTTATCTAAGACAAGCACTGCTCGCAGTTCGTTTTCTACAACCGGCGTCTGCGACAAGATGTAGTCGTATGTTGCAATAATATGCAAAATCACTTCAGAAAAGCCAATCACTCCTCGATAGATTGGCTTGGCTTCGTCTGCGAGCGTTTGGGCCGGGAGGTAGTCGGGCGCTTGCACCGAACCGATCTTTCCGTTCGCAATTGCTTGATGATAATCTGACTGAGCGTCCAGTTGTCTTTGCCCAACCCTACCGCCATTGTGGGATATAGAATTGCGAAGTTCCTTAAAATATCGGAAGCAAATTAGTAGGCTGTCAATATTTGCTTCGTCAATTCTGCGCGCGGTTCTCTGATCCCATGTGACAGCACCTGCAACTAAGTTAGAGACGCCCAGCGTTGATCTTGCTTCAGAAAATCCACCGTTGTTTGATGCGCTTGGAAACTGAAGCTGTTTTTCAACTGCTCTCTTTTGAGAGTTGGAGAGGCTTGAAACTTCACAGATTGCCGAAACGTAGTCTTCAAAAATCGCGATAGTGTTTATGAGAATGAAGGACGCGAAGCTCCCGAGCTGTTCGTTCCAAGTGGTTTCAACTGTGGCCCTCTTTAGCGAGCCAGCACCAATGCCTGAACCACTCGCAAACCGCGCTTCAAGCATCTTCGCGTCGGCCTCAGGAACACTCGAAATATAGCCCTGCACCTGCCACCGGAGGTTCCAGAGAGAAATGGCCGTTGGATGGACAAAATCGAACAAGCGTGTGATTGACTTATGTGCATCACGAGACGCACGAAACACGTAGCGAGCATTGTCACCCATAGAAAACCCGTCTTTGAAATCAACTGACGTCAGTTTGTAGAATTTCGGACAACACGCAAGCAGATTGGCAAAGTGTATCCGAGATTTCGTCTCGTTGGGGGCACTTGACAAGACCAGATCCTCGCAGTCTGAAAGGCTTGCCTCGAGTAATTTCGTAGCGACGATCGGCTTCCGCACATCGCTGCCATTCGAACATGCTGCAGCATCAGACAATTTGGGCTCAAACCGGACCTTGAATCCTTTCTATGTTGAAGAAGGATTTCAAATAACTCGTCGCAGCTCAGCATTCAAGTTCGCCTTGCGGCAATGCAGCATGCACTTCCCCGCAATGGACTTCCTGCTGAACACGCTGTTTGATCGCTCCCAGCCGAATGCAGACCAAAATACAAAGCGGAGAATTGCGTACGGTGTCGGGCAGTTCCCCAAGACGTTCGTGAAGGCATAGAATGGGGGGTGCTCCCAGTGCGGGCTCAGAAGATTGTCTTAAGCACTTTTCCCGTCCCCTCCACAAGCTCCGTTATCTCGTCCTTGGTTGGTTCGCGACCTTTGGCGTGACTGCAAACATTCCGAGTATCAGCAAGGCTCTGAATAAACCGCTCCTGAGCAAGTTTAGAGTATCCGTCTTGATCAAGCTGTTTTTGGCGTCCATTCTCGGTCTTGTCGGACGAGTGCGTTGGCCAGTTCGATGAGCTTTCGCATGAGGGCTGTCAGAGCG
>NZ_JBAPKZ010000108.1:0-1770 GCF_037083805.1 Roseovarius sp. D0-M9 | reverse complement strand
CTGATAGCGCCGGCGTTGACGGCGTGCTCGACCGCTATGGCGAGGATGTAGCGGTCCGCGCCTTCGACGGCGATCCATCGAAGTTAACCGAGCTGGACGCGGTGGTAGCCTATCTACAATCACTCGGCACACTGACCGATGCGGCCCACGCGATCCCCGAGGAGGTCACGCAATGAGCTATGATGTTCTGGTCTATTTGGCGAAGACGATTGGACTCTTCTGGATGATGGGGTTCTTTATCATTGTCGTTATCATCGCCTATAATCCCAAACGGCGGGCAGCGCATGATTATGCCGCGCAGTCGATCCTACGTCCCGATGATCGGGAGGGCGGTGCATGACCGATCAGCCAAAAACCGATCCAAAAGATCTTCCCGGAGCCGACCCCCATACAGGCCAGCGCGAGGTCGACCCAGTCACCGGCCATGAAACCACGGGGCACGACTGGGATGGCATCACGGAGTTGAATACGCCGTTTCCAAAAATCGTAATCTGGGCGCTGGTGCTGACTTTTCTCTACTCCGCCGTCACTTGGGTCCTTCTACCTGCTTGGCCCTATGGGCGCGATTACACCCGCGGGCTACTGGGGTTGGATCAGGGTGAGATGGCCGTGGCAGGCTTTGNCACTGGAGGAAGATGCGGGCCTGATGGCAGCGGCAATGCCCGCTGCCGACCGGCTATATCTGGATAATTGTTCGGCCTGTCATGGCGCGCAAGGCGGAGGCGGACCGGGATTTCCAGTGCTGACCGACAGTCACTGGCTCTGGGGCGGCGATCCTGAGACGATTGCCGAAACGCTTCAGGCCGGTATCAATACAACGCACCCTGACACCCGATGGGCACAGATGCCAGCTTTCGACTGGATGGAGCGACAGGACCGGCGGCAGCTTGCTGAATACGTCGTCGCACTTCGCGACGGCACGGCCGATCCAGATGGGCCAGCTGCGCCACTGTTTGAGGAGAACTGCGTTGCTTGCCATGGTGACGGCGGCACCGGCGGGTTGATGAATGGAGCCCCTGCCCTGACCGACACAGCAGTCATATATGGTCAAGATGCGGCGTCGGTGAGCCAGACGCTTCGTTACGGGCGACAGGGCGTCATGCCGCATTGGTCAGACCGTCTCAGCGACGCCGAAATCAACCTGCTTGCGCTTTATGTGAACCGGCTGTCAGAGGAGGTTTCACAATGATCACGATCACGCAAAAACGGCTGGCCATCTTTGGCGCGGTCGCTGCAGCAAGTCTTTTCATCGTGATCAATGCACAGTTCATTGCCGCCGCCTTTCGCTCACAGCCCGCTTGTGTTGCCGTGGCAGATGCAGCGATGCCCGCAAAACACGTCTGCTAACGGAGACCGTCATGCTTGAGCCACTTCCCACGATTCGACCGCCGCAGCGAGCGGACTCGCCGCTGGCTCGAAACCTGCCCGCTCGGGTAGCATTCGACTGGCTACACGCGGGCTGGCGTGACCTGCGCACCGCTCCGGCGCTGAGCCTGGCCTACGGCATTTTTGTGGTCCTCCTGTCTTATGCAGTACTTTGGGGATTATCGGCGACGGGCCTCCTCTATCTCGCATTGCCCACCGTTTCCGGCTTTCTGATCGTCGGACCGTTCCTTGCATTAGGCCTCTACGCCAAAAGCCACCGACAAAGCGAAGGCGAGAAAGTCACGCTGGCGCAAATGGTTTTGACGCGCCCGGCATCCGGTCCACAAATGGCCTATGCCGGGTTGATGCTGGGTTTGCTTGTGCTGTCTTGGCTGCGTTCGGCCG
>NZ_JBAPKZ010000107.1:0-1832 GCF_037083805.1 Roseovarius sp. D0-M9 | reverse complement strand
CTGATAGCGCCGGCGTTGACGGCGTGCTCGACCGCTATGGCGAGGATGTAGCGGTCCGCGCCTTCGACGGCGATCCATCGAAGTTAACCGAGCTGGACGCGGTGGTAGCTTATCTACAATCACTCGGCACACTGACCGATGCGGCCCACGCGATCCCCGAGGAGGTCACGCAATGAGCTATGATGTTCTGGTCTATTTGGCGAAGACGATTGGGCTCTTCTGGATGATGGGGTTCTTTATCATTGTCGTTATCATCGCCTATAATCCCAAACGGCGGGCAGCGCATGACTATGCCGCGCAGTCGATCCTACGTCCCGATGATCGGGAGGGCGGTGCATGACCGATCAGCCCAAAACCGACCCAAAAGATCTTCCCGGCGCCGACCCCCATACCGGCCAACGCGAGGTCGACCCGGTCACCGGCCATGAAACCACGGGACACGACTGGGGTGGCATCACGGAGTTGAATACGCCGTTTCCAAAAATCGTAATCTGGGCGCTGGTGCTGACTTTTCTCTACTCCGCCGTCACTTGGGTCCTTCTACCTGCTTGGCCCTATGGGCGCGATTACACCCGCGGGCTACTGGGGTTGGATCAGGGTGAGATGGCCGTGGCAGGCTTTGCAGAGTTGGATGCACGGCGGCAGGACTGGATCGCACAATTCGACGGAGCACCAGAGTTTGAAGCACTGGAGGAAGATGCGGGCCTGATGGCAGCGGCAATGCCCGCTGCCGACCGGCTATATCTGGATAATTGTTCGGCCTGTCATGGCGCGCAAGGCGGAGGCGGACCGGGATTTCCAGTGCTGACCGACAGTCACTGGCTCTGGGGCGGCGATCCTGAGACGATTGCCGAAACGCTTCAGGCGGGTATCAATACAACGCACCCTGACACCCGATGGGCACAGATGCCAGCTTTCGACTGGATGGAGCGACAGGACCGGCGGCAGCTTGCTGAATACGTTGTCGCACTTCGCGACGGCACGGCCGATCCAGATGGGCCAGCTGCGCCACTGTTTGAGGAGAACTGCGTTGCTTGTCATGGTGACGGCGGCACCGGCGGGTTGATGAATGGAGCCCCTGCCCTGACCGACACAGCAGTCATATATGGTCAAGATGCGGCGTCGGTGAGCCAGACGCTTCGTTACGGGCGACAGGGCGTCATGCCGCATTGGTCAGACCGTCTCAGCGACGCCGAAATCAACCTGCTTGCGCTTTATGTGAACCGGCTGTCAGAGGAGGTTTCACAATGATCACGATCACGCAAAAACGGCTGGCCATCTTTGGCGCGGTCGCTGCAGCAAGTCTTTTCATCGTGATCAATGCACAGTTCATTGCCGCCGCCTTTCGCTCACAGCCCGCTTGTGTTGCCGTGGCAGACGCAGCGATGCCCGCAAAACAGGTCTGCTAACGGAGACCGTCATGCTTGAGCCACTTCCCACGATCCGACCGCCGCAGCGAGCAGACTCGCCACTGGCTCGAAACCTGCCCGCTCGGGTAGCATTCGACTGGCTACACGCGGGCTGGCGTGATCTGAGCACCGCTCCGGCGCTGAGCCTGGTCTACGGCATTTTTGTGGTCCTTCTGTCTTATGCAGTACTTTGGGGATTATCGGCGACAGGCCTCCTCTATCTCGCATTGCCCGCCGTTTCCGGCTTTCTGATCGTCGGACCGTTCCTCGCATTAGGCCTCTACGCCAAAAGCCACCGACAAAGCGAAGGCGAAAAAGTCACGCTGGCGCAAATGGTTTTGACGCGCCCGGCATCCGGTCCACAAATGGCCTATGCCGGGTTGATGCTGGGTTTGCTTGTGCTGTCTTGGCTGCGTTCGGCCG
>NZ_JBAPKZ010000106.1:0-1865 GCF_037083805.1 Roseovarius sp. D0-M9 | reverse complement strand
TTCCGTCCCCCCCCCGTTGCTCAGAACGGTCGAAGGCTAACCAAGAACCTCGTGCAGACCAACATGGCCCGGCGCATCCGCCGCTGCGATGGCTGAGGTCTCCGCGTCGAACGCGCCTACCGAAGGCACGAAATATGGGAGCGGCTCAAGCACCGGTGCGCCCGACTACCCACACGGAACGAGAAGGGACCAGAAAACTGTGTGGCTATTGCCGTTTCGCAAGAACACCGGGAATCGTCCGATGAAACCTTGACCGCCCTGCACCAAGTCCACCGGCCCAGCGAGGACCAAGTCGCCAAGGTCACGCGCGCGCAGGGCCGCATCTCGCTGTTCTGGGATGCTGTTGTAGTCAAGGCCGATCGCCTGTTCATTGCCTTCGATCGGATACATCATCTGGATGATCATATCCGGCGCAGCGGCGATATTGCGCAGCGACGGCTCGTTGTCGATCAGCCTGCTAGCTAATTCTGCAAAGCGCGTCTGATCCATTTTAGGCTCGGTTTCAATTGCGGCAATTAAACCACGCACCAATTGGATCGGTCCGTTTACGGCGCCTTCCAGATCTGCGCGTAGCAACGCCACCTCACCCGCAATCGTGGCCCGTTGAGCTTCGAAATAATTCTTACGTGCCTGTATCTCAGCGGCAAACCATCCGGCGATAACGACCAAGAACGCAAGCAGCGCAGGCACGTTTGTTCTGCGCAATAAGTTCTTATCGACCCAAGAAAGCCATTGTGTCATCCAGAGGAACGGAACGTGATTGAACGTACGATAGAAACCACGAGTATCTGCCTTCTCTTTTTTGGTCGCCATATGAGATCTTGGATACCCAACGGTAACACAGCATGCCACGCAAGCAATACGACCTTGCCCTCGGCTGAGAGGCTTGACGGCAGTGCGTAGGCAGCGCAACGACATCAGCCCAGCGTGCTGGCAAAGGATATGCCAAGCACCCCGACGCGGGCAAGCGGATGTCTCGCCTCGCCGTCATGAACGGCTACACCGCGCTTGGAATACCTGTCACAAAACCGTGGGATAAATCTGTCCGGGGAAAGGGGAACCTTGGACATCAGGGACTTTGTGCAACAGGGCCTAGTGAACCGCGCTCTGGTCGCAACGGGTGACCTAGACATCGAAGGTCAGAGTTCCTTCTTCTTACAGGTTGAGTTGCACCCGGAAAGGTTTGGCTCGCTTCTTAAAGAGTTGTTGGCACCCGGCGCTCAGCTTCGACTTTCCGTAGACGTTCATCGGTTCAGAAATTTTTACGCCGAATGGTCCTTCTGTTGGGACAGGTCGAGAGGGCGAAAGGCACAAATGGACCGCGCCCCAAGAGAGATTGGAGGTCATTTTCGTTTCCGGTTTTTTTTCGGGAACTGTCGCGTTGGGGTGCAGATTTTGTAATCAGAAAATCGACGTTGAGCCGATTCGCTCCGCTAGCTGAGATTCATAGCTAATGGGTTGCTTTAGGCGGTATTTCGGCTAACCAACCAATTGGAAATCTCAGATTGCTTCCATCCGACGGCTCGCGCAGACAGTCTATATGGGCGTGGAAACTCGTCCTGTGCCATCAAACGATAGATGTGAGCGCGGCTAAAACCGGTTTGGTGTTCGACTTCATGCCGACGAAGCATTCGGTCAGATGCAAAGGTTTCTGTCATTGCGTCCTCCTAAGACTTTGAACGTCATTAGAAGTCGCATGGAGACATCGGTTCACGGAACTGAGTTTGGTGAACTAATTTTCAATGTCCATGAAGTTTTGAGGTCCCTTCTCGTTCCGTGTGGGTAGTCGGGCGCACCGGTGCTTGAGCCGCTCCCATATTTCGTGCCTTCGGTAGGCGCGTCCGACGCGGAGACCTCAGCCATCG
>NZ_JBAPKZ010000105.1:0-1872 GCF_037083805.1 Roseovarius sp. D0-M9 | reverse complement strand
GGATGAGGTGCTGACAGAAACGAGCGACCTGGTTGGGCCGCGCGTTCGTCGTTAATCGGTGTGCCGGGCCATGCGGCCCGGCGCGCGCATCAGAAGCGGAATGTTGCGCGGACTTGCGCGGTAGTCGCTTCAACTTTAGTGTTCGGAGTGGTGTTGAAACCGTCGAACTCGTGGTACAGGACTTCGCCGCCTAGCGAGAAGTTTTCGGAGATGAGGTGCTCGTAGCCAGCACCGACGAAATAGCCGTCTTCATGGCTAAGATTGTTGGTTTCTGCCAATGCATAACCACCGGTCGCATAAAGTAGACCATTGCCCAGCTTATAACCGCCACGCAGTTTGGCGCGGAAGATATTGTCGATCTTGGTTTCGGGAGCATTGCCTAGACCGACATCAGTCCAGTCGTAGTCCAGACCGGCACCGACGACCCAGTTGCCCAGATCATAGTCGTACCCGGTGGTCAGACCCCCGATGAGGCCGTCACCATCAAGGCCGGCTGTGTCAGTGTCGATGTTAGCGTAGCCTAACTGGCCACCGGCGTAGAAGCCGGTCCAGTTTGGGGACGAGAAGACAGGCGCCGGTGCTGTAGCGACAGCGATAACGGGCTCCATGGGTGCAGGCTCGATGTTGCCGGCAAACGCGGTGCCTGTCATCAGGGTGGAGGTTACTGCTGCGGAGAGAAGGTGTTTCATGATGTTTCCTTTATTAGTGTTCAGACGCGCTGGAGTAAGTAACCCTCAACGTATCTCCCAGGCCCACGTTTGGTATTGACCTAACTTAGGTAACGGCCTGTGCGAGGTATTGGTTCCAAGAAAAGCAATACGCATCGGCGATAAACTGTCCAATTTGCTTTGTGATGGGGTGATTAAGGGCGCCACTGAACTGGCCCCCTGTGCGCGGCATGACGGTTGCCACCCCATCATGCTCTCGCATGGTGTCCAAGCCGACGCTGAGTATTTGAGGGGAGGGAGGCCTTCAAAAGATAAAAGAACCTGCGATTTATTCGTATAGCCTGCGTCAAAAATGTATGCTTGATCCTGCCTCAGCCCGATAGCATGACCTGATCGGGCGGCTTCGAAGACTGCGCGCCCTGCCGGCTCAGCGCGGGCCGCGACATCGACNCGGTGGGTCCATGCCTTCAAAAGCGTGGCCTGAACCAAGTCCTCGGCGCGATGCTTGTTGTTGGTCAGTTTCAGCGCCCGGCGATACAGCGACTGGGAATGCTGCGGAAGGAGGGTGTGAAAAGGGTGTGGTGTGATCATTGGTGCCTCTCGCTCAGGATGATTTTCGTCGCGCAAATCGGCCGCCGAATTGCACAGGCGACCGAAGGAGATGCCCGGAACCCGTATCCGTGGGGCAGAGGCGCGGGATCGCGCTTGCCGCTACGTTGCTGCCCGCGCACCACGAAGCGGCGGAAGCCGCAGTCTGGTTTTCCGTCGGGCACGGTGGCCCCGGCCTTGATGGCGCGTGCTGTTGCCTCGGCCTTGGTCAAGCGCCGCTTTCATGCGCGCTGCCGTTCCCAGATGACGAGGCATGGCCCGCTCCATCGGCGTGGCGCAGGGCGATCTCATAATGCTCGACCGCTTGCGCAAGCGAGGTCAGCGCGGCGTCCTTGCTGCCGGGTGCGCCGATTTCGATCATCAGAGCTTCGGCCTCTTCGATAAGCCTCACCATGGGGCCGTATTTCTTGGCCTTGGCGAGCTTGCCAAGGCTTGCGAAGATCTCTTCGAGCCGCGCAAACTGTTCACTCGTCCCTTTGCTCTGCTGCAGCGGCGCGTGGTTCGGCTCCGGATCGCTGATCATGCTTTGCATCTGTGGCTGCGCCTCGTGCATCTTGCGCTCGGCGTAGAGCACGTCTTTCAAGGTGTGCAGGCA
>NZ_JBAPKZ010000104.1:0-2071 GCF_037083805.1 Roseovarius sp. D0-M9 | reverse complement strand
TGTCGCCGGTCGGCTCAAGCACCTGCCCGCGTCACCCTACGACACAACATCTGGTGTGGTCGTGAACTGACCGGAGACCCGCACACCCACACAAACCGCGAAGAAGCCTCTTTTCTGGTCCGTTGGAATATGTCTCGGTCATTTTTATGGTGCTGGCGAGCCTGCCGTTCATCCGATACGTGCAGCTTGTTTCGGGAAGTGCCCGACCGCTTTTGCGGGATGTGCAGGCGCAAGCTTATATCCGGTGGCTTGGCTACTCTGTCGCTCTGATCGTCATCTACAGAATGATATACGAAGGCACGGATTTTCTAACCGTGCTGCGCGAGACAACATTCAACACCGTGACCCTCTTCTCTGGCACCGGTTACGGGAGCGCTGATGTATTCTCATGGGGGGCGCTGCCTTTTTCAATAATCATTATCGTCGGATTGATTGGCGGCTGCACCGCTTCGACAGGTTGTTCGGTCAAGGTCTTCCGCTGGCTTATGGTTATCGAGGCCATCAAGACACAGGTCCGACGGACTCGGCATCCTCACGGCGTCTTCACGCCAAAGCTCCAAGGGAAAACCCTTGACGCCGAGATCTTCAGCTCTGTCATGGCCTTCTTCGTGCTTTTCGTTCTGAGCTTCGGAATTCTCTGTGTCCTGTTGGCAATGTGCGGGCTGCCATTCCTAACGGCGTTGACAGCGGCGTGGACAGCAATTGCCAATGTGGGCCCAGCCTGGGGGGCGCCAGTTGGCCCCACCGGCGCAATGGACGCGTTTCCGACCGTCGCCAAATGGCTGATGATCTTCGGTATGATCATTGGCCGGTTGGAGGTGCTGTCGGTTTACGTGCTCTTTGTCCCCATGTTTTGGCGTGACTAAGACACGCCTTGTTCCGATCCATGCGACTGCCACGGCTGGTCCTTTGAGAATTTTCTGTCAGTGTGCGGCGCGGCCGTTGCTTTCAAAAGACGTCAGAGAAGCTGAATTGATCAGACATACAACATCGCTCAAAAGTGCAGTGTCGGGAATGAGTAGATGTTTCGGGCAGTGAAGGTTACCACATCTTATCCGTGCTTATTTATCAGGAGAATTGGGTCGCGACTTTAGAACATGCTGAGCAGCGACTGCTTCGCCGAACAAACTTCATGCCCACTCAGCTTCACTGCGGGTTGCAGGCGGTGGTGGAAGCCAAAGCATCAAGTGCNAATGCGCGGGACGGACGAGACGAGCAGGTCGCTTTTCAGCTATGTCGATCTGGAAGAGCGCATCCCTGCGCGGCACCCGCTGCGAAAGATCAGGCAGGTGGTCAACGACGCGCTGGCCAGCCTGGATGCCGATTTCGAGGCGCTGTACATTGACTTCGGACGGCCCTCAATCCCACCCGAGCGGCTGATCCGGGCAAGCCTTCTGCAAATCCTGTTCTCCATCCGGTCTGAACGCCAGTTGATGGAGCAAATGGATTACAACCTGATGCTGCGCTGGTTCGTGGGCCTCGGCATCGACGATCCCGTGTGGGTACCAACGGTCTTTACAAAGAACCGCGACCGGCTGCTGACGACGGAGATGTCGCGCAAGGTGATGGCGGCGATCCTGGCCCATCGCGAGGTCGCGCCCCTGTTGTCGGACGAGCACTTTTCGGTCGATGGCACGTTGATCAAGGCCTGGGCCTCGATGAAGAGTTTCCAGCCGCGGGCGGAGGGCGCGCCGCCCGACGATGAGGGGCCCGGCGGTCCGCCCACACAGGATACCGCCGCCGACACTCAGCCCGGACAGACCCAGCACGAGACCGAACCGATGACCCGCCCGACACACCGCCACCGCAACGCCGAGGTCGATTTCAAGGGCGAGAAGCGCTCGAACGCGACGCATGCCTCGGTCACCGATCCTGACGCACGGCTCTACAAGAAATCCCCCGGAACAGGCGCGGTTCTGTGCTTCATGGGGCATGCGTTGATGGAAAACCGGCACGGATTTGTCGTGCAGGGTGATCTGACCCAGGCCGACGGTCATGCCGAACGCAAGGCAGCGCTGGATTTGGTCCATCGCCATTCCCCCGGATCAACTCGGCGGCTGACGCTGGGTGC
>NZ_JBAPKZ010000103.1:0-2091 GCF_037083805.1 Roseovarius sp. D0-M9 | reverse complement strand
GTCGCCGGTCGGCTCAAGCACCTGCCCGCGTCACCCTACGACACAACATCTGGTGTGGTCGTGAACTGACCGGAGACCCGCACACCCACACAAACCGCGAAGAAGCCTTCCAGACTGCTGCCCTTGAGCACGTATCCAAGAACTCCGGCCTCGAGTGTGGAAATGGCGGTTTCTATATTGGTGGACGCCGTGAAGGCTATGAGTTTGGTTTTCTTGTAGTCATTGGCAACCGTTGCTATCGCCTCGAGAACACGGCCAGGCATATTGAGATCCATCACTATGATGTCTGGCGCAATATTTCTTGCAAGTTCCACGACATCATTGGCAACCGAACCAAGTCCTACAACCGTAAATTCATCGTTTGAGGAAAATAGATTGCTTATGCCGGATAGCAAAATCGGATGATCATCAACAAAAGCTATCCTGACAGAGTTCATGTCAACGCCTTGTGTGGCCTACATAAATTTGCAGCATCTAAACTTTAAAACTGATTTTCCAGACCTGCGCTGCATACATTGCATAGTGCCATGCAAGATCCGATTATAGACTACTTCTCAAAGCGTATCAATGCAGACTGGGTTGAGTGAAAAATCACCCCAAAGCCCATACCTATCAAATGCCTAGCTGATCGCGAAAATAAAAGTTCTATTTCCGCCGGTTTCTGAAACAATCTCGATCCGCAGAAAAGACTTAGCGTAAATCAAGACAAATTTTGCACGTTTTGATTGAATTCTGAAATTCGACACAACCCTTGATCGCCATGATAATTTAATCCGGTCAAGTCAGCGTCGGCATTGTTTTCAGTCCCGGCACCTGGCGGGTCGGGTTTACAATGAATTTGTCTGGCTCGGATGTTCAGATCTTGCAGATAAATTCATAGGGCGTATGCCCCTGAGGGTCTTGAGACTGCGTTCGAAGCTACAGGGAAGAGCTCGGCTATCACGTCATTGAATAAAGGAACGGGCGTCCGTCTTGCAAAGCAAAACGCAGAAGCCGGAGCGGGGCCAAGGCGGCATTGTCGCCGATGCCGATCCTGCCCGTCAGATCTTTGATGTCTTTCTGGTGCGTCATCTTCTCGCTTGATCGCTGAAAAAACTTCCTGCTTCCAATGCGTGGCATCGACAGGCTCGGGCGGCCATCTGTTGCCGCCCCAACCCAATTACACAGATGTTAACAATTATTTACATCACTTATACGGTTTACATTCCGAGCGACGCGGCAAAGCCCGTGATACCGCCCATACCATCAGCTTTCATCACAGCGGCACCGGTCTCCAAGTCGATTTCGTAGAGCCCTGCAGTATCGGCGCCTTCCATCTGAAGGATTGCAAAGGCCATGTTCTCGCCTTCGCTGGCCGAAACAATGTCAAACCCGCCCATTGGGGCCAAATCGACCGGGTTACCATCGACAGTGATTTCCCCAATGGTTTTCAGCGTTCCCTCATTATTTGCGAGGCTGACCAAAGTATCGGTCTCAGCATCAAGTGCATACTGGAACGTAGACCCCGCTGTCTTTTCGTTGATTGCATTTGTATAGGCATTTGCGAAGATCATCGGCTTCGTGCCCTCCATCGCATCGCCCTCGGCATAAGCCAGGCTGGTGAAGCGGCGCACAGATCCTGCGCGCTCATCGTTGTCGCCAAAGCCTTCGGGGAAATACACAAGGTTGTCGCCTGCCGACGTCACGGCGCGGACAGCATCGATTTTGTTGTTGAAATCGAATGCTACCATTGTGTCTTCGCCAATCATGGCATCGTCCATAAACGTGGCTTCCAGATCCGTCATCTCACCAGACATCGGGTCAATCGTTGCGATCATGCCATCGGAGAAGCCCAAAAGTTCCCCGGTGACCGGCCGCCATGCAATGGCCTTGAGCGGCGACGCTAAATTGTAAGTCGTCGCGTCGCCGGGGTTATGCACATCGCTCATGACAACCAGCGTCGCACCGCCGTCGGTCAGTGCGTAGCCTGAGATAGCTGCATTTTCTTGGCTTCTTCGCGGTTTGTGTGGGTGTGCGGGTCTCCGGTCAGTTCACGACCACACCAGATGTTGTGTCGTAGGGTGACGCGGGCAGGTGCTTGAGCCGACCGGC
>NZ_JBAPKZ010000102.1:0-2111 GCF_037083805.1 Roseovarius sp. D0-M9 | reverse complement strand
GAACAGCATCCAGAGCAAGCATCGGACCCGCCGACAGGCATGACGATCAGGCGATCCGCCCCCGACGGGAAGGAAGCCGTTCCGGTTCGGCAACTATTTCAGCGGCCTGCTAGGACCAGCACGATTTCTGGCGGCGGTGGCGGGACCGGCTGTGTGACGCGACGCTGTGTCCTGCGCGGCTGCGTGCGCCTGCGAATGCGGCGCGGCCCACTTGGGCCACCGTTGCCACCCGGTCCGCCACGTCCGCCGCCGCCACCGCCTGAGCCCCCGGAGGCGTGAGCCATGCTGAGATGGGTCAAGGCCGGCACGGTATAGGCCGTCACACCGGCCAGGCCGATGCGAGTCAAAAGCTTGCGGCGCGTGGCGTCAGGGCGGTCATGGTCATTCATGGATCCAGCTTTCATTGCGAGGGCGGTCGGCAGTTCAAGTTTACAAAACGAACCAAGGGCGCATCTTATTCCTGTTCGAACATAGAGTTTTTCGGTGCTGCATGGGAATAAACCCTGCTGCGTGCCGTTCTCCTTGATGTAACAAGCTGGAAAAGTCGTTCAGTCGGATCGGATAGCATCGCGTGACCCAAGAGATCAGACTGCAGATCATCGAGTTGCTTCCGCGTCTGCGCGCCTTCGCCAGATCGCTTGCCCCAAGCTGGGATCAGGCCGACGACCTGGTGCAGCAGACAGTCGAAAAGGGGCTGCGCAACTTGTCCGGTTTCACGCCGGGCACGCGCCTCGACAGCTGGCTTTTTCGGATCATGCGAAATTGCTGGATCGATCAACATCGCGCGGCGCGCTCAAACGTGGCCATCGACGATGCCGAGGCGTCACATCCTTTGATGGGCGAGGACGGGCGCCGGGTGACCGAGGCGCGGCTGGAGTTGGCCAACGTCAGGGCGGCAATGGATCGGCTGCCGCAAGAACAGCGTGAGGTGCTCATGCTGGTCTGTGTCGAGGGCTTGAAATATCGCGAGACGGCGCAGGCGCTGGATATCCCGCTCGGCACGGTGATGAGCCGTCTCGCGCGCGCACGGATGACCTTGGCTGGGGAAATGGGGATGACGTCCGATGGTGCGCGCCAACAAGGAGAAGCGCAATGAACGAGCATGATGGAAATGGCGTGGAGGACGAAATGCTGATGGCGCTTGCCGATGGCGAACTGGATGGCGCAGAGGCCGAGGCCCTGAGGCGTATCATTGACAGCACCCCGGAGCTTGCCGCGCGCTACGAGGTCTTTGCAAAGACAGCGAGTGTATTGCGTCGCGCCTTTGCACAAGACGACGTTCCCGCACGGTTGATCGATACGGTGCGCACCGCCACGGCCCATGATGCGCCGGGTCCGGAAGCCGGTCGCATCGCGCGGCCTTTCACCTGGCACTATGCCTGGCCTGCGGCGCTCGCTGCATCGCTGGTTGTCGGGATGGGCCTTGGTTGGGGCCTCAGGGGCGATGGGGACGGGCTGCCGACACCACCGGACCTGCAAGCGGTGGCCGAGGCTGTATCAGACCTTGCCACCGGACAGGTGCGTGACGTCTCAGGATTTGGCCAGGCTCGGGTTCTCGGCAGTTTTCAGACGGCTCAGGGTCTTTGCCGATTGATCGTCGGTGACCCGGTGCAATCACAAGCCGCGCGGTTCGTGGCGTGCCGTGACATGGCGGAGTGGCGGGTTGCGATCAGTGTCTTGGACGGAACTGAGGGCAATTTTGCTCCGGCTTCGGCTGCTGCGACCGAGGTGATTGATCTTTATCTCGACGCGATCGTCGCGGGCCCCGCGCTGAGCGCCCAAGCCGAAGCGGAGGCGCTGCGTTAATCCGGCTCGGAGGCAAAAGGCGCCTTATGGCTGTTCACCGGCTTAAATCCTTTGGCGCGGACCGGAGGGGCCGAGGGGTGCTGTGCCGCCTGACGGTGTAATCGTTGTCCGGCCATGGTTCTGTCAAAATTAGGATTTATGACGCGAAACAGAGTGCTGGTGAAATTTTATTACCACCAATCACAATCCTGTGTTGCGAAAATATGTCTGAAGGCAGCCGCAAGAGCTTGCAGACACGTCATAGGGAGATGAGACAGTGGACGGTAACCTCAATGCACTCACGACCATTTTCACCGAGTTCTACT
>NZ_JBAPKZ010000101.1:0-2130 GCF_037083805.1 Roseovarius sp. D0-M9 | reverse complement strand
TGTCAACGGCGGAGACAAAACCGGCCACGTGGCGGCGCAAAACCAGGCCAGTGGCGGGGTGCCAAGCGCCATGGCACGTGCGCTCCCCAGATAGCTGGCGCGTGCCATGGCGCATTGGCCCGGAGGGCCAATTCTGCAATGTGTGATCAGGTGGCGGCTTGGGCCTTTCGGGCGCGGCTTTGGCCGAGGCGATAGCTGTCGCCGTTCATCTCGAGAATGTTTACGTGGTGTGTCAGTCTGTCGAGTAGAGCGCCAGTCAGGCGCTCGGTGCCGAAGGTTTCGGTCCATTCATCGAATGGCAGATTGCTGGTGATCAGCGTGGACCCGCGCTCATAACGCTGCGAGATCAGTTCGAACAAGAGCTCGGCGCCGGTCTTGGACAGTGGCACGAAGCCCAGTTCGTCGATGATCAGCAATTTGACGCCAGCCAGCTGCTTTTGCAGGCGGAGCAGACGGCGCTCGTCTCGGGCTTCCATCATCTCGTTGACCAGCGTCGCGGCGGTGGTGAAGCTGACCGAGAGGCCCTTCTGGCAGGCCGCCAGCCCCAGCCCGAGGGCAACATGGGTCTTGCCGGTGCCACTGGGCCCCAAGGCGATGACATTCTCGCGCCGCTCGATCCAGTTGCATCGCGCGAGTTCCAGCACCTGCATCTTGTTGAGCTTTGGGATCGCTTTGAAGTCGAAGCTGTCCAGGCTCTTGGTCGTCGGGAACTTCGCGGCCTTGATGCGCCGCTCGATCATCCGCCGCTCGCGGTCGATCAATTCCAGCTCGACCAGACGCGCCAGGAACTGGACATGATCCAGCCCTTCGGCGGCGCATTGGCGGGCGAGCTTCTCGTATTCCCGCAGGAAGGTGGGCAGCTTCAGCGTCTTGAGATGATCCGCGAGCAGGATCTTCGGGATGTCGGTCATGCTGCATCCTCCGACATGAGGGCCATGTAGCTGGCCGCGGATGTGGTCTCGACGTTCGCTCGCGGCAGGTATGGGTAGACATCGAGGTCCAGCTTTGGCGGCCGTTTCTCGACGTGACACAGGACGAGGTGCTTGACGGCATCGAAGCCGACCGCCCCCAATTGCAGGGCCTTCTTTACGGCGGCATGCAGGTCGTCGATGTCGAAGGTCTCGAGCAGGCGCAGAACCTGAACATACTCGCGGCGTCCTGCCTTGATCATCCGCGCTTCCATCAGGCGGCGCAGGGTCGCGAACTCGGGCGGCAGGTCCCATTCCGCCAGGGGCGCCGCCTGGTCCAGGGCATTGATCTTCTGCTCGATCAGCGGAAGGTAATGGACCGCATCGAAGACCATGTCCTCGCGGTCGTAGCAGCGGGGATGACGGGCGATCACCTCGCCACCGCAGCCGATCACGACCACGTCGACATAGCCCCTGATCCAGACGTCACGGTGGCCGTAGGCGACGGGGACTGAGTAATCGTTGGTTTTGTAGCGCACCAGTGCCTGGGAACTGACCCGTCCGGTGACCTGATCGCAGGCATCGAATGGCGCTGTCGGCAGATCAGCCATCGCGGCCAAATCCCGCTCGAGGCGTTCCGCGATCGTCTCGGACTGGCCGCGCAGGACATCCGCCTGACGTTTGAGGCACTGTGCCTCCAGGTAATCGTTGAACGCGCCCCAGGTCGCAAACCGCGGGATCGGCACCATGAAGTTGCGGCGGGAATAACCGACCAACCCCTCCGCGTTGCCCTTGTCATTGCCCTTGCCGGGCCGCCCGTAACGATCACGGAACAGGTAATGCGACAGGAACCCGCTGAAGAGCGTGGCCCGCTGACGCGTTCCATCAGGAAGAATCTTCGCAACCAGACAGCGGTCGTTGTCGTAGAGGACCGACGCGGGCACCTTGCCGAAGAACGCGAAAGCGTGAACGTGGCCATCCACCCAAGCCTCGGCAGTGGCTGCCGGATAGGCTCGCACAAAGCAGGCATCACTGTGCGGCAGATCCATGACAAAGAAATGCGCCTTCTGCTCAATGCCACCGATGACGACCACCGCCTCGCCGAAGTCGGCTTGGGCATGACCGGGCGGATGCGCCAGAGGCACGAACATCTCGCGGCCGCGCCGTTCGCGTTGCCGCATGTAATCCTTCACGATCGTGTAGCCGCCGGTGAACCCGTGCT
>NZ_JBAPKZ010000100.1:0-2146 GCF_037083805.1 Roseovarius sp. D0-M9 | reverse complement strand
TCACTTCGTCCGTCCCGCGCATCGTCACCCTCACTGCCGCTACCGTGCCAGAAGTGAATCATGTTCTCGCAACCGCGTCGAGACCGGCCTTTTTCAGCAGCCTGTTAGGAGGAGTCTGCCCGAAAACTGCCAAACCGCCCCTCCGGCGGGCTTGATAATGCCAGATCCACCCAGAAAACCTCGCCCGGTGCCTGTCAAGGCGATCAACCAGCCATCTCGGCGTAGCCGAACGCGTTAATCAGACGGCCCAACATTCTTCATTTTTGATCCGCTTCCGGAGTTCTATAGTAAAATGCAAAACGATCAGTGCTTTTGAGTTGGGAATACTCGCTGATAATCTGCGCCCACATGGCGTGCTCCGCCAAGAACGCCTCCCATGAAAAACCGACTTCATCGAAGTATCCCGAACGCAAATCAAAGACCAGAATGTCGGGCTTGGCCGCGGCTATATCCGCCACGTTGTCTGCCCGATTGCTATTTGCAATGGCTTCGAGGAGGTAACAGGTTTCGGCATTGCGCGAGCAATCAGTATTCGCAAGACGGTTCATAGCACCGGGAACGAGCCAGTTTGCCGGGTACCGGCTGATCCAACTGGCCCCGCTCGCGAGCGCGGCGGGGGGACCGGCGTAGACATGGGAACTCAGCACCATCAGACTGTCAGCTGGGCCCCGTTCCCGCACCACATCGGCGATCTGCAATGCGTGAGGGTTGCGGTAGAAGCCACGCTTGATGCCGTGGATGGTCAGCGCAGCAATGACGATCGCGGCAGCAATCGCGCCCACATTTGGCCGAGAGCTTTTGAGGATAACAAAGAAGCAGGCGATAACCGTGAAGGAGCGGAACGGGATCACATGATAGCTGAAGCCCGTGCCCTGCAGAAAATAGGAGCCAAGCCCGGCGATCGATACCGCCGCGACCAGACCGGCTTCTCGCTGGCGAACGCGTCCAGAAAACACGACAAGCAAGAGGAGCACCACCAAGAGCAATTCAAGTGATACCCGGGAAAACACTGTATAGAATGGCGCGCCATAGGCACCGTAGACCTCCTGAGCATTCGGCACGATCTGAGACAGATAGACGGGGTGCACGAGCGCGACGGAGCATATATATGCCAGTCCGACTACGAAAAAGGTCAGATTCGCGGCCGAAAAGAGCGGCCGCAGTGATCGCTGTTGCAGCGCTTTCAATGTTGAGATCGCGAGCGGAAAAACGAGAAAATGCGGTTTCAGGCAAATACCCAGTGCCGCGACTAAGGCCCGGGCGATTTGACGCCTGATCGGCGGCGGCGTCGAGGGCAACTCGCCCAGTAGCCACGGCAGGGTCAGGAGCACCATTACTTGTTCGCGCTGGCCGAAATTGTCCAACGCGGGCAAAACCAGCGCCACGGCAATCCCACACAATAACAACGCGCGCCGTCTGTACGACAAGCCAAGCTCTAAGCTCGAGATCATACTGCACCAATACAGGATGGCGAAAATCAATATCGCCATCGCAAGATATTCACCATTGGTGTCGCTGATCCCGAATAGGTCGGCAAGCCAAATGGCAGGCAAGGTGAAATAGAAGTTGAGTGGGGGGTTCACCTCGATCAACTCGACGTAAAGTTCGGCTCCGCCCAACCAGCTGCGCGTTGCAATCAGATACCAGGCGGTGTCGTGGTTGAGCATCCTCCCCCAGAACAGCACCAGCACACCCAAAGCCAGCGCGCCCGACAGGCCAATTCCGATCCAATCCCCCCCGCACTTCCGCGCAACCGTCTCAAATACCCACAGACGTAGGGCAACATAAGAAAAAATTGGCACAACAATTGCGACAGCCGTCATTGCAGCACCAAAACTGAGGTTTAGCACCTCGGCGGACCAGACTGTTCCACTGCTTATTGCCAAGCCAACAATAGCGATACAAAAAAAGCGCAAGATTTGCGTACCCGAGTTAAGCCCAACACCGAAGGTGAAGCGAGCATGGCCGACGTAAGAGAATAAGAGAGCACAGCAAAAACCGGCAAGGTTCGCGTGAAGCGGTGTGATTCCCATCGAGCTGTCAACGGCGGAGACAAAACCGGCCACGTGGCGGCGCAAAACCAGGCCAGTGGCGGGGTGCCAAGCGCCATGGCACGTGCGCTCCCCAGATAGCTGGCGCGTGCCAT
>NZ_JBAPKZ010000099.1:0-2154 GCF_037083805.1 Roseovarius sp. D0-M9 | reverse complement strand
CGACCTCGGCCAAGGTCGGTGACGGGACGGTGTTTGGCGTCTGAGCCTTGTGGCATTGACCACGTTTCCTAGCGAGCCAGCACCGTCTCTCTTCATCGTCTCGAACAGTTGAATGCGGCCGGTCAGGACCGCGGAGCAGAAGGAAGAGAGCATGAGCAAAATATCACAGGCAAGGATCATCGGTATAGATGTCAGCCGCGATTGGTTGGATATTCACTGTCTGCCAGAAGGCAAGCGCGCGCGGCTGCCGAACAAGGTTGAAGGTCACGAGCAAGTTGCTCAACTCGCTCTTGAACTGGACGCACTCGTTTGCTTCGAGGCCACTGGCGGGCAGGAATGGCGGTTGTGGTCCACCCTCGACATTGCCGGGATCGCGACCCGGCAATTGCCACCCGCCCAGATCAAAGCATTCGCCGCGAGCCGGGGCACACGGGCCAAGACGGATCGGATCGACGCGGAGCTCATAGCGCGGTTCATGATGTTTCGACCGGATGCTGGACGCGTATTGCCACATGAAAAGTTGCGCCTTCTCAGAGCCTTGACGTCAAAGCGTGGGCAGCTGGTCGAGACACGCAAACGGCTTCTGGCGCAGATTAAGGCGCATGGGAAGCTGGGATCGGCGGATATGTTTGATGCCATGGACGCCGAGTTAGAAGACCTTCTCGATCGCCAGATTGCAGAGTTGGAGGTGCGGATTGAGCAGGCCATGGCCTCTAATGATGAACTGGCTACGACTGCCGGAATCCTGCGTTCCGTTCCCGGAATCGGCCCCGTCACCAGCACTATGCTGATTGCCGAGATGCCCGAGCTTGGCCAACTCTCGGGTGAGCAGGCCGCTGCGCTCGTGGGGCTGGCTCCAATCGCACATGACAGCGGCGTCATGCGCGGCAAGCGCGCCATTGGAGGAGGACGGCGCCAGCTGCGACACGTCATGTTCCAGGCGGCCCTTGTCGCCAGCCATCACAACCCAGTCTTGAAGATCTTTGCTGACCGTCTTCGCGCCGCCGGAAAACCACATAAGGTTGTCATCACAGCCGTTGCTCGAAAGCTCGTCACAATCGCGAACGCGCTTTGCAAATCTCGTCTGAAATGGACCAATCAGGCCGCCTGAGAAATACAGTTGCTAGGGTCTGGACCCATTGATTTCATTCTAGCGGCGTGATTCACCGTCCGAAAATGGAGCGGTGATATGTCTGATCTTTGTTTTCCAGCGGATTATGTCAGGTGATGTGATCTGGTAGGAACGGAAACAAAATCCAACGGTTCATAAAGTATCCAATCTGCACACCAGAAAATCTGGTGCTAACTTTTGGTGTCATCAAGGAAAATCATAATGCTTATCAAAATGACCCTCGGAGCGGCGCTTGCCGTTAGTTTATTGTCCTCGGCAGCCTCTGCCCAAACGAGCGCTTCCGCTTGGACCGATCTTAACCTTCGCGCAGGGCCCGGTCCCCAGTTTGAGATTATTGACGTCATTCCTGCGAGCGGCGAAGTCGCGGTTGCGGGATGCCTGGAATCGGCAAGCTGGTGTGAAGTCACTTATAACGGCACAGTCGGATGGGCGTCTGGCGACTATTTGACCACGCTGATTGGTGAAGAGCGTGTCGCCATTTATCCTAATCGGGATACTGTTTCGTTAGAAACTGTTGTCCATTCTGATACCTCCGATGAAACAACTGCTGCAAGCGGCGTCACCGGTGCAATCGCCGGCGCACTCATTGGCGGACCGGTCGGCGCGGTCATCGGTGGAGTGGCGGGCGCCAGCGCAGGTGCCGCCGTTGATCCGGGGCCAACGGTAACGACCTACGTGCAAGAAAACCCCCGTGACGTCATCTATCTCGACGGCGAGGTGGTCGTGGGAGCCGGGGTGCCTGAAACCGTGGAACTCTCCGAGGTACCAGACAGCACCTATTCGTACGCCTACATCAATGGCGTACCAGTAGTTATCAAGCGTGAAGATCGCCGCATCATCCAAATTGTTCGTTGATTTAGACAATTAACACGAGGAGCGGCCAACAAAATTTGGTCGTTCCTTGTTGCAGGACTTTAGAGCGGGTTGCGAGCTTTCTGATTCAGATTCCCACGAGGGTTGATTTGTGATTCCCTGTCTGCATAGCAGATATGGGGGTTTGAGATGGGTAAGCCACATCCTAT
>NZ_JBAPKZ010000098.1:0-2259 GCF_037083805.1 Roseovarius sp. D0-M9 | reverse complement strand
GCTGTCACACACCGCATGCAGCTTGGTATTCATGCCGCCTTTGGTGCGCCCTATCAGACGTCCACGCCCCCCTTTTTTACGCCCATACTGGTCGCGGTGCGGTGTGCTTCTGTAACAGGGCGTCTGTGGTCAAGAGAAATTTTCAAAACGAAGCCAATGACCAAAACGCTTGATTGGCCAGCAGGGTCTGCGTCGTTGGTGTTTTGATTTATGAATAAAGGCGTTGCCGAGTTTGATCTGGTGACCGACTATTGTCCCGCACCGGGGTAATGCTTCCGTCCGTGGTCGGCGCATCGGCCGCCACATTATGCCAAGTCCAGAAACGGTTCCCGCGTGCCTATCTCAAAGGCGCACTCAGACAGAGCGTCTGGTGACCAGGAATGTACCGGCATCATCGGGGACCGCGTCCCGGGTTGGGACTTCGGTGAACCAGCGCCATCGGGCGCGGCCAAACCTCCTTTGTTTTCAGGTCTATGAAGGGGCTTCATGGTGTGGAGCCTATGCGATTGCAGCCGCAGCAGCATCTTCACGGGTGAAACGGAAGTCTGTGTCGTCTCGCCACATGCGGTGCAGAACAACCCCAATCCGCCGGGCGAGCGCCACAGTGGCGCGCTTCTTCCCCCGCCGCTTGGCAACGTTTAGTGCCCATGCCGTCAGCCAGGTTTTGCCGCTACGGTGCAGCATCACCATCGCAGCCTGGTACAGCGCCGTGCGCAGTCCAATATCGCCGGCCCGAGAGATCTGACCAACGATGTCGCGCTCACCCGACTGCTCGCGCCTCGGAGTCAACCCAACCCAAGGGCCTATGTCTTTGGAAGAACGAAACCGCATCGGGTCATCGATCGCTGCCTTGACGGTCAGGGCCACGAGAGCACCGACCCCAGGCATCGTCATGAGCTTGCGGCAAACCGGGTCCTCCTTGGCGTGATTGCGCAGAACCTTCTCGAGGCCTGCCAGTTCCTGTCGCAGCGCCCGTCTTGCGGCGAGAATTGGGTTCGCTGCCGCCTCCAGCATGGGATTGCCCTCGGCCAACTCTTGCACCCGTGCTTCGAAGAGACCCTTCGCAACACGTCCCATCTTCAGTCCGAAATTGCGCAGCACACCGCGGATCGATAACTCGAGATTTATCGCCGCCTGCTGGACAGCCTTACGCGCGGACAACAGAGCGCGCATCTCCTGGGCCGACATCGATTTACAATGGACGGGCCGATACCACCCCATCTGCAGAAGCCGCGCGATTCCCTCGGCATCCCGCCGGTCCGTCTTGATGGGCATCGCCTTGAGGGCGCTCTTCACCTGCCGTGTCTCCATCAGGGCTGTGGCAAAACCGGCATCGGTCAGAGACCGGTACAGCCATTGCGAGAGCGGACCAGCTTCCAGGCCCACCGCCACAACGTCCCCCGGCATCGCCTTCAACGCGAGAATGAGGTTCTCCGGTTCGCTGGCAGCGGTCGTTTCCTTGACGATCTTGCCCTGCGCAGACACCACGCAAATCGCCGTGCTTGCGAGAGAGACATCCAATCCGATATACACATTCATGTCGTTGCCCTTTCTTATATGACATCTTGGGGCGCGCATCACCGCATAACCCCATAGACACGCCGCACAGCGTGCCAAGGGCAACGACACCTCACATCAACCGGTCATGCAACTCACCACGATGCTATTCGGACCGCGCCCTGTTACGGCATNCGCGCCACCGTAAACCATTGCGATTGATAAATATAATTCCGCTTAATACCCTACGGTCATCTACGCGTGGTTTGCCGTGGGACTTCGGGAAATAGGGCTCAAGACGCGCCATTTGCGCATCTGTCAGCCAGAAAAGATCAGACATATCACCGCTCCATTTTCGGACGGTGAATCACGCCGCTAGAATGAAATCAATGGGTCCAGAGCCTAAGTAGTGTCAGGACCCGGAACGCCAGGGCTCGGGAATCAATCGCTTTGGGCTTCTGGATTGATTTTGCAGATCAAAACCCGTTCCTGCGTTTGCGTTGTGCTATTGAAGCAGGGTAGTTTTTCTGTTTTGTCGTTGGTGCGCGCCGCGACAGCGCGCTTATCGTCGGAATGGCACTATGAAATCGTCTGGATCACATCCCTTCACTGGGCCGGAGCTTTGCGCACATGAGGCGCATGAGGTCGTCGCGCTTCTGCGCAAGGGAGAAATCACACCGGGCGATCTGATTAATTCATCGCGAGCGCGCACCGAAGCTGTTGAGCCCAGTATCAATGCTATGCCCACCACCTGCTGGGATC
>NZ_JBAPKZ010000097.1:0-2298 GCF_037083805.1 Roseovarius sp. D0-M9 | reverse complement strand
TCCCGCCCTCCCTGTCACCAGAAAGGGTAAAGGTGGACGACTTTTACGCCGCCCGCAGCAGGCTCATCCCGCCGCTACCGTGGCCGACTTTCGCACCGCCGTTCTCAGGAAGCGTTGAACTTTCAAAAATCAAAGCCGACACGCAGAGCGAGCGAGCCTTCGCTATAGTTGCTTCCAAACACGCTTCCCACATCTACACTACCGTACCAGCCGCCATTGCTTTCAAAGCCGTAAGAAGCCTCGAGGCGCCCCATGACGTCGTCGCGCCCATCGATCCGGGTTTGCATCTGGGCACCGCCCACCGTCGTCTGCGTCACGCTGAAATCACTTCCCATCGTGTCCACCATTGCAGAAAGATCAATGTAGCCGAATTGACGCCCACCTTGGGCATCGGCCGTGTAGGTGTAACGTGTGCCAAGGGCCAAGATATTCTGATCATCACTGAAGCCTTGGGTGGTCAAGCCGCCGTTGTTTTCCCTGAAGGTGTCGAATTCTACGCGGGACCGTGTAACCTCACCGTAAAAGCCAACCGATCCGGGCATCTGAGCGGTGCCAAGTTGGCTGGCATCAAAATTGTAACCCAATCGCAGGCGGCCGCTGATCCGCTCTGCGTCTACGTCGGCACTGTAGGTGTTCAAAATGCCGACACGTGTCATGTCGTAGTTCAAGTCACCCACCATGAAATTGAAGTCACCAAAGAGCCCTTGGCTATTCGTTCCGGCAGAATAGATTGAAAACGAGCGCTCATAACCGTCGGCATTTCCGGCACCAGCATCAAAGCGCGCATCGATCTCTTGATAGCCGAAGGCCGCGCCAATGATTGACTTCTCAAAGATATCGTTGCTGGGCAGAGCGTAGTCGGCGGAGGCGCCGATGTAGCGCGTGTTGAAATCGAAACCGGCGTCATTGGTGGTCGGGTCCATCGAGCCTTGCGTGCCTTGGACTGCAAGCTGCATGTTCCATGGTGTAGACTGTGCGCCTGGTGCGCCATCAGAAAGCGGCGAAAGGTCTCGCGTGACCATGTCACCATTGCCGTTTTGCCCACTCAACAGAAGCCGATTGAAACGCCGTGTCGATACGTCAAGATGGTGGTTCAAAGTCGCGAAGGACAGGTTTGTCGCGACGCCCGGAAGGATACTGCCCATGGATGTGCCTCCGGGTGTCCCGACCGGGGTGCCGCCCACCCCCGCAAACGCGAACATGAAGGTATTTGGCTCGCCCGTGGTTTCACCATCCGGAACGCTGGGCTGGCCGAGCGAGAAAACTTCCGCCCCGACATCTGATAGAGCGACCAGCGCATCGTCTTCCGAAGCCGCAGCCCCAAAAAAGATCTTCACTGTCTCTGAGTCGCCAGCTGCCACGGAACCAAGGCTGAAATCGAAGGCCGCGCCGTGATCGTCCGGGCCGCTATCGGTGAAGTTTCCATTAACGACTGCGTCGCTCGCAATGGCTGTAAGCGGCACGTTCGGGTTCCCGTCGACAAAACCGTCGTCGGACGACGCGCGCAGCCGCGAAGCAGGCCACCCTTGTATGGTAACGAATTCAGCGAACTCGGTCGGAGGCACGTCCCAATCCATCGTGCGGCGGTACACAAGATCCCCGACGTCGGCGCCGGTATTGGTAAAGTCGACATCGACCTGGTACAGATTTTCGCTGACTGATGGTGAAAACGCGTGCTCAATATCCAGGCTGAATGGTCCGTCGCTCACAGAAACCGATGAGACGGCCGAGCTCCCGGTGGAGGCAGGGTCGGTTCCGGTACCGGCGACTGTCAGGGTCACGGAGTCGATGTTTGCATCGCCAAAGCTTTCGCCTGCTTTGGCAAAATGGCCGGTTGTCACATCACCAACGCCCCACCCTTCACAGGCGCAACCAGGGGCCAATGCCTCGCCACTGTCCGGTGCGACGCGCTCGAGGAAGTTGAGACCGACACCGCTTGTGACCAGATTGCCTTCGGGGTTGATGCCCAACTGGACCGTTCCATTGTCAATAATCTCCTGCCCAGTTGCTGCAATCGGCATGAGACCGGAAAGTGCTACGGTAATTGCCAGAATTGAAGTGGATGAATGCATCACGTGTCCCCTTTTAAATCTCACTCAGGTGGTCTGCAGATACTTCCCGCTGAAATGCACGGTATCGGGACCAAAACGGGCAAGCCCCGTCCGAATTAGGGGGATCTGGAAGTATAATTTTGGCTTCTTCGCGGTTTGTGTGGGTGTGCGGGTCTCCGGTCAGTTCACGACCACACCAGATGTTGTGTCGTAGGGTGACGCGGGCAGGTGCTTGAGCCGACCGGCG
>NZ_JBAPKZ010000096.1:0-2327 GCF_037083805.1 Roseovarius sp. D0-M9 | reverse complement strand
TTTCGGCGGTGAATGAGATCGACCTCTCGGCGCTGGAGTCGCTCGAAGCGATCAACTCCCGACTGAAGGACGCCAACATCCGCCTGCACCTCAGTGAGGTGAAAGGCCCAGTGATGGACCGTCTGCAACGCAGCCATTTTCTGGATGAGCTGACAGGCGAAGTCTTCCTGAGCCAGCATGAGGCAGCCAGTCGGCTCGCCCAAACCAAGTAAGTCAGAAAAATGGACGGTTATCGCTCAGCATAGCCTGACACACGAACTCTTTGCATCCAACTCCCGTCACGTTTGAAAGCTGACGGTATCATCAACAAGGGCAGTGGAGGCAACCCATCATGGAAGACGCCCTTATCGACCAATTCCGACTGGCAGAATACCACCGGAGATTAGATGGCCAAGCCTGAGCTCGACTGTAAGCACTCCGTTGATACCGCAGCTTACGCTGTTTGACTGCCCATTGTGGATGCCACTGGCGACCAGTTCCAAGGGGCTTTGATGATGTGACCGCCTCCCGACGGCATCAGGCATTCGCGGCGTTACCTCGACGGATAAATCACATTCTATGTCCAACCCAAGTGAGCGGTTGTTCAGATTGGAAGAAACAACCCGCATCAGCCTGTCGTCCATGATCACGATCTTGGCGTGCACATATATCAGTGGGCGTAGGGACGCTTCGAGGTCGGCCTGACCCGAAATGGGTTGCCGTCCTGATGTTGGGACGTGTCCCATCTGTCAGCTGTGGCATCGATGCCACCACAGAAGGCAAGCGCATCATCGATGACGATGATCTTCTGATGATGGGCAGCGCCACTGGCATGCGCGTGATCGAGTTTAAGGCGAATGCGATGTCCGATTAACCAGTCTGCGAACCTGAGTGGCATTGACCTCCGCCCAAGCGTGAACAAAAGGCCGACGTCCCATTGCAGACGATAAATCTTCAGATCTGGGCGTTGACGCACAAGCCAACTGAGGAATTCACCCAGACGGCTCGGAACTTTGTCTTTTTCCTTTCCTGGCTCGAGATCGATCCGCGTGTCGAATTCCCACCCGATCATGATAACGCTATGCTGCGCCTTTTGCATGACGTCGCGCAGAATTCTGAAATAGTCAGCGGCGTCGACAATCATGGCCAGATGCTGGGCGGTCTCGATACGCCAGCACGTGTCGCCGGCGCGTTGAATTGGTGGTCCGGCATTCATGACTGGCCTCCTGTGAAAGCGACGTTGTGTCGGGGCTGGGGCTGTTGGGCGCGTGCTGTATCCGCGGCGATGAGGTCCTTGCTCTGCGGGCAGGCAACCATGCGCTGCCTGAGCCGAGTTAGATCGTCTCGACAGTGGACCGCGAGTGCCGGCTGGACTTGGTCCAAACGCCGGCTTGAATGATTGGCCCGACCCAATATCGCCTGCCGCCAAACAATAGCGTTTGGCGCTATAGTCCTTGGAAATTACAAGGGCGTCTACCTTTGCTGAGGAAACCCAGCCAGCGCGCGAAGTTCTTGCAGAACGCCAAACCATGAAAGATGACGGAGTGACCGGAGTGACGGCGCTGGGAGTATAGGGCATTGAGGTCTCACATGATGTTTTGGCCGAAACGCACTCCACCGCCGTGACGCTTGTGCCGGTTTCAACCGAATCTTCTTCCCGCCACGTACAGGAAGGATTAAGCCGTCACCAACTGGCCCATGGCGCCGGTTGGTGTGATGCGCTTCTAAAATCGACGCGGCGCGGGCGAGTAGCACATCAAGGAAGGCAAATTCGCCTTCCACTTGACGCGCCTGGCTTGCAGGCGATGGACGAGGCCGTTCTGCGGCTTGAACCGCCCAACTATGTGCGCTTCCGCCACCGTGGACGCCGCTCGGGGCCGAAAGAACTTGCCCCAAGGCCAAAATCAGGCGAGTTTTCCGTCAGCGGCAGGCCACTCGGGGAATGTCGGGTATAGGGGCAGCAAGAGGCCAGGACCCAACGTCAGACTGTAACTGGTCAATTCCCAAGCTACAGGGCCGAAAAACCCACCAATCTGCATTGGAACAGACCATTTCAAAAGATGAAGCGCACAAACTTCTGCCCGTCATCGCCGTTGGTGCCTCTGCTGGCGGGCTGGAGGCGTGCCGCGCCCTGATGATAAAGATACCCGGTGATACGCCGGCGGCGTTCATCCTGATCCTGCACCTCGACCCGACGCATGAGAGCATGGTGATCGACCTGCTGGAGGGTCATATCGACCTCAAGGTCGTTCAGGCGGTCGACGGCATGGCGCTGCGCAAGGGGCATCTGCACGTCATACCGCCGGGTGTCTTCCTGACCGTCAAACAGAATATCCTGCACCTGTCCG
>NZ_JBAPKZ010000095.1:0-2377 GCF_037083805.1 Roseovarius sp. D0-M9 | reverse complement strand
TCGTGGTCGCGCATCTCCTCGAGGGTCTGAATGAAAACATTTGCTTGTGTCTTGGGCAGCATGGTGAGTTTCCTTTCGGGTTGCAGCGGAGCGCAAAGGCCAGAACAGAAGGTCAACCAGCGCAGCAGAGCGATGGCGATCAAGGGACACAGAGCGGTCCGCAGATTGTTAAGAAGGGGCACGGGGGCTGGCCCGGTGGGCATTGCCAGTCTGGCACCGTCCCAAGGCATCATCCCGTTGGGCCTCGATCCGGGGTGTTGAATGAATTTTGCCCGACCCGGTTGAGGTGCCATCCGGGGGCGGTCCATTGCGTTCGCCCCAGTGGTTCAAGCGATCGGGGGGCGCAGTCAGCCAAAACCGATGAAGCTGAGCACCGCCAAGACGATGACAATTGCGCCAACGATGTAAACGATTTGGCTCATGGGTAATCTTTCCAAATGGTCAGGGCACCCGTCCGGCCAAAGTGTGGTCATGATTCGGAAGTCTGGTGCACCTTGTGGGCGCCCAGCCTGCAAGGTGCGGCGATCGTCGTTTGCGGATGGGCAGTCAGGTGTTCTTCAACGCCGTGATGAATCAAGGGAAGGGACGCCTCCAATTGCATCGAGCGAAGTCCTGACTGCCCGTTCTTGCAGTGCCCACCTCAAGACAAGTGGACACGAATCATCAGTACGCTTTGCCGTCTGCCTCACATAGGGTCGGAATCTACTCATCATGGGAAAGCGGCTGTACCAACAACAACTATTGTTGATCGTATAGGCGGAGTCCGATCAATCTGGACGGAAACGCTTATCGGACAGATAATCGGCCGTATCCTGACCTGCTCGTAAGAACGAAGCAAAAACGCGCGATCCCGAGATGTCGTCCACGAAGAAGGGCAACGACTGGTATTTCGGCATGAAGGCGCATGTCGGTGTCGATGCGCAGAGCGGGAACGTGCATAGCTTGGACACCACCACGGCCAAGACACACGACAGCCAGGTCTGGGACGAACTGCTGCACGGTGATGAAACGTCGATCTGGGCGGACAAGGGCTATGTCAACGCCACGCGGGAGGCCGTGTTCTCTGGTCCCGACAAGTTCTGGGGCGTCATGCGCAAGGCGCCGAAAGGCGGCGCGCTTCATCCCAGNGTCAACGCCACGCGGGAGGCCGTGTTCTCTGGTCCCGACAAGTTCTGGGGCGTCATGCGCAAGGCGCCGAAAGGCGGCGCGCTTCATCCCAGCGACGAAGACATCAACCGGATCATCGCCAAGGTGCGGGCACGGGTCGAGCATCCCTTCCGCGTGCTCAAGCGCCAGTTCGGTTACATCAAGACCCGCTATCGGGGTCTTGCGAAGAACCGCGCGCAGCTGTTCACGCTGTTCGCCCTTGGCAACCTGTTCCTTGTCCGACGAAAGCTGATGGCATGAGGTGGTGTCTGCCCGAAATCAGGGGTTGGGCGCCTCAGGGCTGCCTATTCTGGCACTCCGAGCGCAAAATCGGGCCTCACCCGCAAAATCAAAGCGCGATTGATCCGAAATCGGCGCAGTCGAAGCGGTAGATCAGATGCTCCTCAGTGAAGCCAATTTCTAAGACGTATTACTCTGGCTGGTTCAGGCGCGCCCTGGGAGCGGTGGCCGTCAATACTCCGGGTTTTCTACCCATGGCTGATAGACGTGCTGAACACTCGATCTTTGCAAAACTTTGTCAGCGATGCGCTTTGCATTGGAAAACTCGGATATGGCCGGGTGTCCTATGGCCGAGTTCAGCCATGTGGTCAGCATGAAGAGATAAATATCAGCCGCGCTGAACCGTTGACCCAGCATCCATTCGTTATCGCCAATCTGATCGTTGATGATCATCCAGGTCTCTCTCAGCCGACGGTTGCCCCGCCGGTGCGCACTTGGTTCATCCACCGGCGCGTCGACAAAGCGGTCCGGATAATAAGTGAGTTGAAAAGCGTTTTGAACCGAGTTGGAAAAATAGACCAAAGTCTGAAGATACGTCGCGCGCGCAGGATCCTCGACGGCCGGTGCCAGCCCTGCTTCGGGATGACGGTCGCAAAGAAAGACCGTGATCGCCGCGCATTCATACATTGCGCCGCCCTCCCATAACAGAACAGGGACCCAGCCGTTGGGATTGATCGCAAGCTGCTCCGGCGGGCGTGGCGTGTCCATTGCCACAGTCGTCTGGATGAGCTCGTAAGGGGCGCCGATTTCTTCCAACAAGACGCGGACGCCCATGGAGGCACTCTCGGGAGCGTAAAAAAGCTTGTACATCACTGAGGTCTCCTAACCCGGATAATTCATGAAGCTGCGGACTTGTGCTCAGGGGGGCAGTTTCCTGGGGTTTGGGTTTGTCTCGCGCACCCGACGTCGGCGTCCGGGTAGCAGGCCGTCC
>NZ_JBAPKZ010000094.1:0-2581 GCF_037083805.1 Roseovarius sp. D0-M9 | reverse complement strand
TGCACGAGGATCGAGGTGATGACCCCCGCGCTCACCCCGGCCTCGACGCCGAAAAGCAGCGTCAGCAGAATCGTCAAACTGACGGCGGCGAAATCGGCATGGCTGAAGGCCCAGGCGCGTTTGAGGATCGAAAGATCGACAAGACTTAGCACAGCGACAATGATCGTGGCGGCGAGTGTGGCCTTGGGCAGAAAATAGATCAGTGGCGTGAGGAACAGTGCCGCCAGCGCCAACCCCACAGCAGTAAAAGCTCCGGCTGCAGGCGTCTCAGCCCCAGCATCAAAGTTCACANGAAAATAGATCAGTGGCGTGAGGAACAGTGCCGCCAGCGCCAACCCCACAGCAGTAAAAGCTCCGGCTGCAGGCGTCTCAGCCCCAGCATCAAAGTTCACAACAGAACGCGAAAACCCACCTGTGACCGGAAAGCCTCCGGTGAAAGCAGCGCCGAGGTTGGCGCTGCCCAGTCCGATCAGCTCCTGATCTGGATCGATGCGCTGGCGCTTCTTGGCGGCCAGCGTCTGTGCGACTGAGATGCTTTCGACGAAGCCGATGATCGAGATCAGCAGCGCCGGAACGAATAGCTGCGACAGCAGGTCGGGCGAAAAGGAGGGCAGGGTGAGCGGCGGCAGGCTTTGCGGGACTTCCCCGACAATTGCCACGCCCTTCGCGCCCAAATCAAAGCCCCAGACCGCCAGCGTGGTGCCAACAATAGCCAGCACCGGCCCCATCTTCGCCCCGATATCCGCCATGCGCGGCCCGAGCCCCGCGCGCCACAGCAGCGGCTTGAGCCCACCGCGCACCCAGAACAAGAAGGCCGTTGCAGTAACGCCCAACACTACGCTGATGAAATTGATTTCTCCCAGATGCGCCCAGAGGCTGGTGAGAATCTCGACCAGCGTGTGGCCCTCGGCTTGTATTCCGAGAATATGCCGTAACTGGCTCGCGGCGATCAGGATGCCGGACGCGGTGATGAATCCCGTAATAACCGGATGCGACAGGAAATTCGCCAGAAATCCCAGCCGAAACAGCCCAAGCGCCAGCAGCATCGCGCCTGACAGGAAGGCCAGCGTAAGCGCCGCCGTTAGATAGCCCGCTGTGCCACTTTCCGCGATATTGCCCACTGCGGCCGCCGTCATGAGCGACACCACTGCAACCGGCCCCACCGCCAACGCTCGGCTGGTGCCGAAGATCGCATAGAGCACGATTGGCGCGATGGAGGCATAAATACCCGCCTCGGGCGGCATCCCGGCCAGCAGCGCATAGGCCAGAGACTGCGGGATCAGCATGATCGTCACGATCACTGCGGCCACCATGTCACCGGTGAACTGACCGCGATCATAACCGCGGCCCCAATCGAGGATCGGTAGGTATCGTGAAAGCGGGGGCAAACTCATGTCACGCTATCCGTCAAGAGGGAGGGCCGCCCGGTCAGGTTCCGTCAAAGCGGTTCACCGGTAGCTTCAGGTAGTGGTTGCCGTCATCCTCAGCTGGTAGCAGCCTGCCGCCGCGCAGGTTGACCTGCAATGCTGCCAAAATGCGGTCGGGCAGGGACAGCGTCGCGTCGCGCTTCTGCCGGCGTTTGATAAAGTCCTCGCGCTTGGTGCCATCCTTTACGTGGATGTTTTTGGCCTTGTGATCGTCGATTGTGGCCTCCCACATCGGCTCCTTGCGCTCTTTTGTGCCATAATCGTGACCAATGTAGAGCCGCGTATTGCCGGGCAGGGCGAGGATGTTCTGAATGGAATCCCAAAGCTCTGTCGTCTTGCCGCCCGGAAAATCAGACCGTGAGGTGCCGGCATCTGGCTGCATCAGCGTGTCATGCACAAATGCCGCATCGCCACAGACATAGGAAATTGATCCCAGCGTGTGACCGGGCGACAACATCACCTTTGCATCCAACTCGCCGATCTTAAAGATCTGCCCCTCTTGGAATAGGTGATCGAAATCGCGATCCGGATCAAAGGCATCGGGCAGGTTGTAAAGGTCGGCCCAGATCTTGGCAATCTCTGGCACCAGCGCGCCGATAGCGTTGGGTGCGCCCGTGCGCTCCTTCAGATGAGCCGAGGCCATGACGTGGTCCGCATGGGGGTGGGTGTCGAGTACCCATTCCACGGTCAGTCCTTCGTCCTTCACGATATCCAACACCTGATCCATGCTCTCGGTCGAGAAGCTATAGTTCTTTGGATTGAAATTCCAAACCACATCAATCAGCGCAGCCTTCTTGGTCGCCGGATCGGCGCAGATGTATTGGATCGACCCTGTGTCAGGCTCGTAGATACCCCAGACGTCGGGGCTGCCCGGGCCGGTCGAGGGGGAGCGGCGCACGACGGGGGTGTTCAGGTGGTCGCTCATTAGGCGGCTCCTTCTTTTGGTGTGGGTGTCAGGTTAGGTGTGTGGCGTGCGGCCCACATGCCGGCCAACATGAAAGGCACAAAGATCAACGTGCCGGTGGCCACCATCGGCAGCGCGGTCAGCGCAGGACCTGGGCAAAAGCCGCCCAAGCCCCAGCCGATGCCAAAGATCGTGGCGCCGGTGACCAACTTGGGTTCGAGATCGGTGCGAGTTGGGAGCCGGAATGTGT
>NZ_JBAPKZ010000093.1:0-3011 GCF_037083805.1 Roseovarius sp. D0-M9 | reverse complement strand
GCCGGTCGGCTCAAGCACCTGCCCGCGTCACCCTACGACACAACATCTGGTGTGGTCGTGAACTGACCGGAGACCCGCACACCCACACAAACCGCGAAGAAGCCGAATAATTGCGACCGATTGCAGAATTTCTGCGACTTTCCGGGGAATAATTGCGACCTGGTGGGGAATTCCTGCGACCACACTTTCGCAAGCATCTGAAACCGCAGGATAATAGACGCTGTATTGAATAAGAGGAATCAAGAGAACCCCTTAGAAAGAGGCCGTTCCGGCCAGATGTTTAGGTGGCCGTTGGAGCACGGCGCATGCCGTTTCAATACCGGTGATCTGTCCGTCCGTTCGAGGATGCCAGGAAAACCCGGATCGCGGCGTAGGATGCCATTGTCGTAATGCACGCGAGCATGCGCGTGGCCCGCTACATCAAGATCGTTCCCGCAGGGGCGTCTGTTGCAACCCGGGGCGCGAAATGAACCGCATTGAGCGCCAGAGGTTAAACCCCGCAGAATAGCTCAATCGAAGCTTCGTCAAAAAAATCTACTCATAATCAGAAATTCTTTTTTTTTGCTGTGCAAACAATCCCACTTCTTTGTTGAGCGTCGTGCTCTGTGGGATCCATCCAGCCCCACATATTCAGTATCAACAACAGGAGAATGAAATGGAACTGACGATGACATCATATAATTCTGACGATGAAGCCCAAATCAACCCAATTTGGTTTGTAAACAAGGGCCGATTCATGACGGCAACCAACTACTGGAGTTCGTCCTTCGCGCAGAGGGGACTGTGCTATCTCAGCGGTAGCGCCGGGCATTTGCAATTTCTCATTCCAGAGTGCCATGAAGAGGCTCTTCGTGAATTTCAGGCCGTGCAACAGGCGACGATCGAACCTTCAATCCATGCCGACGGACACATCGATGTTGTCGCGCAAGACGGCACGACTCGCCCATATTTCGTCTCTATCGACAAGCGCATCCTCGACGTTCGGATCGTAGCGAAACGATGCCGGCTGTTGGTGTACTCAAACCACGGTCTCATCAAAAACATGCCCGTCCGCATCCGCGCTTAACCGGACGACGCCCGCAAGCAGGGGCGGCGAGAACCTGTCTCATCTCCGGCGCTCGTCGCGAACACAGCTCCGATCGCCGCAGATCAACAGAGCCGGCGCTCACCTTTGCCGCGGTCGATAGTGCCTCTTGTTTGCACGGCCAGGCGATAGCCACCTGTCTGGCCGCGACACGCAGGCATGACGACGCCCGCGCTAGATTCACCGAAAATGCACTGGGAACTCAAATGCACGACAGGATACTGTATGAATTCGCCTTGCAGCAGGGGTATACGCGGGCGGAGCTTACTGCCTCGAAAGAGGCCTTCAATCGCAAGTATCGCCTGAGCCATCCACCGGGGGCCTTCGACAAGGCGTGGCGCTATACGCTACATGAACGCTGCGCCTGCTGCGACGGTCTCCGAGTTGCCAGCGAGGCGTATCCACACTCCGAAATGATGCATGGCCGGTCGCTCACGCATGTAGCCCATTTGCACGGTGTTCCGAAGCTGCACCTCCAGAGGCTCGTAAGGGCCCGGGAGGTCAAGACACCGCAGCGACCTTCGTCTCACGCAGAGACGCAACTACTGGTCCAGCTGCGCCACATTCTCAAACCCGTGCATGACAGGCGCCGCCCGGCCGCATGACGACCGGGCGAGGGATTTTCTCATAGGCACTCGGCGAGTTGCTCAAGGCTGAGGTCAGCATCGAGCGGCCCTGAATGTGCGATCACCACTGCCGTGATGACCCAGACTCCCAAGGCAGTTGCCACGCGCGGGCTCATCTGCGCAGCATCGCGCGACGCTTCGAGCACCTGGCTCATCTGCGAGGCGCCACGCGCCAGGGTGTGACTCGTCGCTGTCGATGCAGTGGCACTCTGTAGCAGGAGATTCTCCCAGTCATCCTCGCAGCGTGCCGTGCGCAGCGTCTCCAATGCCTCCGGCCAGGCTTTCGGGAAATCTGTCGCAAGATGGACGCCATGCTCGCGCGAAAAGGTCGCGAGACCGCTGGTCAGCGCTGTGATGAGATCATTCGAATTGATCAGGCCCGCGCGGTGCAGCTGACGCGACAGCTGCTGTGCGTAGCTCGGTGCGATCTGCCGGAAGAGGGTTACAGCCNTCGAATTGATCAGGCCCGCGCGGTGCAGCTGACGCGACAGCTGCTGTGCGTAGCTCGGTGCGATCTGCCGGAAGAGGGTTACAGCCGAGATCTGGGGGCCGCGAATAAGGGTCTTGGTCATGATAGGAATTTCCTTTTTGGGGTCGTGACGTCCGGCACCACGGTCGGGTGCCGGACAGCGAGATGCGGTGAGACGCGTTCAGCTGCTGCGGCGCGCAGCCGTTGTCGGCGACAGCACCATCAGGCGACGCTGCCCGCGCCGGGTGACAGTGAAATCCCGATCGCGCTGTGGGCCGCGGCGCTGCGGGTGCCTCCGCTCCTGATCCGCACGGATATCGCGCAGCGCATGCAGACGGCCGCGCTCTGCATTCATCCGCTCGAACGCGTCCCCTGTGAGCCGTCCAATTACCGGCGTGTCGGTGCCAGTCGTCTCGACGGGGACAAACCCCTCATCGACGAGCGGGACAATCAGCCGCGACCGGATCGGAAACCGCGTCGGTCCGGACAATCCTGCCGCGCGATATTCGGGCCGCTGAAACAAGATGACGCTGCGAGCACCCGATGCCGGTCGGCGCGCCGAGACGGCCGGAATCAGAATGGCACAACGCCGCGTGCCGACCGTCTCGATGTCGAGCACCAGGCACGGCCGAGCCTCCAAGCGTTCGGTCACAGGCCGGCCCGCACCGGGGAGCCGGAACCTGACGATGTCGCCATGCGACAGATGATTGTGCCAGTCGGCGTTTAGCAGGCTGCTGAATAAGTCGGGCTTGAAGGACGTTGTTCCTGCCGCATGGATTTCAAGGCGGTTCTCTGTGGCATCGGCGGCGGACGCCCGGTTTGGGATGCTCCG
>NZ_JBAPKZ010000092.1:0-3716 GCF_037083805.1 Roseovarius sp. D0-M9 | reverse complement strand
GCCGGTCGGCTCAAGCACCTGCCCGCGTCACCCTACGACACAACATCTGGTGTGGTCGTGAACTGACCGGAGACCCGCACACCCACACAAACCGCGAAGAAGCCGGAAAATTATAATGTCTATTAAAATGACCCTCGGAGCGGCGCTTGCTGTGAGCATATTGTCCTCGGCAGCCACTGCCCAAACGAGTGCTTCCGCTTGGACCGATCTCAACCTTCGCGCAGGGCCTGGCCCCCAATTTGAAATCATTGACGTCATTCCTGCGAGCGGCGAAGTCGCGGTCGCCGGATGCTTGGAGTCGGCAAGCTGGTGTAAAGTTACTCATAATGGTACAGTCGGCTGGGCGTCTGGCGACTATTTGACCACCATAATGGGTGAAGAGCGTGTCGCAATTTACCCCAATCGGGAATCTGTTTCGTTAGAAACTGTTGTCCATTCTGACACCTCCGATGAAACAACTGCTGCAAGCGGCGTCACCGGTGCAATCGCCGGCGCGCTGATTGGCGGACCGGTCGGCGCGGTCATCGGTGGAGTGGCGGGTGCCAGCGCAGGTGCGGCCATCGATCCAGGACCGACGGTAACGACCTATGTTCAAGAAAACCCCCGTGACGTCATCTATCTCGACGGCGAGGTTGTTGTGGGCGCCGGAGTGCCTGAAACCGTAAAACTCTCCGAAGTGCCAGACAGCACATATTCGTATGCCTACATCAATGGCGTGCCTGTGATTATAGAGCGTGAAGATCGCCGTATCATCCAAATTGTTCGTTGATTTAGACAATTTGATGCAGGGAGCGGCCAAAAACTTAGGCCGCTCTTTGTTTGCATGATGTCAGGTTGCAGATCACTTGGGTAATGTTGAATAAGATGCTGACAAAAAACGCGCGACCCGAATGGGCCGCGCGTTTGTCGTTTGGTCGGTATGCCGGGCCATGTGGCCCGGCTGCCGGATCGGAAGCGACCAGATTAGAAGCGGAACGTCGCGCGGACTTGCGCCGTGGTTGCTTCGACATCAGCACCAGCTGCTGCGCCATCGAAACTATCGAACTCGTGGTAAAGCACTTCACCACCAAGCGAGATGTTCTCGGTGATCAGATGCTCGTAGCCACCGCCGACAAAGTAGCCATCGGAGTCGCCGACGTTGTTCGTGTCAGCCATAGCATAGCCACCGGTTGCATAGAGCAGACCGTTGCCCAGCTTGTAACCGCCGCGCAGTTTGGCGCGGAAGATGTTGTCGACAGTGGTTTCGGGAACGTTGCCCAGACCGACGTCGGTCCAGTCGTAGTCCAGACCAGCACCGACGACCCAGTTGCCCAGATCGTAGTCGTAACCGGTGGTCAGACCACCGATGAGGCCATCGCCATCAACGCCGGCAATGTCGGTGTCGATGTTGGCGTAGCCCAGCTGGCCACCAGCGTAGAAGCCGGTCCAGTTCGGGGACGAGAAGACGGGTGCCGGCGCCGGAGCGATGACGGGCTCTGCGGGTGCGGGCTCGATGTTGCCAGCAAACGCGGTGCCTGCCATCAGGGCGGAGGCTGCTGCTGCGGAGAGGAGGTATTTCATGTTGTGTCCTTTCTTCGTGTTCAGACAACGCTGGTGAAGCTCACCGTTAACGTGTCTTCTAAGCCCATATTTAGCATCGGCTTACGTGATGCAACGATCTGCGCGAGGTATTCGTCTCAAGAAAATGCAATACGGATAGACGCTAAACGGTCCAGTTTACTTTGTGGTCGCACAATCATGGGTGTCACGGCTATTTTTACCATTTATTACAGAGTTTTGACCTGAAGGCAAAAACACGCGGGATTTGATGCGGGCCAAGCGCGGACATCCCCGATTGTTACGTTTATAGCACACCAATGTCTGTTAGTGCGGCGCCCAACTCGCGCGGGAGAGCGTCCTCACTCGTTCGCTGATCAGCGATGTCCGCAGGCACATCTGCGCCGTGCAGGTAGCGCCGCCACCGCTGAAAGTGCCGTTTCAGCGCCGTCGCGGTGCGTACAACCTCTGGGCCGAGCAGGATGGCGGAGTGGCGGATTCAGTCGGCGCCAATGATCTGATCGAGGCGACAAATTCTCGAGCGGCATTGAAGCACACCTTGGATGACCCAATAGATCGAGCCGCCCTTCAACAGTTCGGCCTCGCGCGTTTGCCACCCTCGGGTGACGTCGCGCAGCGGCTTGGCCGCACGTTGCGTGAAGCCCCTAAAGCGCCCCGCGCAAAACCTGAATCGCGCGGCTTCCCACTCGTATGATTTTGTGATTCATCCTTTTTGGGAGGATGGATCATGTCAGCACCTTTTCCAGACGCGCTTCGGGCGCGGTTTCTTCGATACATTGAGGAAGGGTTAAGTGGTCGCGCGGCGGCATTGCGCTTGAAGCTCTCGCCTGCCACGGGAGCGCGGTGGGCGATTGCGATCCGGCGGACGGGCCGGGCGGAGGCGGCTCCGCAGGGGCGGCCGAAAGGCAAGGGCAAGCTGGACCCGTATCGGAGCTTCTTTGCAGAAATCATTGAGCAAGATGGTGACATCACGATGCCCGAGCTGAGTGCAGCCCTGTTTGACGCAACGAGCGTTCAGGCGCACCCCAACGCCATCGGTAAGTTCCTTCGCAAGTTGGGCTACACGTATAAAAAAAGTCACTGGTCGCCAACGAACGCCGCCGTGCCAAGGTAAGGCGGCAACGCGAGGATTGGTTCAAGCACCGCATTTCAGCCGTATCGAAGCACCCGGAACGCGTTGTCTTTATTGATGAAACATCAGTGAAGACGAACTTGACGCGGCAGAGGGGATGGGCCCCTTACGGCAACCGCCTGATCATGGACGCCCCCTTCGGCTCATGGGGCACCCAGGCCTTCATAGCCGGACTGAGTGCCGACGCGATGATCGCTCCTTGGGTGATCAAAGGCGCCATGGATGGCGCGGCCTTCGCCGCTTATGTTGAAAAGGTGCTGGTGCCGGAACTCTCACCCGGAACCGTGGTCATTCTGGACAATCTCGCCACGCACAAAAACGCCGAAGCGGAAAAGGCGATGCGCAGCGCAGGATGCTGGTTCTTGTTCCTGCCGCCATACAGTCCCGATCTCAACCCCATAGAGATGGCGTTCTCAAAGCTCAAAGCACACCTGCGCCGGATCGGCGCACGCTCATTCACAGACATGTTTAACGCCATCGCTGAAATCTGCGGCCTATACTCACCCGAAGAATGCTGGAACTACTTCACGGCTGCCGGATATGTCGCAGGTTAAAGGCGGGGCGCTTTAAAGACAAGTGGACACGAATCATCAGTACGCTTTGCCGTCTGCCTCACATAGCGTCGGAATCTACTCATCATGGGAAAGGGGCTGTACCAACAACAACTATTGTTGATCGTATAGGCGAAGTCCGATCAATCTGGACGGAAAAGCTTATCGGCCGTATCCTGACCTGCTCGCAAGAGCGCATTCAACTCTGCACGAAGCGCGACAGCTTCACGGCTTCGCTCGCCATGCCGATAATTCGGATGCGCCTTGCCGAGTTTCGCTCCGCTGCGTGCACCGTGCATTCGGCAAACGCTCCATCCGCGCACTGCGGGGCTCTTGCACGGCAAGCCGGTGCGTTTTGATTTTGCGGTGCATCTGGGCGCACAGTGGTAGTGCCCCACCGGGTGGTGTAAGAGGCCGCGCGCGAAGCCCTTGGCGTAGCGCAGCGCGCGGCCGGGTCTGGCGGCCACCGCGCTTCT
>NZ_JBAPKZ010000091.1:0-3858 GCF_037083805.1 Roseovarius sp. D0-M9 | reverse complement strand
GCTCACTTCGTCCGTCCCGCGCATCGTCACCCTCACTGCCGCTACCGTGCCAGAAGTGAATCATGTTCTCGCAACCGCGTCGAGACCGGCCTTTTTCAGCAGCCTGCTAGAGGGTCAACCAGCTTCGAAGGGCTAATTCAGCGACCCACCCAGAAGAACGCTTGCAATCCACGACCGGCCGATTAAGGCCTTCCACACCTCGTTCCGACAAGTCTGATTGCAGTGTAACCCGCTTAGGATGACGGGACGACCCAATCAAAGTCCGTGCGTGCTAAACCCTATGTGGTATCGCCTTTCGACTTGGACCTGAGAGACGCGGCCGACTGGTTGAACAGGACCGTGTTGTTGTCGGCGCGGTGTTGCCCCCGGTTCTGCTCCGACTTGTGCAGATCGATGGCGCGCTGCACCGCTGGACGCGCCTTGATCCGTGCGCGCCAGTCGGCCACGCGGGGGAAATCCGCAAGCGAGGCGCCAAGCGGTTTGGCAATGAACGCCCACGGAAAGGCCAGCATGTCGGCGATGGAATACTCCCCGAGGATGTATTGGCGATCCTCAAGGCGGTTCTCCAACACACCGAGGTTGCGGTCGTATTCGCCCAGATACCGGTTGAAGCCGTAGTCGCGCGCATCCTCTGGCGCATAATTACGGAAATGGCTCAGTTGCCCGGCCATGGGCCCCTGATTGCCTACCTGCCAGAAGAGCCATTCCATCAAGTCCTTGCGCGCGCGCAGGTCGCCCTGCGGCGGCGCGAACTGTCCGGTCTTGTCGGCGATGTAGAGCAGGATCGCGCCAGATTCGAAAACGGTCACAGGGGCGTCGCCCCAGGCGGCATCCGGTGCATGATCGACAATGGCCGGCATCTTGGCGTTGGGGCTGATCGACAAGAAGTCGGGCGAGAACTGATCGCCTTCGCTTAGCCGCATCAGAATGGGCCGATAGTCGAAACCGGTCTCCTCAAGCATGATGGCGGCCTTCCACCCGTTTGGCGTGGGGGCAAAGTAGAGATCGATCATTGGGTGCCGTCCTGCGTGTCTGTGGCGATGCCTTGTGCGATCATGTCGGAAATCGTATCCGTGTCATAGCCGACCTGCGCGAGCACCGCCCGCGTGTCTTCCCCCAGTCGGCGCGCAGGTTTCGGGGCCTCGGGCGGCGTGGCCGAAAACCGGGCCGGTGTTCGGGCCTGACGGATCCGGCCTGCCTGGGGGTGGTCCTGTTCGATCACCGTTTCATTGGCCTGAACCTGCGGGTGTGAATAGACTTGGTCGCGCGTCAGCACCGGCGCACAGGGCACGTCATGCGCGCTTAGACGCTGCATCCAGTTGTCGGTGGTATCGTCGTGCAGCGCCTCCTGTGTCAGTTCCAGACGGGCGGGTTTGTTGTCCTCTCGCGCGGCAACAGTGGCAAAGCGCGGGTCTTCCAACCAGTCGGGCCGGGCCACGGCTGCCGATAGGCCCGCCCAAGTGCTGTCGGTATGCGCAGAGACCGCCATCCAGCCATCGGCGGTCTGATAGATGAGCTCGACAAAGCTCTGCGCGTCATCGCCCTTCGTGGGTTCCAGCTCATCCCCCACGAATGTGTATCCCGCCATGTCAGAGCTCCACAGGAATGCCAGCACGGTGTCCAGCATGGAAATCTGCACATGGCTGCCTTCGCCCGTCCGGGCGCGGGCCAGCAGTGCGGCGGTGATCGCCTGAGCGGTCTGGATCGCAGTCAGCTTGTCGGGCAGGATCGTTCTGACCAGCCGGGGACGCGCGGCGTCCGCGCCGCCCTGCACGCTTGCCAGACCCGACAGCGCCTGGATCAGCGGATCGTAGACGGGTTTGCGCGCCCAGTCGCCCGCAAAGCCGAAGCCGGCAATGGAGGTGTAGATGATGTCGGGCCGGGCCGCGCGCACTGCCGCCTCTCCCAGTCCGATCCTCTCGGCCACGCCGGGGCGAAAGTTCTGCACGAACACGTCCGCGGTTTCGCAAAGCCGCAGCGCGGCTTTGAGGCCACGCGGATCCTTCAGGTTCAGCGTGACCGACTTCTTGCCGCGATTGTTGTTGAGGAAGGAGGCCGCAAACCCGCCGCGCCGCCCCGTGACCTGCCGGCTGTGATCACCGCCGCCGGGATGCTCGATCTTGATGACCTCAGCCCCCTGATCGGCCAGCGTCATGGTGGCCAGAGGGCCGGAGATCATCGTGGTCAGGTCGATGACCCGAAATCCGTGCAATGGGCCTGGCATTTGGTCGACCTCCGGTCTGGAAAAACTTGTGTAAGGGACGCCAACTCAGGGTGAGCGGGCCAAGTCCTTTGGTCACCTTCTACCCAAACTGTGGGGGAATTGCAGGCTAGTTTCGCATCGGAATGCCGTCTTCCCAGCGAAAGCCGACACCTCCGCCCTGCCAGACACCCTCGCCAATCGGATTAGCCCAGATACGACGCCCCGAGAGAACCGGCAGGAACCGCTCGTTCGCCGCAGGTGTGATCGTCCTCGCAGCCGACATACAAAGCGATATCGATGGAAATCGGTGGTAGTGCGGTCGAGACAATGTACTACCGTGGGGGCGCCGGTGTCAGGTTATGCTGCGTTGACATACACTTTCCAAAGACCCAACCTAATATTTGCTATAGGTGCAAACCCGCTTCGTGAAAACGACTTACTTCAATTAAGTCATCCTTGGTGGCTCCATTTCAATGAAAGTATTTTAAATTGGCCAAAATAAGCAATCTGATACGCTTGTCAGACGAGTATGGAATTGACCCCAAGAAACTCGAAAATTTTGGGACTCTAAACCCAACATTAGCAGCAGACATTCTTGTCTTCGTTGATCCATTATTGCTTCGAAAATCGAAGAACGCGATCTTCTCGAAAGATGCCGCGGACGCCTTTGATACATACTTCGAGCAGGTTATCAAGCTGATTTCTTACATAAAAAGCGAAGGTGACAAACCTTGGAAGGCGGCGTTCAAGAAGCTGTCCTTCCCTGAATATGGATGGACCAAGCTCGGATATGGTGGCGACCGAGGCGCAGGTTCTGGCGAGAAAACCACTGAAGCTCTTCTCGCCTCCGCAATAGAAGTCATTGGCATTGGGGTGCAAGACTCAGACCTTTTTACCGCACTTTCAGTTTTTGAAGAGGGCATAGGCCCAGACCGAATTAGCGATATGACGTGCCATATCATTTCTGTGCAGATTGTGAAATTCAACGAGGAGTTGGCTAGAGCGTTGGGTGTCAATACCAAGAGCTATGACATAAAACTAAAGAATGGCGGTAACATTTCTGGCACATTAATACCAAATCCTTACCTCACAGAAGACGGCCCTATCTTGCTAGTTCCAAAGGACATTCTACGGGACCTTCCCCTTTCGGCAGACTGGTCGGACGTCAGCAAGGCCATCAAGGACAACGACGAACACCGAGAAGTACTGAGTTATCACATCGCGAACCTCTGGCAGCAAAAAACAAAACAGCAAAAAGCTGAAACTAAAGAGTACTATACCCAAGATAAAGAACGCTTTCATGAATTTCTAAAGCTTCTTCGCCTTGCAGCAGATGCGCCCTATGACTTTGGAACCGATCCCAAGGGAGAGTTGTTCTGGCGTCAACTGGCGCACAAACTGATTGAGTTGAAACCATTCGAGGAATGGGCCCCCAAGAAGACCGGGCCGGAGAAACTGCGGGAATGTGCTGACACCTGCATCGAAAACGTTCGTTTCTTGTTTGAGAAGAGGCGCTACGCCTCAGAACTGTACGCAAAAGGGAAGCTTAGCAGGCTGCTGAAAAAGGCCGGTCTCGACGCGGTTGCGAGAACATGATTCACTTCTGGCACGGTAGCGGCAGTGAGGGTGACGATGCGCGGGACGGACGAAGTGAG
>NZ_JBAPKZ010000090.1:0-3928 GCF_037083805.1 Roseovarius sp. D0-M9 | reverse complement strand
GTCTTGGTCATGTGGCATATCCCTTTCTCTTCGGAGAATTGACGGCGCGTGAACACCGCCATGATATGCCGCCCCTCAGGGGCCATCACCAACTTTCAGCTATATCTCGGCGCAACCAGCGCCATAATGCTGAAAACGTCTTGGCGTCGATATTTTCTCAGCATCTTTGAGAAAGTGCCCGACCGTACCATCTGTTTGTTCAAATACGCCAAATTCGATAGCGCCCCTGCCCTGTCACCTCGCGGATCAGGCTGTGCGCTTCCATCCAGCCGAGGTTACGCTGGACGGCGGCGCGGCTGGCACCGGTTACCGGCGCAGAGCTGCCGAAAAGGCAAAGGGGCCAGGGCGGCCTGCTCAAAGAGCTACACCGGCCAACGTCAAAACTGATTGACGCGCCGCGACAATCAAAATCACAAACACCTTGATCGCGACAGAAAAGGGCGGCATCTTCTCAAGCGTCGCGACCAAGGATTCTCATCCTGATTGACGCGCTCTTCTCATCAAGTTTGTCGCGCTACAGCCCATAATCAAAACAAGCACATGTTCCCAGCTCGGGGTGGTGAACTGAGACCGAAAGGCCTGCATCCAAACGCGTAGGATCTGGGGGACAGGATCCCCGTGTGAGGACAGAAAATCAGGATGATGTGTCATCCCATGCTTCGAATCCTTCGCCGCGCATCATGCAAGTCCGCTGTCTGCGGCGAAGTGAATCACCTGACCTGAAACGGCCCGTCGGCTATATGGGACTCATGAAAAATGACAGCACTGCCGAACGCATCGAGGCCTTTGACGCCGCCAATGGGGGCGGTGTCGGCTATTATACAGACAAGGGCAGCTATCACCTCTATCTGCTGAACACCGATGCAACAATCGCAAGGCAAAGCCAACCGGAAATGGTGATGAAGTCAGGCTTGGTTATTGGTCACACCGCCGCAGATGGGAAGATGTCGATGACATGGGCGGCGTCGTCCTGCCTCTCAGCGACGCACTCGAATTCATCGCAAACGAGGGTATCTTCTGGACTTGGACCTGACCTAAAAACGGACAAAGTCGAGCTAAGGCAGGTAGACTACCGTGAATAGATGTAAGTGCTGGCATGTTTTCTCCAAGCCAGCACCTTCGAGAGCAGACCGCCAGAGGCGTTGCGGCCATACTCAGTAGGCAGTCCCGCGGATCGGGTAGTCCTTTTCCTGAATGAACTTCAGTCCGTTGAGAACACCTTGAAGATCGGGACGCGAAAATGGCGCGTTCGATATATCCACGATCTGCAGGACCCCATCGGGATTAGTGACAAAAAGACCTGGCTCCGGAAAATTTCGGTCGGTCTCCTGCGGCGAACGTGGTTCGGAAATGTAGAGTCCGAGTTGGCGCATCTGGTCCTGCGACAGCTCGCAAGCCACAGGAAACTGCCAACCCTCTTCGGACGCCTCTTCCTTGGCACGCTCAAGCGGATCGCCGGAAATGGCGATAACTTCTATGCCCGCTTCTCGAAAGTCCTCCAGAAGCTCGCCGAGTGTCTCGAGATATTTGCGGCACAGAGGGCAGTGGCTACCGCGATAAACCACAGCGACCTGCCATCGCCCTTTCCCACCAAGACTTACCTCGCTACCGTCCACCGTCCGCAAGGTCATGTTTGGGGTCGGTTTGGCGGGTAATAATTTGGAGTCGTTCATCATAATTATTCTTCCTTATTGTAATTGGTAACCACCGCTGAATTTCAGCTATTGGAACTCCAGAAGCATCTGTCAAAATCTACGTATTTGATCATATCTTCTGTTCGGCCAGCTGGAACGAGACGGGAACAACCTTCAAAAGCATCCTGGTCTTCAAAAACTGAAACCACACCTGTTTCCCCCGCTTCTGCGCCACTAACGCAAAGCATCCCCCCCGGCGCCAATTCAGCAATCTCGCGCCGCCCATTCGGAGCTTCTGCAACGAATAAATGCTTGTTAGCACTGGCGTTGCGCACGCAGACCGTGTCCATCTCCAAGATTTCTTTTTCTGCGGCGGCTAAGCTTGTACTCGACAAGAGCGCCGCTAAGCATAAAGTTCCCATTTTCATGACGAAAGACTGCAATATTGGATGTGGAAGGTCAAAGGCAGTCACGCCCAGAGCGAACAAGAAATTGTTACCCCATCAAACTGCGAATCGGTTCAAACTTGATGTTTCATCAAAGGGAGAGAGTTCATGAACACGGTAAAAGGAATTGGTGGTGGTCTGACCGTTCTGGCGGTCAGCGCAAGTTTAGCCATGGCGCAAGACGCTCCTTTCGGAACTGACGCGGATGCCGAGTATGCCGCCAAGCTTTGGTCAATCATGGAAGAGATGAAACTTGCCGGCGATGGGATGATCCGAACGTTTCCCTATGAGGGTGTTGCACCGCATGGGATGATGTTGGAGACGCTGTACACGACGGCGACCGTTGAGGGCCATTCGGGTGATCTGGTGATCAAGCGCAACTATGGGCCCGAAGGTGTCAGCATTGATGAAGTACTTGACGATCCCGACAAGCATCTCGGTGCGGTCACTGCCATGTTCCGGCGTGAGGCAGGATTTGATCCGGAGAATGCTGACTGGTTCTGGGTCAAATATTTGCCGGACGGCTCTCTGGACAAGAACCCGAAAGGTATGCGTTTGGCCGGCAAGGTGGCCAAAGGAATGGATGCAGGGTGCATCGCCTGCCATTCCGGCGCAGGCGAGGACATGCTATTTACCACAGACCATCTTGGGGCCGAATAAGTCAGAACGAACCACGGTCGCGACTTGCTGGATCTGATCTGGCCGATTTGCACAGGCTATTTCGGATCCCGTAAGAAAGAACGGTGAGTTTATACTCCGAGTTTTGCGGAAGCCGAATTTGATGGCTTGACGGTTGGGCTTGGAACGATTCAGCTATGCCTATGATCCGTCCCGGCTTTCTTTCCTCAGCAGACCGTATCGAGCTTGAGGCTTGCGTGCGTCGCCAGCGTAAGGACCACGGTATTGCCCGCCGGGCAAATGCGATCCTGCTGCTCGACGACGGGGAAAGCTGTGCTCGGATCGCAAAGTTTCTCTACTTGGACGACGATACCATCCGCGGCTGGCATAAAACCTACCTACAAGATGGTTGGGATGCGCTTGCCTTCGACGGCTGGAAAGGCAGCCAGTCCCGTATGACGCAGGCACAAGAGGTTGCGTTATGCGCTTGGCTGGAAGCCCGCTTCTGTCGCTCGACGGTAGAGATCAGAGCTCATGTTGCAGCTGAGTGCGGGCTGAACTATTCCCATTCTTGCTGCATCAAACTTCTGGCCCGACTGGGCTTTGAATACCGCAAGCCCAAACCCCTGCCGCGCGTAGCATCCGTGGAAAAACAGGCAGCTTTCATCGCATTCTACGAGCGCCTGATGCGTGAGTTACCGGCAGATGAAGCCGTTTACTTCGCCGATGCGGTGCATCCGGAATACCAGACCAAGCCTGCATTTGGCTGGGTGAAGGTTGGATCAAATCCAGCGGTTCTCAGCACGGCAGGGCGCGGTCGGGTGAACATCCATGGGGCTGTAAACCTCGAAACCTTCGATGCACCCTTCGTCGAGCCCACGATCGTTGATGGGGTCAGTGCAGCATAGCTTCTAACCAAGATTGAGGAGCGCAACCCCGATAAGCGCATCATTCATGTCATCTGGGACAACGCTGCCTACCACAAAGGGCCCGATGTCAGAGCCTTCCTCGCCAGGACAGCTTGCCGTATCCATTTGATCCAGTTGCCGCCCTACTGCCCTCATCTCAATCCAATTGAACGGCTTTCTCTCATCGGCTCCGACGCGAGCCCGTCCTCTCGATTACAGCGTCGCCATTGACGATTGAATCGCAGGAGATTCCCACGGGACCTTTTTTCTGATTCATTCTCCTTGGGGAGGGTGTTGGATGAGCAATTCACTTTCGATGGAC
>NZ_JBAPKZ010000089.1:0-3942 GCF_037083805.1 Roseovarius sp. D0-M9 | reverse complement strand
GATGGCTGAGGTCTCCGCGTCGGACGCGCCTACCGAAGGCACGAAATATGGGAGCGGCTCAAGCACCGGTGCGCCCGACTACCCACACGGAACGAGAAGGGACCGAAAATGTTCGAGGCTCGGTATCGAGGATACAAAAGCTTGCCAAAGGTTCCAGGTTTTGTCCTCTGATAACCGCGCCTGCGTAAAATCTGATATTAGATGGCCCGGCTACCATCGGGTGATTGGCAAATCGTTCATCGCACAGTGTGTCCGGTACGACCAACATATCGGGCTCATGGATGGCATGGCCGCAAAATGACGCCTCACGGTCGTACAACCCGTTGTCCATCCCAAGGCCGGCCATGATCCAGTTTTTGTCGCCGCTTGGTAACCCGATATGTGCCATTGGCACGGTAAAGACACGCGCCGCCAATCGGGTTAACCTGCCAAGATTTGGGTCAGAGGTGTTGAGCAAATCAAGAGAATCGATCTCTATGATCCGCGCGGCTTCATCCGGACCCGACAGGGCGTGCAGCCAATTACCGGAGCACCTTTGATCCGTCAGTAAAAGTTGATCCACTTGCACTATGTCTCTTGTATGGTCTGCTAAATTTTTCAGTGTCTTTATCTGGGCACTGGTTATGGCGGTTTCATCCTGTACGTGGTGCTGCGACGCTGCTGTCGTGATTGGTTTGTTACTGATCATCGAGGCACCGGGTTCTGAGGTCTTGAAGCGAGACCAGGGCCAGGGCGTTCATATCGGTGCACTTTCGTTTCGCGTCCGGACAAATTTGCGAAAGTCGTCGTTGCAAAGCGGCATGCTGAAGTGAAACCCCTGAAGCTGGCCACACCCGTAGGCTTTCAGGAAAATCGCCTGTTCGCTGGTTTCCACTCCTTCGGCCACCACCTCGAGATCGAGTGTTCGGCCAAGCGTCACCATCGCATGGCAAATGCGCGCGTGGTTATCGTGTTCGGTGATGTTGTCGACGAATGTCTTATCGATCTTGAGGCTGTGGATCGGCAGGTCACGCAGATAATTGAAATTGGCATAGCCGGTGCCAAAATCGTCGATGGCAAAACGAACCCCGAGCGCGGCAATAACAGACATTTCGTCCCTTATCCCGCTGGCGTTTGTCATCAATGTGCTTTCGGTGAGTTCCAGGATCAGCCGATCCGGCGCGAGACCGGTCTGGTCCAGCACTTCACGCAAGGTATCAAGAAACGCGGGGTTCTCGATCTGCATCACGGACACGTTCACCGCGACGCTTGACTTGCCCCGCGTATCTGGGTCCCAGGTTACCGCGTCTTCGCAAGCTTTCTTCAAGACGAATGCGCCCAGGGCGTCAATAAGGCCAGCGGTTTCCGCAATCGGGATGAACCGATCAGGGGGAACCGCTCCCAGTTCCGGATCGGTCCAGCGCACGAGCGCTTCGGCCTCGCAGAAGTGTTCGCCCCGGACATTGATCTTTGGTTGGTAAACCACGGTCAGTTTTTCCTCGTGGATTGCCAGACGCAGGCGTTTTTCCAAATCAAGTCGCTCCGTCATGGCCGTGTTTAGGTTTTGGTCGGCCAGTGCGAAATTGCTCAGGTTTTTCGCACTAAAATCCGCGATCGCGTGCTCGGCTGCGTCAGCGAGTGCTTGGCCTTCCTGACCGTCGGCAGGAAATCGACTCATACCGACATGCACGCGCACCGGCATCACTTCACCCTTAACCTCAAATTTGGTACTGAAAGCGCTAATCACCCTTCTTGCGAGGTCGATCAGCTCATCACCCGGCGCGGCATAAGGCACGATGGTCAGGAACACATCCTCACGCCAGCGGCCATGGATGCACCCTCTCGCGAGGGTTTTTGCCAATGTGCGCCCGGCCGTCTCAAGCACAGCTTTTGTGATCGCGGGACCGCGTCCGCGTTTGATATCAGTAAACTTCACGATTTTCATGACAAGCACGCTGAAGCCCGATCCGTCGCCGCTTTGCGCCCATTGCACGGCCTGATCCAGCCGCTCCTGCAGGCCGGCCTCGTTCAGAAGGCCGGTGACTTCGTCCTGTTTTGCGTGGTGCACAGCCCCTTCGAACTTCTTGCGTTTCGCCCCGAAATCCACCATCTGGTCTTGCGCGATGTCGCGGAAATGGCGCAGCTTGACGCGATCCTCTTCGGAAAATATCCGTTGTTCGGTATCGACAAGGCAAAAGGTTCCGAGCGGTTCATCATGTCGCCCCCGAATGACGGCACCAGCGTAAAATCGGATGTTTGCGGACCCTCGGACCATCGGGTGATTGGCAAACCGTGGATCGTGCCACGTATCCTCGACCACCAGCATATCGGGCTCGTGGATGGCGTGACCGCAGAACGACATCACGCGGTCGCATGACGGTATATCGATTCCGACGCCGGCCTTGATCCAGTTCTTGTCGCCGCTTGGCAGCCCGATATGGGCAATCGGCACGTCGAAGACACGCGCGGCCAGTCGGGTAACCTGGTCAAGGCTGGCGTCAGACGTGTTGAGTAGATCAAGCGAGAGCAATTCCCGCATCCGCGCGCCTTCATTCGGGTGAAGCGGGGCGGGTAGCCAATCAAACTCATTCTCATTCGTCAATATGGCCTCATTCATGTGTACAGTATGTCCTGTGTCATTTGTTGATGTTTTCAACGTTTGGATTTGACCATCGGGTGAAGCTGTCTTGCCTGGTGCATGACGAGGTGACCCCGGCGTCGCAATCACTGAACCGTTGTCCATCACGCCGCCGAGTTCTGAGGTGTTGAAGGGATCGGAAGTGTCACGGTGAACCAGAAGGTCGCACCGTGCCCCGGATCGCTCTCGACCCCGAGAGTGCCGCCCATCAGCCCGACCAGCGTTTGGGATATGGAAAGGCCTAACCCACTTCCGCCAAATTCGCCCTGAGTTGATGCGGTCGCCTGTGCACCCCTTTCGAAGATCCGCTTTTGATTTTCCACGTCGATCCCGATGCCTGTATCGACCACCTCGAAACGGACGGCATCACGGCCCGCCGCGTCGCGCGAAACGCGCATCGTGACGGTTCCCTCAGACGTGAATTTGATCGCGTTTACGAGAAGGTTCAAAAGCACTTGGTGCAACCGCGGCTCGTCGCCGAGCAGCGTGTCGGGAAGGTTTGGATCAACCTCGATGCACAGATCTATGGCTTTGTCCTGCGCCGATAGCTGGACAATCGAACTCGCCGCCTCAAGAAGCGTGATGAGGCAAAATGGCGCTTTGACCATGACTATTACATCGGTTTCGGTCGTTGGAGGGTCCAGAGCATGATCTATCACTCCGGATAGCCGTTCAGCCGCAGTTTGCACATTTTTGAGATAACGGTCTTGCTCTGGCGTTGTGCTCGTTTCAAGCATCAAGTCGGTATAGCCGAAGATTGCCGTGAGCGGACTGGCAACCTCATGCTTAACCGAGTCGATGCAATCCGTTTTCTCTTGGCTGACCTGCAACGCCTCAACCTGCAAGTCCGACAATTCGACTGCGACGCGCTGAGATTGTCTGAGAAGTTCGCCAAATTCTATCTGGTCGTCGACAAGTGCGGCAAAAGACTTCAGTTGCCGAATATCTTCTGTGGACCAAGATCTCGACTCTGTGTCGATGACTCTTAACGCACCGACGACACGCCCTGCGAGATGGATTGGAACATCCATATGTGCCGCGAAACATGGCGCGGGGCTTTCGAAATCACCCCCAGATGTTGTCTCGTTAGAGTTAACAGAAACCGTTTTCTGTCGCACCGTGTCTTGCGCAAAAACATGACAGGGTGGTGCCTTTTGGATTGCCGAGTTCAACTCCGCGAGGTCGGTGGAAATCTTCGGGGTTTTGTCATCTGCAAAAAAAAGGTCCCTTCTCGTTCCGTGTGGGTAGTCGGGCGCACCGGTGCTTGAGCCGCTCCCATATTTCGTGCCTTCGGTAGGCGCGTCCGACGCGGAGACCTCAGCCAT
>NZ_JBAPKZ010000088.1:0-4421 GCF_037083805.1 Roseovarius sp. D0-M9 | reverse complement strand
ATGGCTGAGGTCTCCGCGTCGGACGCGCCTACCGAAGGCACGAAATATGGGAGCGGCTCAAGCACCGGTGCGCCCGACTACCCACACGGAACGAGAAGGGACCATCTTTTGACTTGGCGAGCTTGTTTTGTCTGCTTCGGAAGTCTGTTTTTAGAGCAAGGTAATTCCTATTGGCGGAGCCAACGGCGAGTACCAGCGCGCTACGCTTGCTAATGCCTTTGAGTATGATTTCGACATGTGTCTGCCTGAGAGACGAAATTTGCTGTCCAAAAAATATTGCGGACAAACAAAGCTTGGTGTCCCGCTCGTTATCTTTGGATTCCACGAGCGCGTACTTCCACTGGTTTATGTCAAAGTTCTTTGCAAAAGGAGAGCTTAGATTTTCTTTTCCTCCCGTTGATCGTCTAAATATCGGGGTGACAATGTTTTCTGTTTTAAGCAATGGCTACGTCTTCCTCGGAACCGTGCTCTTCACCGTTGTTGTGGCGATTCGACACTCTGTCTAATAAGTTGAGTCGATAGTCGCCCTTTAGTGTAGACGGTGTGAGCATGATGTCCATGTTGATAGCCTTCAAGCATCAGCCTGACAAACGTTACTCGTCTGCCGCGACGGGATTACAATGCGAGTTCAACTATCTGCAGGTTATGTGTTGGCCATCATCATTGATGATTTGCAGCCGGGGCGGATCGGCAAAATGATGGGCTGCGGTGCAGCAGGAGGAAGTTTCCCAATGCCTGTTATGGGCCGCTCGCTTCATGTTTCCAAGCCTAATTGTGGGTCCTCCTACAAGCCAGGCCTGCGAGGGTAACGCGCGACCGCTTGTGATTTCTAGCNCCGCTCGCTTCATGTTTCCAAGCCTAATTGTGGGTCCTCCTACAAGCCAGGCCTGCGAGGGTAACGCGCGACCGCTTGTGATTTCTAGCGACAGAACTTTCAGGGCGATTTCAGAATCTGGACCGTACGCGTGCGACACGTGCGACATGTGCGACGCCACGAGCAGCTGCTGCAGTGTCGCACATGTCGCCGCTGTCGCACGTCGTAGGTCGACCTTACGGTTTGAACAGCTCTATTAGCCGATCGGCTGGCACCTTATAGAGGGTTGCGTTCGACCAGTTTCATAGCTAGCGACCTTGGGGCTTTTGTCGGACTACAGGTTGTCGAGGATGATCACATCGCCGGCTTTCAGGGTCGGGGTCACTTGGGTTTTGACATAAAGCTCGAACAGCTGGCGGTTTATCGCGTCCTTGATCACCTAGGGCGCATCGAGACGGCCATGTCGGAGCGTCGCGATAAACGTCTGCGTGTTCCAGTGACCTGGACAAAATACGCGACGAAGATATTGCTGGGGCAAAAAAGTGAAAAAACACTTACTGCAAGATCATAAACTCTGCACTTCGGCCGCCAGCGCCAGACGCACCAGCGCCGGCAAGGATTCGGCCCCCGTCTTGCGCATCACTGACGCGCGATGGTTCTCCACAGTGCGTTGGTTGATGCCCAGGTCCACCGCCATGATCTTGTTCGGTTTGCCCTCCAGAACGCCGGCAAGGACGTCTTGCTCGCGCGGCGTGAGGTTTGCGAACTTGGCTTTTGCCGCCTTGCGCGCGTTCGCCTTCAGGTTCCGGTCTTCCATCTGCGCGATGGCAGAGCGGAAACTTGCCAGCAAATCAGCCGCGCTCGCCGGTTTCTCGATCAGGTCCGATGCGCCTGCTTTCATCGCCTCCACCGCCATATCGGCATCGCCGTGACCGGTCAGAATGATGGCGGGCACCTGCGACGCCTCCGACCGCAGAAGCGCGACCAGCGCGACCCCATCCATGCCGGGAAGAACGGCATCAACAAGAAGGCATGCCGTGCCCTCCGGCCGAGGGGACGACAGGAAGTCCTCTGCCGAGACATATGTGATGACCTTCGACCCTTCGGCTTCGAACAGGCGCTGGGTGGTTTCGCGGATGATCGGATCATCCTCGATGACATGCAGGGTGATCCGCGAGAGCCCGTTGGTGTGGTGCGTCTTGCTGCGGGCCTTCAGCATCAGGTCCGAAATCTGTGAAATCAGGGCCTCGGGCATCAGCGGCTTCATGATTTGCTGATGGTCTGACCGCGCTATGGCCTGCAAGGTCGAGGTGGTGATATCTCCGGTCAGGATAAGCGTTGGCACTGGGCTGCCCAAGATATCGGGCAGCTCTTGCGCCAGCGCCAATCCGTTTTTCCCGCCGCGCAACTCGAAATCCGTCAGCAAAAGATCGGGCGGCATGTCAGTGTCCTGGGCCCAGGTCAGCGCCTCTTTGGCGTCGGCCCTGGAAATGACGGTATGACCTGCCTTGGTCAGAACGTCTTTCATGAGGTCCCTGAGCTGCTCTTCGTCCTCTACCAAGAGGATGGTTCCCGTCTGTGCCTCGGCGGCAGTGAACTTGCGCACCGCCGGACGCGGCCCCTCGGGCTCAGGCTCGACACGTGGCAGTGAGATCATGAAATTCGACNAGGTCCCTGAGATGCTCTTCGTCCTCGACCAAGAGGATCGTTCCCGTCTGTGCCTCGGCGGCAGTAAACTTGCGGACTGCCGGACGCGGCCCCTCGGGCTCAGGCTCGACACGTGGCAGTGAGATCATGAAATTCGACCCCTTGCCCGGAGCCGAATTCACCGAAATCGGATGCTCCATCAACTCGGCAAGCCGCTGAACAACCGACAGGCCCAGGCCGAGGCCCAGGCCGAGGCCGTTCACGGCAAATTGCGCATCGCCGTCAACCTGGTAGTAGGCGTCGAAAATAGATTTTCTTTCCGCTTCTGATACCCCCACGCCCGTGTCGCAGACGAGAACGGTCAGTTGATCTCCCTTGGGACGGCACCCGATCAGGATGCCACCCTTTTTGGTGTATTTCACCGCGTTCGACAAAAGGTTGCGCAACATCTGCTCCAGAAGCTGCGGGTCGGTGCGCACCCATGCGCTGGATGACACGGACCGCAGCCGCAAGCCGTTCACATCACACAGCGGCCTGAACTCGTCCACGAGGCGCTTCATGAGCGGATCAATGGCCACGGGCCGAATGTCGGGGTGGACAATGCCCGACTCGATCCGGTTCACATCCAGCATCGAATCCAGCATCCCCGTCATGGAGTTCAGCGTCTGATCCAGAAGCATGGCCAATCGCGTGCCCTCGGTCGATACCTTGTTCGGGGCCATCAGCCTGTGCAGCAGCGCCATCGACTGCAAAGGCTGGCGCAGGTCGTGACTGGCCGCAGCCAGAAACCGCGATTTGGCCTTGGTCGCCCGCTCTGCCTCGTTCATCGCGGCGAGAAGCGCGGCATTGGTGCGTTTGTTTTCGGTGATGTCGGTATAAGTGATCACCACGCCTTCCACGAGGTTGCGCTCGGCGCGATAGGGTTGGACGCGGCGCGAAAACCACTTGCCTTCGGCCCCCGAGGTTTCGCGTTCGATCGGGTCATGTGTCGCCAGCACGGCGCGGGCATCCGCATCGAGCTCATTGTCGCGCGCCACGGCGGCGAGGTCCGCAATCGGGCGGCCGACATCGCTTGCACGAACGTTAAAAATGTTTCGGATCGCGGGGGTGTAAAACCGGATGTTCAGATCGAGGTCCAGAAACAGGGTCGCCACATCGGTGCTGTAGAGCACGTTTTGCAGGTCGTTGGCGGTGGTGCGATGACGCTCCAGTGTTTCTTGCAACTGACCATTCAGCGCGGTCAGCTCTTCGTTCAGCGACTGCAATTCTTCCTTTGAGGCCAGCAGCTCTTCGTTGGTGGACTGGAATTCCTCGTTGACTGACAGTGCCTCGGCGGCATCGCTGCTATGCGCCTCGACCTCTTGCTCCAGATCGCGCAACGCATCCTTGAGATCGCGGCGCGTGGCGGCCAGATCGGCTTCCAGATCGGCGGTGCGCGTTTTGTCGCCCTTGGGCGAAGACCCCTGCGCAGGGGCCAGGCCGGGGAGCGCGGTGTCGAGAAAACAGGCCAGCAACAGCGGCTCTTGCCCGGCCGAGACCGCATGCAGGGCGATATCAAAGCTGCTGAACCCTTCCAGGTGCCCGCTTGAGATCGTCACGATCGGGTTTGATGGCGTGCAGGACTCCGCTGCCTTGCGAAACTTTGACCGCAGCGCCTTGGGCAGCATTCCAAGGACGCCGGGATCGGGAGGGCCCTGACTCATCTTCAGGTATTTTTCAGTCGGACCGAGCAGATAGAGACACTCCAGCCGGGTGTTCATCAGGATCGCGGCGGGCGCGTAGTTCTCCATCACGATCCGCCGGCAGAGGTCCGCCAGCGCGGTTCGCCGTGAGGGCTCCCGATCGGGCTGGGGTGGCGGCGTTTCCTTGCGCTCACCAACCGGAAAATGCAGATCGGCTGGGTGGCTATGCCCCACCCGGCGCCAGAGCCGCGCCTTCTTGTCCGCAATGGCGAAACAGG
>NZ_JBAPKZ010000087.1:0-5006 GCF_037083805.1 Roseovarius sp. D0-M9 | reverse complement strand
ACAACCTCAGATTACGAAGAAGCGCGGTGGCCGCCAGACCCGGCCGCGCGCTGCGCTACGCCAAGGGCTTCGCGCGCGGCCTCTTACACCACCCGGTGGGGCACTACCCCGCGATCCTCGATCACCACCGTGCGCCCGCTGGCCCGATCATGCGCGCGATGCTCAAGGAATGTGCGAATCTTCAACAGCGACATCGCCCCATAGGCTGCGATGAGATAGGCCCAGATCGGCATGGGCGCGGCCCAGACCCAGATCATGACAGGCACCATCGCCGCCCCATGCCACAGCCAGGCGCGCCGGATGCTCGCATCACCCGCCCGCATTTCGCGCCAGTCGCCGCGCAAGAACGTCGTCATGCCGACGATCGGCCCGATGGCAATGCGCCCGATCAGCGTATTGTTGAACCGCAGCGCGGCGCGCAGGACGTGCGGCAGCCGCGCCCAGATGACGGGATCAAGATAGTTGCTTTCAGGATCATCATAGGGATCGGTCAGCAGCGCGTCTCGATGATGGGCCAGATGTGTATCGCGAAACCTGAGGTAGGGCACCAAGAGGCCCAGCGCAGGCCAGACCGCCGCCATGTTGGCGCGCGCATCCGCAAAGGGATGGCCATGCAGCGCCTCATGGCTGAGCGACGAGTGCTGAGCGATGGCCAGCGCCGCGACGACGACCCCAAGGGGCAGCCAAAGCGTCGCCAGCCATGTCGTCGCCAGCGCCCAAAGCGCGTATGTCACCGCCAATAATGCCAGCGTTGGCCATTCAGCCGTGCGCATCCACGCGCCCCCACGAGATGCGCGACCAGATCCGCTCGTACAGGAAATAAAGGCTGAGACCGATCACGGTATTGACCACAGCCATCGCGCCGCCCGCGCCCGCCGAGCCCGTCATCATATAGCCGACAAGGCTCATAATGATAAGGCCGTTGATGTTCCAGATGATCGCCTTGACCAGCGTGCGACGGGGCCGTTCCATAAATCCTCCGATATGTGAATGGGTTATGGCACAGGGGTATCCGGGCGCAGGCAGGTTGCCCATTCTGTTTGCGGTTAACATTCCGCTGCATTGGTGATAATAATCACGGATGATGGTAAAAACAGACAAGCGGGCCCGCGCCACTCTTTTTCGCTCACGCCTTGGCGAGGCGATGTCGATGCGCCGCCTCAGCCAGAGCGCATTGGCCCGCGCCGTCGGTGTTGATCGCTCGACAGTGTCGCAGCTTTTGGCAGGCACGGGCGCGCGCCTGCCCAATGCGCAGGTGGTGGGCGAATGTGCGCGGGTTCTGGGCATCTCGGCCGATTGGCTCCTGGGCCTGACGGACCGACCCGAGACGGCGGCGGACATCCTCGCCAACTCCCTGTCGCTGACAGAGGCGCCCCGCGCATTGGTCGATGCGCAGATCTTCGAGTGGCACAAGGAAGCGGCTGGCTACAAGATCCGCCACGTGCCCGCCGCGCTGCCCGACATGCTGAAGACCCACGCCATGCTGGAGTGGGAATACGAGCCGCATCTGGGCCGCAGCACCGATCAGGTGATCGGTGCCTCCGAGGACAGGCTGGAATGGATGCGCGGAGCGCAATCGGATTATGAGATCGCGCTACCCCTCTACGAGATGCACAGCTTTGCCCGCGGCGAAGGGTATTATCGCGGCCTGCCCCTGCCCGTGCGGCGCGCCCAGCTTGCCAAACTGATCGAGGTGACCGAGCAGCTTTATCCGCGCCTGCGCCTGTCCCTCTTTGATGCGCGGCGCATCTATTCTGCGCCGGTGACAATCTTCGGCCCGCTCCTGGCGGTGATCTATATCGGGCGCAACTACATGGCCTTTCGCGATACCGAACGGGTGCAGGCCCTGACCGGGCATTTCGACCACCTCTTGCGCGAGGCATCGGTGGCCGACCGGGAAATGCCCGAGTATCTGCGCGGCCTCGCGCGCGAGATGCAGTCCTGAAGCGGTCCGCCGTTGAAGGCAGGGCGCTTTAGAAGGGCATCGGATGCGCGCGGTGGGCTGCGTCGATATCCTCCATCACCTCCTCCGAGAGAGTCAAATCCCCCGCGCCCAGCGCGATGTCCAGTTGCTCCATCGTCGTCGCACCAAAGATGCAGGAGGTCATGAAGGGCCGCGTCAGCGTCCAGGCCAGCGCCATCTGCGACGGATCAAGACCGTGGCGCCTTGCGATCTCCAAGTAGGCATCGACCGCCTCGAAGACGCGCGGCGTGATACGCCCGCCCAAATCCTCGGTGATCGACTTGCGCGAGCCAGCAGGCACCGCACCACCCTGATATTTGCCGCTCAGCAGCCCTGCGGCGAGCGGCGAGAAGGCCAGGAGGCCGACATCTTCATGCACGCTGAGCTCGGCCAGATCGGTGTCATAGAGACGGCAAAGTAGCGAGTATTCATTCTGGATGCTGGCGACGCGGGGCCAGTCATTGGCCTCGGACAGGCGCAGGAATTGCGCGGTGCCCCATGCGCTCTCGTTCGAAAGGCCGAAATGTCCGATCGTGCCACGCTTGACCTCATCCGCTATGGCTTCGAGCGTGGAGTGCATGTTGTCCAGCACCTCACTCGTATTTTGCGGCGACGGGTCATAGCTCCAATTCTGGCGAAACATGTAGCTGCCGCGATTGGGCCAGTGGAATTGGTAAAGGTCGATATGATCGGTCTGCATCCGCCTAAGCGACCCCTCGACCGCCTCGCGGATGCTGCCTGCCGTGATCGGCGCGCCGCCGCGCACATGCATCAGGCCCGTCCCGGACACCTTGCTGGCAAGGATCATGTCACTGCGCCGCCCGGTTCGGGACAGCCAGGTGCCGATGATCTCTTCGGTGCGGCCTTGGGTCTCGGCGATCTTGGGGTTGGTCGGATACATCTCGGCGGTGTCGACAAAGTTGACGCCCCGGTCCAGCGCGCGGTCGATCTGGGCATGGCCCTCGGCCTCGGTGTTCTGGCTGCCCCAGGTCATTGTGCCGAGGCATAGTTCGCTGACCATCAGGCCGGTGCGGCCAAGCGGATTCATCTTCATCTTGTATCGTCCTTTCTGGTGTCCGGCGCAGGGTAGCGTCTTGGCGCGCGGCGTCACGTGCAAAATGCGATTGAGAACATTTAGCGAACATAATAGGCTGGCGGCATGTCCGTTCTCCCGAATCTCGACAGCCGAACAGGCCACCCCTCTCTGCCCGTTCTGGGCGATATTGCCCTGCCACTGGCACGCCTGCATGAGGCCTGCGGGCCAGCCCGGCACATGCTGGCCATGCTGATCGCCGCCGCGACACAGGGGCCTGTGCTGTGGATCGCGCCGCCTTGGCAGGCGGGCGCGCTGAACCCCGATGGCATGGCGGCCTTTACCGGCCCCGAACGGTTCGTCTGGATCACGCCCGAACGGCCCGCCGATATCCTCTGGGCGCTGGAGGAGGCGCTGCGCAGCGGCGCGGCGCCGCTGGTGGTGGCCGATCTGCCCAGCCCGCCGGGCCTGACGCCCGTGCGGCGCCTGCATCTGGCCGCCGAGGCGGGTGCAGGCATGAACATGGGCGCGCCCCTTGGCCTGATCCTGACCCCCGGCGCGGGCGGTGCGCCCGGCATCGAGACGCGCTGGCACATTGCCCCTGCGCACCGGCCCGGCGCCCATGGCTGGACCCTGACACGCGCCCGCGCCCGCACGGCGCCACCCGCGACATGGCATGTGTCCGGCGCGCCGGGACGCTGGCGCATGGAAGAGGCCCGCGTCGTCGATGAAATACCATCATGAGGCACAAGGCTTCAGCACCCTTGGGAAAGCTCTAAAAAAAGGGGGCGCGACCTTGCGCGCCCCCAGATACCGCTTTGTGAAAACCGCGGGAAGTATCAGTAGCGTTCGAGGACGCGGGCGATCTTTTCTTGGTCGCCCAACTTGCGGGCCTTTTCCAGATGAACCTTCTCACGTTGGAACTGGATGATGTGCCAGCCCACCCAGAAGATCACGCCGATGACGACCATCGCCACTTCCATTCCCTGAAAGGGGTAGACCGGGCCGACTTCAGCCAGATCCACCGCCCAGCTATCGTATCCTATCGTTGACATACGGTGCGCTCCTTATGTTCTGATTCTGATGGCAAGATGTGCCTTGTCCGCTTCGATTATGTCTTGCTTGGCATCTTCGTAGGCATGGTGCTCGGCAAAATCGAGGCCCTGCAATTCCACTTCTTCGGGGATGCGCAGAACGCCCATCGCGCTCTGGATCTTGGCCACGCACCAGCCCGGCGCAAAGCCAAGGACAAAGAACATGATGACTGCGCCGATTGTCTGGCCCAGCGGATTGATCGTCGCAAAACCTTCGAACGGCGAGGCCGGTGCGCCCCACAACATGAAGCCAGCGATGATCAGGCCGACCACGCCCGCATAGCCATGAACAGCCACCGCGCCGACCGCATCGTCCAGCTTGAAGGTCCGCTCGACCCACTGATGCAGGTTATAGACGATAACGACGCCGATCGCGCCAACGAGCATGGCTTGGATCGGGTGGTAGAGATCGTTGCCCGCCGAGGCCGTGATCACGCCAGCCAGACCGCCCGACAGCGACATGAGGAAGTTGAAGGTAATCGCTGACAATGAAGTCGGCGCAAGGTAGATGTTGGTCGCCGTCCAGGTGACGCCGGTGATCTCACCGCCAATGGCCTCGGGCGAGATCAGAGGCACGTTGCACGCCGCGTAAAAGCCCCAGAAGCCGGTATAGATCAGAAAGATGCCAATCGTCAGCAGCCACGGGTTGTGCGGCGGGATATCGCGGGGCGTGCCATCGCTTGCGAATTTGCCGATACGTGGCCCCAGCACCATGATGACACCCAGCGCATAGCCGCCTGCGATGGCGTGGATGACGCCCGATGCATAAGCATAATGGTATCCAAGATATTTCACCATCCAGCCGTGATAGTGCCAGCCCCATGCCGCGTCGATGATCCAGAAAACCGATCCGATCAAAACAGCATGCACCCAAAGAGCCGAGGAGCGAATACGCTCGATCACCGACCCCGATACG
>NZ_JBAPKZ010000086.1:0-5034 GCF_037083805.1 Roseovarius sp. D0-M9 | reverse complement strand
TCGCCGGTCGGCTCAAGCACCTGCCCGCGTCACCCTACGACACAACATCTGGTGTGGTCGTGAACTGACCGGAGACCCGCACACCCACACAAACCGCGAAGAAGCCTGAAAAAAGGCTAGTGGGTGAACCTGGCCTACGAAGCACATTCCGTGATTGGGTTGCGGAGCGTATGCACTTTCCGGGTGATATGGTGGAGCTGGCTTTGGCCCACAAGATCGGCAATGCTGTGGAAGCGTCTTACCGGCGCTGGGATATGGTAGAGAAACGAAGAGCAATGATGTCGACGTGGGCTGATTTTCTGATGGGCAACAATGAGACCCAACCAAAAATAGTGAGACTGAAATGATCGAAGATGACCCGTTTTTTTACTGGCGCATTGCAACCGAGATCAGCGTCGAAAACGCGGCGATATTGATGGTTGGGGGGGATCCTGAGGAAACAGACGCTGTCCACATTGGGCCTTTTCCAGAAGACTACGCCTACGAGAAAAGGACGACAGGGCATAAAGGTTTTCAGTCGGCGCTGAATGCTTTGACAGGTGCAATCCTGTCCGGCGAGATCCCGGTGCAGATCCGGTATCAACCTAAAAGTGACAAGGATTCTGCAGTATGCCAAACACTCGAGTTAGGATCAGGCAAAAACGAGCATCATGCCAAGTTCTTGAGTTTCGGAAATGGTCACCTGAGGATTGGGGTTGGGACCCTCAGCTTCAAGGCGGAGCCCGATTGGGCCGCGTCTATGATTAAGGTAAGTGAGTTGCGTGGTTGGTTGCAATCCAAAGGGATGGACCAAAGCGTGTTTTACTCTTCCCCCGTCTCAGACACGCGTCCATTTATGAGTCCAGACCACGAACATTTTGCTCCTGAGCTCGATCTTGCGATGACCGCTTGGGAAGCACTGAAGGATACTCCAATCAGAAACAAAGGCAGTAAATCTGTAATCGAACCCTGGTTGTTCGCTAACACGGATAAATGGCGCGGTGAAGGTAAGGTTGCGAAGACGACCATAAAAAGAATTGCTATGGTGGTAAACTGGCGAAAAGCTGGAGCTCCAAAATCTGGAGGATAATCCAACCACCCAGATCCTCTAATTGAGCCTCCTATAAATACACTTTACAACAATGCCTTAGCTTATCCCTCGTAATTTCCTTCGTCATTTGAGCTTGAACGAGAGGGTCCAATTGCGACCCCAAAGAGGCTCTATTTTCGTAATTGCGCCATCTATCTTCAGCTGTTCAGCTCGGTTCCAATGCACCCCAATGCAACCTGTTGGAGTGAACCGCAATGCCCGAAATTTACCTGAACGACATTCAGCTCGCCGCCCGCTACGGCGTTCATCGCTCGACTCCGTGGCGCTGGGTTAAGGCCGATGAGGCTTTTCCCAAGCCGGTAAAGCTTTCACCGCAGTGTTCACGCTGGAAACTGTCAGAAATCAAGGCGTGGGAAACCCGCCGCGCGCTTTCTTTCAAGTAAAAACCGCCACCGAAGCAACGGCGGGGGCTCAAGTAAAATGATGCTTGGAAGGCTTCAGATACATGGTAGCACTGACCGCTGCTTTCGACCAATACCGAGGCAATGAGAAGATGAAAAAACATCAGACCAAACTGCAGGTGATTGCATTGGCTACCCCGTTCGGGGGGATGGCTTTGAAATGATGGGCCCGCAACAGATCACAGAACACCTGCGTGGTAAGTGGTATGGCCGTTATGGAAGCGCCCCTTGCCCCGTCTGCCAGCCCGAACAGCGTAAGGGGCAGAACGCCCTGACGCTTTCTGAAGGTGATGCTGGGCGGCTATTGGCCCATTGCAAGAAATCCGGCTGCGCGTTTGGTGACATTCTTGCCGCGGCGGGAATCACATCCGCCGATTTTACTAACCCTGATCCGTATGAGGAGGCGTTGCGCAGGGCGCAGCGTCACTCAGATGTTGCAAAGCGGGCGACGCGAGCGCGCCAACTCTGGCAGGATGCGCTGCCGATAAGCGGCAGCCCGGCTGAGGCATACTTGAGAAAGCGAGGTATTTCCTGCCCGCTCCCCAACACGCTGCGGTGGTTGCCAGACATCTTTCACGGTCCAAGCGGCAGCTATTGCGCGGCAATGATCGGAAGGGTGACCACAGGTGGGATGCACCGCACCTATTTCACGAAGCAGGGAAATCGCCTGAGCATGAGCCCAAAGATGATGCTGGGCCCGTGCTCAGGTGGCGCAGTGCGCCTCTCTGAAGCCATCGGTCCACTGGTAGTTTGCGAAGGCATCGAAACCGGCCTGAGCCTCCTCAGCGGACTTTTGAGCGGCCCACATGCAGTTTTGGCTGCTTTATCCACCAGTGGCATGATGGGGCTGAAATTGCCTCACCGCCCTGGCGACCTCATCATTGCCACAGACAGCGACGACAGCGGTGCAGGCAAGGGTGCTGGTGACCAGCTGGGGCACACAGCCTATGCCCTCGGCTGGAATGTTTCGATGATGGCTGCACCCTGCGGAATGGACTGGAATGATGCGTTGCAGAGCGGGGTGACAGCATGAAGAATGTGAACGTGACCCCATTTAGGCCCTCCGATGATTGGGCGGAGCCGGACACCAGTGTCATTCGGCCAGAGCGTCCATCAGCACCAATCATGCTGGATCACGAATTTGACACGGTCTTCGGACCGTGGGCTGGATGGCTCCGCTCCGCCGCTGAGATCAAAGGCGCACCTGTGGACTTCGTGGCCTTGGCTCTTCTTTCCACGGCCAGTGCGCTTGTCGGTAACACGCGCTGGGCAGTACCTTGGGAGGGATGGAAAGAACCGCCAATTATTTGGGGTATGCTTGTCGGTGATCCCAGTTCAGGAAAAAGTCCTGCACTCGACGCCATTCTTGATCCAGTAAAACAAATCGACAACGCACTGAGCGCCGAATACGCGACCAATCGCCAAGAATGGGCTGACAAGGATGAGGTCGCCAAGCTGATCCATAATAAATGGAAAGCTGACGCTAAAGCGGCGCTTGAGGAAGGCAAAGAAGCCCCACCGAAGCCAAAGGAAGCTTACGCAGGCGCCCCGCCAGTCAGGCCCCGTGTTCGCATCACGGACACCACTACAGAGAAGGCTGCAGCCCTGATGAGCGAAGATGGCCGCGGTCTGTTGCTTTCAAGGGACGAGTTGTCGGGATGGCTGTCCGGGATGGACCGTTATGGTGGCGGCGGTGATCGTTCCTTCTGGTTGGAAGCTTTTGGCGGGCGCAGTTTCACTGTAGACAGGAAGAACAGCCCTGAGCCTCTGATCGTGGACCACCTGTCTATCGCGATCTTGGGCGGCACCCAACCCGACAAGCTGGATAGCCTTCTCAAGCATAGCGACGATGATGGATTGTTGGCGAGGTTTCTCATCGCGTTTCCGGAGCCCGTACCACTGTGCCGTCCTACTGCCACACTGGACACAGCAAGGGCTCTCCAAGCGATGGGCCGACTCCGCGCGTTGGAACCATCCATTGACGATCAGGGCAACAATCACCCCATCTTCTTGCATCTTGATGATGCAGCACAGGATGCGCTGCAAGCCTTCCGTCAGCAATGCAGGGAATGGGAGGGCGAAGTCACAGGCATCATGAAGAGCCATATCGGCAAGTTGCCGGGTTTGGCTGTCCGCGTTGCGACCGTGTTGGCCCTTTTGGATCACGCCATTGACCAGACACCCAGTGTGTCCTCTATCGGAGCAAGCCACCTCGGGCGGGCGTGCCATTACGTTGGAGAGCATCTGCGCAAACACGCGTACCGCGCCTATGGCACCGCTTGCGTGCCTTCTGAAGTGCGTGCAGCCAGACAAATTGCTGAGATCATCAAAGCCGAAGGACTGCGTCAGATCAGCACCCGCGAAATAAGCCGCCGAGGGTTGGTTGGTCTGACGTCAGCGAAGGAAATTGGACCGGCCTTTGATGTGCTCCAAGACGCAGGATGGATTGCACCGATACCATCCTCAGGACCGGGACGGCCCAAGAAAACTTTTGCCGTAAACCCACGCTTGGAGGGCATAAAATGAGCCGGTGGCTGGCGCTGGCAGAAGGGGCCGCATCAGATGCGCTGATCCCACCTGACAATATGACAAAACCTGACAAAACCCCCTCCAACCAACCAGAGGATGTGTTTTGTCCGGTTTTGTCTAATTGTCAGGTGCAGAAGGCAGGAAAGAATGGTGCGCCTCAAACTGTCGAAATGAACCACGGGTTTTCAGTCGGCGGCCGCCCGAGAACTTGGACAGGCAAAATCGTTTCGTTGGACGCATGGCGGTTGCTTTCTGAATGGGAGAAGCATGGACCGGATGGGCGTCTCTGGAACGGCAACACAATGAAATGGGAAAAAATCGAAAGGGAGCAGGATGGCCGATAGCAAGAACGCTCGAGAGAACCAAACGGCTTTGGCGAAAGAAGCAGACAAGGGCCCCAGCGTCTCAATGCAGTGGGATGAACAGGGCAAACTCGAAATCCACCCGATTGGCAATTTCCGCCGGCTAGAAGGTGCGGTCGGCAACCTTCATGTATCTACGGCCTTGGTCACACAGATTGCCTCGCTCGGTTCCGCTGGAAAAAAGGCAGACCAAAACGCGGCAAACTTTGCCCTGGGCTTTGTTGATGCCATGCAGCCTATGGATGCAGCAGAAGCCTCGTTGATGGCTCAAATGGCGGCGACGCACCAAGCGGCCATGATGATGGTGCGGCGGCTAAATCAAGCGGAAAACGTGCCGCAACAGGAGTCGGCGGAACGGGCATTCAATAAGCTTACGAGAAGCTATGCAGCCCAAATGGATACTCTCAAACGGTATCGCTCGAAAGGGCAACAGACGGTGCGCGTCGAACGTGTGACCGTAGAGGAAGGCGGACAGGCGATCGTCGGTAACGTGCAGCATGGGGGGGGCGAAAATGAAAAGTGACGCTTACCCCATGCACTGTGCGGGTAGTGCCCCGGGAAGTGGTGTAGGAACTGGCGTCCACCTGCTTCTTCATAGCCGGTGTTGCTCGTTCACTGAGCGGCGATCATCGCCGTCTCACCGTCATCGTTG
>NZ_JBAPKZ010000085.1:0-5047 GCF_037083805.1 Roseovarius sp. D0-M9 | reverse complement strand
TGCCAGTTCGTCTGGCTGATAACAGTGCTCCGAGGGTTCATGCACGGTGAAGGGCAACATCAGGGACTTCAAATCAACGACTGAAATCGTTGTTCAGGGTGAACTAATGAGTGCTGCTCAGTCCTCACTACAGCCGTGCACGCGAGGCACGGAGTAAAGCGTGACCGCTACATTTTGCGATTGTTGTTGAGAAACGAGGCCGAACAAACGCGCCGCCGAAAGGTGACCTGCCGGCCGCGATCGCAACCTTCGTGGTGTTCGATCTCGATCACCTCGACCAGTAGGCCAGTGTCATGCTGGCCAAGGGGCCCAAGACCATCGTAGTCAGGTCGGATGCCCAGAAAGCCGTGCAATGGTCTTGGTACACGGTCATTCTTCGGTCTGCGCGGAGCTCACATCGCATCGACTGATACACGGGAGGCACGGTAGTGTATGTCGCACATATTTGCTCCTTGCCACGCAGCGACAAGAGCTGCGACGACGGCCGCGCCAGCCCGGCAAATGAGGACCTTCCACTCGTTCAGCGCATGACATCGCCAGAATGCGCTGACAAACGATGGCCCGACCTCGCAAGATGCCGAGCCGGGTCCGTCCAAAGGGGCGCAGATTGCGGTCAGGCGGCGCCCTTGCCTACCTTTTGCCAGGCGAAACCCTGGAATGCCTCGTCCACTGGCGTCCCGGCGAGGTGGTTAGTGTAGTTCGACATGACCTTCTGCGACAGGCCCAGGATTACCTCCAGCACATGGCGCTTGGTGAACCCCGCATCGAGGAAGGCCTGTAAGTCGGCTTCTTCGACGTGACCGCGGCCACGCGTAACGGCAAGCGTAAAAGTGCGCAGTGCCTCGAGCCGGGCATTGGGCAGCGGTGTCTCGTTGCGCAGCGCGTCATCAATCGCACCGTCCACCTTCATCCGCTTGGCGATACCGCTATGAGCGGGCACGCAGTATGTGCAGTTATGTTCAACATTTATGGCCTGCCAGACCACGGTCAACTCGTCCTTGTCGAAGCTGGTCTGCTCGGCGAACATCTGATGGAGTTGCTGATAGGCCTGCAACAGGGCGGGCGCCTCGGCCATCACGGCATGCAGTCCGGGAATGCGGCCAAATGCCTTTTCTGAAGCCTCGAGCGTCGGGCGGCTCTCTTTGGGGGCTGTTTCAATCGTGTGCATTTCAAAGCTGGTCACGCTGGTCTCCTTGCTATTTCTTGAGTGCTCGTTCAAGTATCTTGCCTAACTTTACGCGCGCCGGCATACAAGATACTTCTTGAGCGATCACTCAATCGGGATCGAGGTGTGAGACATGGGCAGATCGGCCATCCATGATCGGGACGAGGTTCTCCGCGCGTCGATGGAGCTGTTCTGGGCGCGCGGATACCATAAGACGTCGCTGAAAGATCTCGAGCGGACCCTCGACATGCGCCCGGGTTCGATCTATGCCGCCTTCGGCTCCAAGAAAGCGCTGTTCCGCGCCGCGCTCGACCGTTACGCAACCATCGGCCAAGAAGCCTTGGCCGTAACAATGGTCAAGGCACCAAGTCCGATCAGCGGGCTTGCGGCGCATGTGCGGATGATAGGCCATCTGCTGTCCGACGGCCCACCCTCGCGCGCCTGCATGCTGGTCAAGACCTTGCTGGAGGCACCGGATGACGATCCAATGCTACGCCAGTCTGTAGAGAAAATTATACGCGAGGTCGAAACGACCTTTGCGGCCGCCTTTCGCGACGCACGCGACGCGGGCGAGATCCCATCCGGCTCGGATCCGGAACGATTGGCAGCGCGGCTGCAAGCCTCGATCTTCGGACTGCGCGCTTATGCGCAGCGCAGCGACGCGACCGAGACCGCCGGGAGTCTCGCGGAGGATATCGCACTCGAGATCGAGGCGATGGCTGACTGACTGACTGACTGCAGAACCATCGTGTAGGCACGTGTTCAAACGCTACATCCAAGGGCTGATCGCGCCCTCGCTCGCCAAAATACACAGGTAACCATCGAGCCAGATAGCTGGAAAGCCATGTAGATACGCACTCACCTGTTGAGAGCGCTATTCCGTTCATGCGATTGCATTGAACTGACCGCTACCCAGTCCCGTTCCGGGGATAGGAATGGCTCGATGGTCAGGGAGGCACCCATGGACTGATCGAAGTCCTGGGCTCTTCTCTCGATCGCGATCGGGATGAAATTTGGCACCGCGACTGCCCATTCGCGAAAGCCCCCACAGTCGAAGACGAACAGGTCGATCTCGCCAGAGCGGCTGAGAGAGTCCAGGGCGCAGGTTCTGGTCGCGCTGCTCAGGGTGCTGACAGATGCCTATCAGATTCAGTGAGCCAGTCAGACAAGCTCATAGCGGACGGAGCAGGTGGATTATGCAGCGACGCATAGGCCTGGCGAGGAATGGCTGCATTGCGGCGTCTCGCCGGATACCGTTCAAACCACCGCCGACACCACATCATCGTCTTGCCTAAATGTGCCAGTCGCATCGCGCTACGACGCCACTCTTTATGAAGAGCAGCATCGCATTTTTTGCACCCCGGTTCAGCATCTACGAATGATGGCCCCTCGCCTACTCGCCGACATCAGGGCGAGGATCCGAAACAAAACCGTCGGCATTGGGCATTTCGACCTTAGCCATCGCCTCTGCATCCATCACGCTATCAGGTTCGGTGCTGGTGATGCCTGCCTTCCCCAGCACATAGGCGCTGATGGCATAGACCTCGTCCGCGCTGAGCGATCCGGGCTCGGTCATCGGCATGGCGCGGTGCGTGTAGTCGAAAAAGGTGCTTGCATAGGGCCAGTAGCTTTCGACCGTTTTCACCGGCGCGTCGGTGGCCAGGGTATCCCGTCCGCCGATCAACCGGGGCGCGCCAAGTTCGGCCACGCCCATCATGTCCAAGCCATGACAGGCGGCGCAGATGGTCTCGTAAAGCTCCTCGCCCTCGGCGTAGGTGCCTTTGCCCTCTGGCAGGCCTCGCCCATCTGGCATCACGTCGATGTCGACAGCGGCGATTTCTTCATCGGTGGCGGGCTGTCCGACGCCGTAGGCGTTCTGGACCGGCGCGATCTCGCCCACCTCCTCGGCGCTGGATTCGGGCACTTCCATTGGGGCGCGCTCTCCGGTTTCTTCCAGCCTGTCGGGCAACTCAGCCGAGGTGCGTGGAACGTCCTGCGCCAATGCAGGAAGTGATAGCACGGAGACCGCGCAGATGAGTGTCAGGTTACGCGTGAACATTTTGCACCTCCCCATCCGGCGCGACATGCCAGCTCTGGATTGCGTTAAGATGATAGACAGACTTCAGGCCGCGCACCGCAACCAGCTGTTCGAGGGTGGGCTGCACATACCCTGTCTCGTCCACCGCGCGGCTTTGCAGCACGGCCTCCTCTCCTGTCCAGGTCCATGGCAGTCGGAACCGGGTGTGGCACTTGTCCATCACGGGACTGTCCAGCGTGGCTTCCTGCCAAGTCTTTCCGCCGTCGGCAGAAACCTCGACCTTTGCGATCTTGCCACGTCCGGACCAAGCGATTCCCGTCACCTCATAAAAGCCTGGGCGCGGCAGCTTCATCGCGCCCGAGGGGAAGGTGATCACCGATTTCGCCTCCATTTCCAGCGAGAACTGGCGGGCCGTTCCATCCGGCATGAGGTCGGTGTATTTCGATGTCTCCTCACGCGTCATGAAGGGCTTGTCACTGACCTCGAGGCGGCGCAGCCACTTGATATGGGTGTTGCCCTCGTAACCTGGCAGCAGAAGGCGCAGGGGATAGCCCTGCTCGGGGCGCAGGGCCTCGCCGTTCTGGGCATAGGCCAGAATGGCGTCATCCATCGCCTTGTCGATCGGCACGGAGCGGGTCATCACGGCAGCATCGGCGCCTTCGGCGAGGATCCATGCGGCGCTGTCCTGCACGCCTGCCATCTCCAGCAGGGTGGAGAGGTGCACGCCGGTCCATTCCGAAGTCGAGGTCAGGCCATGTGTGCCCTGCACAGTCTTGAGCGTCGGCTTGGCCCATTCGGTCAGTCCGTTGCCGGAACACTCGATGAAATGAATTTTGCTGACCGACGGCAGCCGTTTCAGATCGTCCATAGTAAAGTGCAGCGGCTCATCGACCATTCCATGCAGAATCAACTCGTGGGTCTGCGGATCAATCGTCGGGATACCCGCGTGATGGCGTTCGAAATGCAGACCCGAGGGGGTGATCATCCCGCGCCCGGAGGCCAGCGGCGTCATTGACCAGCTGGAATCGATGCTGGCGGTCGGATAACGCCAGCGCACCTCATTCTCAAATTGAGATCTGGAGCCATAGCCGCCATCGTCGAGGATGAGGCGCCCCTGCTCCTTGGTCGGATCGGGCTGGACATCGTATTCGATAGCGCCCGGCGGGGCGTCGGCTTGCGCACGGCCACCGGCCATCGCGCCGGTGCCAAATGCGATGCCGCCCATTAGAAGGCCGCGGCGCGTCAGGCCGTTGAACATGCCTTCCTTGCAGTCGCAGTCTTCGGCATCCGCAATTGCCTTACGCTCGATATCGACGAGGGCATCGGCCATCTGCCTTTCGGCTGGACCATACAAGGATTCGGGGAATCGTTCGGTGTCGGACATTGCAGCCTCCCATGAAGTTATGCAACATCACGACACTGCTCACGTAAAGGGGGACCGGCCCCTCGAATACTACATTTGCGGGTCACTGACGTCGCCGGCGCCAACTCAGTATTTCTAAGCCAACCAGTTTAGAGTAACACAAAATGGGCGCCCCGTCTGCCTAGCCGTTGCCAACGAACCAAATGGGCCTCGGCCAGCGCGGACATCACCCGGAAGCTTTCCTCTCGGCGCATGTTAGCGAATGTCGCCAAATGCATGCGAATGCTGTTTTTCTGGTGCGGTGTTGATGTGGCGTTGATGTAGAGTGCAAACGCAAAAACCCGACTGGTTAAGTTTGGCTTTAAGCTATTGATACAGCATTTCCACTTATTCATGATGTGTATCCAGAGGCTTTGAAGAAGTTCCAGCACTCGACGGGAGTGAAGAGATCGCAGACGTCGCCGATGGCTGCGATGAGCTG
>NZ_JBAPKZ010000084.1:0-5336 GCF_037083805.1 Roseovarius sp. D0-M9 | reverse complement strand
AAACGGCCAATGCCTGCGGCTGCACTGTCGGCACCGTCAAGAGCCGCGTAAGCCGCGGCAGGGCCACGCTCAACCGGCTGGTCGCGCAAGGGGATGCAGCGCCTTGCCCATCTATGTCGCGGCCCGCACTGAGCCGGCAGGGCGCGCAGTCTTCGAAGCCGCCCGATCAGGTCATGCTATCGGGCTGAGGCAGGACCACCTTGGCTTCCAAGGCGCTGGCCGTCGCGGGCAGATCGTTATCGCGGGCAAGGCGTCAACAGTTTGCGGCGGCATGAGTGCCGCCGCATCGCTATAGCTCGATGCGCTCGCGCCACCACCACTCGGGATGCTCATTGCGTACGAAATCCACCATCTCTTCGCGCAGGCGCATCTCGACCGTCCACGCCGTCCAAGGGTCTGGGGTCATCACGTAGAATTCCACAGTCATGCCGTGCGCCGAATGATCGGTGACCGCGGTCCATATCTTGTCATGCTCGATCACACCGGGATCGGCTTGGGCGGATGTCGTGAATTTCTCGCGCAGGAGGGCAACCTTGGCCATCGGATCAAGGACAAGCCGGATAGAGACGAGCATCCGCTCATTGAGGACCGACCAGTTCTTGAACGGGTAGGACAGGAAATACTTGACCGGCACGATCAGCCGCCTTTCGTCCCACGTGCGCAGCCTGATAAAGGTGAAGTAGATCGCCTCGACGGTGCACCAGTCGCCCTCGTAGTGGATGTTGTCGCCAATCCGAACCGGCTTGGCGATAGCGATTTGCAGCGAGGCCACCATGTTGCCCAGCGTCACCTGCCCGGCAATGCCGAGGATCACCGTCAGCACACCCGCAGACGCGAGCAGTGTCATACCCATGTTGGCGAAGATGTCGAACTGCATCAGCACGAACACAAGCGAAAAGCCGACCGTGATGACCAGTATGACGCGCCGCAGGGCATACATCGACGTAAAGAACTCGCGATCAGTCGAACTGGGCGTGTCGAATTTATCCCCCAGTTGCCGACGTGTCACATGATCCAGCAGCGCATCGACCGCGCGCAGGGCCGCAAGGCTGAAGCCGACCACGGCAAGCATCACCAGCGCTGGTGTGATGACGGCGGTTGCCGGACCCGACAGGGACACGATGAAACCCAAGAGCCAATAGGCCGCGAATGACGCCACCACCAGCGCCAGCGGCAGTGCCGCGCGCTCGATCACGCGGTCGACCACGCGATTGTCGGACAAGTGCCTGCCGAGGCCGACGAGCTTTGCCGTCACCCGGCCGACAAGGATCAGCACACCAATCAGCAACGGCAGGGCAAGCCATTCCCAGAGTTGCAGCCAACCGACCCTGGCCTTCATCGCCTCGGGGATATACGCCTCGAAAGCTCTGGGACCGAAGGTGTCGTATAGAGCATCGATATTGTCGACGGTATCTTGCGAGAACAGCCAGACCGGTTTCGCAGCCTCACCCTCTGCGGGTTCGGTGGCATAGCGGGTCAGGCGAATGGCATAGATCTGGTCGTCTCCGTTGAGCTCTTCCAGCAGGTAATCCCGCCTGGGCTGCGGCGCCTCGGAGGCGTTCGCGCCGGTCGTCGGCTTTGCATCGGCCTCGGCGGGTGTGCCTGACCAGTCGATGCGGAGTTTTCGGTCCATCAGCACGCCAAGTTTCGTCGCAAGCGTCGAGGCACGCGCCTCTTGTTCGTCCTTGGGCAGATGCGACACGTTTAGGAGGTGCGCGGCATCGTCGACATCGCCTGCGTCGATCAGGTCGACAAAGCTTCTGAGCGCGGCGCGTGGTGAACTCCGGTCTAGCTCGCTTGGCGCCGGGCCGAGCCCAGAATTGATCGTCTCGACGGGATACCAGAGCGGCGGGTCGTCTTGCGCCGCTACGGGCGCGGTGATTACCAGCAATGCGCAGAGGCAAGCGCATACAAGAGCAATCGCGCGCATGATGCGCATAGGAACAGCGCGAGCCAAGGCATATGCACGGCGTCGACAGCACCCGCCTTGACCGTGAGCGATGATCCCCCGCGAGGGCAGGGCAGGGCAGGCAATGCCTGACGATTCGATCATCCCAGCCGGCTGTTCCTTCCCGAAGTGGGGCGCCCGCGCCAGCATTTCGGCGCGGGGGACGCTTGTCCTAGCGAGGAGTGAGTGCGGGATCAGATCCATGCCAGCACCTGCGAAATCATCGGTGTAGCCCGGTGTCTCCGGCCTGTGGGAACAGCACGGCCCCGCGCGGATTTACACGCGGGGCACCGGACCGACGGCGGGTCACACCGAATGTTCAATCCAATGGCGGCATTTCGAGGGCGGAACGTATCGAATTGATCGCGGCCTCTGTCGTCGTGGGATTGGAACTGGCACCTTCCACAAGAGCACTCAAGGTAGAGCGTTGATCGTCAGACAGTTGGTCTGACGACTGGATCAGATCGAGGACTTCGTCGGAGTCGAAATTCTCCGGGGTCAGCAGCTCTTCCGGGTTCGCCGTCGACGCGGTATCCGCCGTATCATCGGATGCGGCCGTGTCACCGTTGGCAGCGTCCGACGTGTCGTCGTCACCTTCTGTATTCGCGTCCGTGTCGGACGAGGTGGCAGATCCTTCGGATGTCTCGTCGTCGACGATCGTGGTTGAGGACTCGCTTTCGTCAGGCTCCATGATCACAGGATCATCGGTTGCCGACTCCACAACGGTCGTATCCTCGGTGATCTCATCGCCGACAACGCGAAGATCGTCTGAGGCAGCTCCCGCTTCTTCATCTTCTTCGACAGGGGCGCCCTCTTCGGTCGTGTCGCTTTCTTCGCCAAGGGCACCGTCTTCAGATGTGGCACCGTCGGCGGGCGCTGTTTCGTCCATTTCTTCTTCGGCTGCGAGTGCGTCGCGTTCGGCCTGCTCGGCTTCTTCGCGGGCGCGTTCATCTTCCTGTTCCTGCTCGCGGGCGGCTTGCTCAGCTTGCTCGGCTTGCTGCTGCTCCTCGATCCGGGCCTGTTCTGCCTGATTGTTGTACCAAAAGAGGCCGATCACGACGACGGCAATGACGACAATAATGCCTATTATGAGTCTTGGGCGCATGGATGGACCTACTTTCGCTACTGGTGTTGTCGGCAGTCGCTGACTGCTGACAAACGGATTACGAGGGTCGCGGCGCGGCATTTCGCGGCGCGTATACCCTCATAATCCCAGCTTTTGGTTTTCGTTCCCGTTTGCCGTTCCAGACGCCCGCCAAAGTTAACGCCAATACCCGCTTTTGCGGCTTGGGTTTGCCCCCTATCGGCAGGCGGCCACCGGAAGTCATCAAGAAAAGGACAGTCAGCGAGAGGCGAAAGATCAAGGGGATTTGGAAATTTATCCCTTTATGAACAGCGGTCTAACAAGCCGCCGGATCAAACATGGGAACGCGCCAGCGTGGCTTCGATTGTCAAGGTTATACGAACCAACCCAAGTAGGAGATCCACAATGCTTTGGAAAAATACGCACGTCGCGCTGCTGAGTTCAGTCGCAGCGCTCGCACTCGGCACGGCTCACGCCCAGACAACGGAGGAGGTCGATGGGGATCTGGATCCAGAGGCCTGCGTCAATCTCGCTGACCGCCTCGCGGATGATTCCGAGGTCGATTCAGAAATTCGCACTGAGATCGAAAATGTCATCGCCTCGGGGAACGTAGAGCAATGCGACGTCTTTTTCTCGACTTGGGAAGAGGAAGGCACGATCGACCGTGAGACCCTTGAATTGGTCGCCCGTGAAAGCGTCAGCGAGCGTATGATCGTCCAGCAGGAGATCGAGGTCGACGCCGACGTCGCGGTTTATCAGCCGCCTGCCGAAGTCGCCGTGGACACCGGCACGCCCGAAATCGAGTGGAGCATGCCGCGCCAGAGCGTCAGCATCAACGAGCAGGCACCGCAGATTGAGATACGTCAGGGCAAGCCGACGGTGAATGTCGATGTTCCCCAGCCGCGCATCACTGTCATGATCCCCGAGCCCGAGGTTATCGTCACTTGGCCCGAGTCGACCCTGGACATGTCCGAGGTGACGCCAAACATCGAAGTTCGTATCCCCGAGCCGGTCGTGTCCGTCAACATGCCTGATCCGGTGATCGAGCTAACGATTGGCGATGAAGAGCCGTCCGAGTTGGTCCAGCTTGAGGATGGGCGTTTTGCCCCCGAGGGATCGACAGCAGAGGATCTTGAGCCTCAGATCGAGACCCAGCAGCAGGAGGCGACGATCACGCGGAGCGGAGACAAGGAGGAACCGGAAATCGTCTTTAATCGCGATGAGCCAAACGTGACATTCGAAGGCCAAGAGCCTGAAGTGACCGTCAATGTTATCGGTGAGCCTGAAATTCAGGTCTCTTCCGGCTCGGAGGACGGCGAGGCGAACGTCACGGTTCGTGAAGATGCGGCTGAAGGCGAGGACGAGGCCAACCGCGACGAAGGTGACGCCGAGGCCACGGATGCTGCCGATAGCGAAGAAGATGCTGCTGATGGCGAAGAAGATACCGCTGACGACACGGATGCCGCATCCGATTAAGGGGCATTCAAGACAAAGGCAATGCTACGATTGCTTGAGCGGGGCCGGCGTTGGCCCCGCAACCGACTTGCCTGAATTTACCGGACCATGTTTTCGGTGATTTCCGATATGGCGGCGCCTCGCTCCAGAAATGAGGCGCCGCCAAACCAACCTTTTTCCCTTCATCACGCAGTCGGTGTATCGGCCGCCAGCGCCAGACGCACCAGCGCCGGCAAGGATTCGGCCCCCGTCTTGCGCATCACTGACGCGCGATGGTTCTCCACAGTGCGTTGGTTGATGCCGAGGTCCACCGCCATGATCTTGTTCGGTTTGCCCTCCAGAACGCCGGCAAGAACGTCTTGCTCGCGCGGCGTGAGGTTTGCGAACTTGGCTTTTGCCGCCTTGCGCGCGTTAGCCTTCAGGTTCCGGTCTTCCATCTGCGCGATGGCAGAGCGGAAACTTGCCAGCAAATCAGCCGCGCTCGCCGGNCCTTCAGGTTCCGGTCTTCCATCTGCGCGATGGCAGAGCGGAAACTTGCCAGCAAATCAGCCGCGCTCGCCGGTTTCTCGATCAGGTCCGATGCGCCTGCTTTCATCGCCTCCACCGCCATATCGGCATCGCCGTGACCGGTCAGAATGATGGCGGGCACCTGCGACGCCTCCGACCGCAGAAGCGCGACCAGCGCGACCCCATCCATGCCGGGAAGAATGGCATCAACAAGAAGGCATGCCGTGCCCTCCGGCCGAGGGGATGACAGGAAGTCCTCTGCCGAGACATATGTGATGACCTTCGACCCTTCGGCTTCGAACAGGCGCTGGGTGGTTTCGCGGATGATCGGATCATCCTCGA
>NZ_JBAPKZ010000083.1:0-5448 GCF_037083805.1 Roseovarius sp. D0-M9 | reverse complement strand
GGACTGGCGACGCGTCGCAACTCGATACGACAGGTGCCCGAAGGTGTTTCTGTCAGCCATCGCACTCGCCGCCACCGTGATCTATTGGCTGTGAGTCCTGACCCTAGAGTTGCTCTGCTTGATAGCCGACCGAATTTTCTTGAATGCTTTACCCTTCGTGACCATGTCGTACCGTGACTGCCATGAGTGGACTATGAAATTGTCTGGATCCAAGTCAATCTCTGACGTATGTATCGTTTCAAGGATCTTCTCCCACTTTATTTTAGCGTGATCCACGCTACCTTTCGACTTCTGGTGTCTGACAAAGTGGTTCTTTAGAAGGTCTGACAAAGCCAAATCTTTGCCACGTGTATTTAGCGTTTCAAATATGAGATAAGCATCATCTTCATCGTCCAAGTTCACCAAAATTATACTCAGGCTAAGCAGTGTTTTTCGAAGCAGGCGCAACCAATCCAGCGCGGCCTCTTTTCTATCCTTCAGATCCTCTATGGTTGGATCTCCCAAAAAGGTGTCTGCCTTGGCTTGCAGTTTCGCTTTGAAGCTCTCAAATGCAACTGAAATTGACTTCTCTTCCGGCCCAATTTCAAGCGGTATCTCGGGGTCGCCAATCTTAAAAACCTGCTCCTGGAGATAAGGGAAGGAGCTTTCAGTCTCCAAAACGAACACGTCCAAATTATCTACGTCTTTGCGCTCAATGAACTGCTGGAGCCCAATGGCAGAATTTTCGCTATCCAATAAGAAAAATTGATCACGTATTGCGCTCAGGAAGATGGCTACTGTAGTTAACCTCTGCTGGCCATCTACAACAGCAAGCTTTCCAGACTTTGTTTCATAGACCACCATGGAGCCAATAAAATAAGTTTCGCCGAGGTTTGAGTTCACGTCAGACCAAAACTCGTTAATTTGCTCCGCTTCCCAAGAGTAGGGTCTCTGAAATTTTGGAATTTGAAAGTAATTTCCCTGTAGAAGCTTCTCCATGCTTATATCATGAGATTCAATTTTCAAAAGTCTCTCCTAATCGCTCTTTAACTTTGCGATAACTCTTGACACATCGCACAATGATAATCCCAGCGCGAAATCTCAAGTGTCGCATACTTTCGAGCGGTGTTATAACGTGCAAAACTGTTCGGAAACAAGCCCGCCCCCGGTGTGCAGTTTCGAAGGTCGGCTGTGTCGACTGTTGAAGCTCATCGCCGCAGAGCAGCGAACTTCCGGAATCCGCCCCTCGCGAGGAAAGGTAGGTAGGTCGAGGTCGGCCCTGAGCGGACCTTGACCACGGGTCCCAATCATTGCGACGCGGCCCGTCATTGCCGCCGTTCGCTGCAGGGGCAAAATTTCGGAAGCGACTAATTACCCCTGTGCGGAAAACTCCCGTCGTTCGCGGTGGATACAACTTAGCCCCATCTGATCGCCCAGAATGCAGGAATGTGTCTTTGCAAAGTCACAGGGGCTGCTTCAGACCGAGGGTGGGGCCGCTCTAACCTGCCGTCCAAAGATCAATCTGTGGCCGCACGGCAGCTTATCAGATGCGGTCACCATGGCTTCGTGGTTTCGATCTACTACTGTCGTTCGAAGTGTCATATCTGTCGCATGGGTCCTGACGTCGAACCAGCAAAGGTTCGCAACCGCGCCCGTGATTCTGAGGAACCTTGTCTATAGCAACTGCGTTTAGGATCTAAGACATCGGGTTTGATGTGGAGAATTTCAACATTTCCATAAAAATGCCCCTGTTTTAAGAAACCCTCTTACAGGAGAGCCTCTAATGCCCACCAAGCGCATTCTGCTTGCCACTGCCCTATCAATTGCAGTCATCAATCCCTCCAATGCAGCAACGCAAACAACGCCTGCTGTAGCAACGTTGGCCGACGCAAACACCCACTCCTCTGGTTTTTCTTCGAACATTGTCCTCGTCAAAAACGATAAAAATAACAAAGGGGGCGGCCATCAGGATGTAAGCAAGGGTCATCAAAACAAAAACAAAGGCAAAAAGAATGATAAAAAAGCCGAAAAGAAAGCTGATAAATATCTGAAAAAAAATGGGAAGAAAAACCTGAAAGAGGGCAAGCAAGAAATCAAGGCCGAACGTAAACGCGAAGATCACGGCAATAGGATCAAGAGATCCATGGAAGATCGCGTGACCTTATCACAGCGACTGATGACCATTCCGGCACCATCCGACCGGGATATGTCGAAGCTGCTTTCCGCTCTGCCTTTGGCGCTTTTGGGGCAAAACGTAGCTTTCCAAAACGTTGATCAAGACCGCATGCTCACATATCGCAACTGTCCGCCCGGCCTGGCGAAGAAGGATCCGCCTTGCGTGCCCCCTGGTTTGGCGAGAGACGGTATCACTTATGATCAATGGGTGTCCTACGACGATCAAGAGTTAGAACGGATATACCAGGACAGACGTGACCGTTTTTTGCGCTCGCAAGAAATCGACGTAGGAGACATTGACCAAATTGATGATTCAGGACTTTTGCTAAGCTCTGATCAGGTGGCCCGGCTTTACGACCTTTCACCTGCCCCAGTAGGACAGCGATATGCTCTCATCGACGGCATGCCTGTACTCCTTGAGGATCGGAATTATGCCGCACTTGCGGGAATCAATGACATGGCGCTGGTTCCAAGATTGAGCAGTGCTGTGCAAGTTGCGCCCACGGCTGCGCTGACGCAGGATGAATTGATGCAAGCGTATCGTCTTCCAAAACTGGATCCAGGTTACAGCTATACCGTTCTGAACGGTGAGGTGTTGGCGCTTGAAAATGATGCATTCGACACCCTTCAGTTGATCAGGGTTGTACGGTCTGTATTCTAAGATCTTAGAATGCCTCGGGGAGAAGATGCATCTTCATCTCCCCGATTAACAGGCGCGCTGATATGTCCGCCTTTGGCTGAAAATCGCTGATCCACCATACTTCTGGAGACGGAACACCAACATCGACACCGACATTGCCGGCGTTGATGGCGATAGCCTCATCGGTGGTCTGACCACCGGTTACGACTACGATCTGGGCAACTGGGTCATTGGTGCTGGTCTGGACTACGACTGGACCGACGTCGGTCTGGGCAACGTTCCCGAAACCACCGTCGACAACGTCTTCCGCGCCAAACTGCGCGGCGGTTACAAGCTGGGCAACGGTCTGTGCTCTATGCAACCGGTGGCTATGCTATGGCTGACACCAACAACGTCGGCGACTCCGATGGCTACTTTGTTGGCGGTGGCTACGAGCACCGACCCGTCCCACGAACAGGGTTTTCCTCACCTTCCGATGACTAATGATTCTCGCTAAGAACAAGTCATCGGTGTATGAGAAGTTCTCCTCGCAAGCGCACTTTGACGTGCATAATGAGGGTCCCAATCAACAGAAGGTCGTTGCAGATGTCCGAAGCTGAACCGTTATTCGGCTTTTCGCCGACACACCTTCTCACTGCCGCGGTCGGTGCGGCAGTGTTTGTGGCATACCTGCTTCCACGCATCAGTTTTCTGCGTGCAGCTTCCTCCTCTGCCGTTTTAATGATCCTCGGTTTGGCGACCTTCACATTCATTCCCGGAATGCCCGCGGCGCTCGATCCAACGGTCTCACCCCGGATATGGGAGATGATCAGCGAGTTCGTGGTGATCGTCGTCCTCTTCGCGACCGGGCTGCGGATCGACAACATCAGCAACTGGAGCCGTTGGCGCCCGACCGTGCGTCTGCTTTTGATCGCAATGCCACTCACGATTGCGGCGGTCGCCCTGCTTGGATGGGCGCTGGCCGGTATGACAGCTGCCGGAGCGGTACTTTTGGGTGCGGTCCTGTCACCGACAGATCCGGTTCTGGCCGGAGACGTGCAGGTCGGCCCGCCAGGTGAAGGCGGTGAACATCCGGTGCGCTTTACCCTGACAGCCGAGGCTGGACTGAACGATGGTCTTGCCTTTCCGTTCGTTTATCTTGGTTTGATCATCGCGGCCCAGGGCGCCGATCCTTCGACGTGGCTGGTGGAGTGGATCGCGCGCGACGTGATCTACCGCATCGTGGTCGGGGCGCTGGTAGGGGCATTGGTTGGCTGGCTGTTGGGCAAAAGCCTCTTTTCCAGCTGGGGAAGCCGCGCCATCGAAACCGGCGGGCCCGGCGTGCTGGCCCTCGGCGCGGTCCTGCTTTGCTATGGCATTGTCGAACTGGCCGAAGGCTATGGATTCATCGGAGCCTTCGCAGCAGGTCTCATGTGTCGGCGCGTTCAGGAAAAGCATCACTTCCATAAACGATTGCACGCTTTCAGTGAGGCGCTCGAACATGCCCTGACGGCCGTTCTGCTGATCATGCTTGGCAGCACCCTTCCTGCCCTATGGCCCGTTCTGGACTGGTGGCACACATTGATCGGGTTCGGCCTCCTTTTGATCATCCGGCCGCTGGCCGGTTGGCTGGCCTTGCTTGGAACCGGAATGACCTCAGGCGATCGGTTGATTGTTGGTTTCTTCGGCGTGCGCGGAATAGGATCAATCTATTACGTGGGCTACGCGACCGGGCACATGGAGTTCGTGAACGAGGATCAGCTCTGGGCTTTGGTAGCCTACACGATTTTTGCCTCCGCCCTCCTTCATGGCGCGACCAGCTTTCTCGTCGATCAGTACGCTTCTCCCTGGAGCGGCGATCGTGCATCCAGTAGCATCCGTGACGATCCGCAGTTGGCGTCAAAAAATTGACGCAAGCAGCAGACTCACATCTCCACGCGTTACAATAGTGTCATAGCACACAAGAGCACTGGGGACGTTCTTTACTGCTTAGCGAAACTGCCACCCAAGGTCTGCTTTTGATCTTGTGGTCAACCCGTTTCGTGTCCGCGGTCAACGCTCTTTCGGAATATTTTGCAGCGAGAGGGATCGGCCGTCTTGAAGCGAAAAAGCAGACGTTTGCACGGAGGTGATCGAAAGACGGCTTTGGGTCAATCACATTCCAGAAACTGACCAAAGTTCGTAAGTTTGCAACCTCCATTTTTATGCGCATTTCTGCCCTTCAAGGGAATTGGCTCGCTTGGATTTCGCGTTAAAAAATGTCAAGTGACGGCAGTCAGCCGATCTTTGACGTCGTGATGCCTAAACGCGGCTACGTCACGTTACATAAGGTGCACAACGGACATCTGATCTCCTTCTCATTGAAGATCAGCAGACTGCAATTCGTAGCTAATGTCAGCGTCCAAATTTCGAAGAATAGCTCAGCTCTGACAATGGCACTTCGTGGAACTTGGATCAATTTTCACCAGACCGTTGGACGCACGACACATGACTTTTGCATTTCGTACAAGTCACACTGCATATCAGGTTGTTGTGATGGATCGCTGGCATGAACCAAGCGATTCTTTATGGCTTCTTCGCGGTTTGTGTGGGTGTGCGGGTCTCCGGTCAGTTCACGACCACACCAGATGTTGTGTCGTAGGGTGACGCGGGCAGGTGCTTGAGCCGACCGGCGA
>NZ_JBAPKZ010000082.1:0-5928 GCF_037083805.1 Roseovarius sp. D0-M9 | reverse complement strand
CCTAATAGAAATGTCTCATCGGTCAGTATCAGTTCGATCTGTCCTTCGAGAACAAAGCCCATCTCTTCGCCGATATGGTCGATCTGCCCATCGCTCGATCCTCCTGGCTCGACGATGTGGATGTTGCATTGAAGCATGTGATCTGGCGTGCAGGGGATCACGCGTTCGAGGCTGATTCCCGTGCCTTGCCGACCCCTATCAATTTCCAATACTGGACGCGTGCCTGCGCGTGAAACTGATCGTTCCATCTCGTCTGGTTCGTCAAAGAACACATCGAGGTTCACCCCCAGTGTCTGCGTGATCCGGTGCAGCAATGCCAATGAGGCGTCCGTCTTGCCGTTCTCGATTTTGGACATGTGCCCTTCGGAGGTGCCACTGCTGGCGGCCAATTCCTTGAGCGTCATGTTCCTGAGCCGTCTGGCTGACTTGATCCGCGGACCGATCATTGGTTCCTCCTTTGCGCTGGGACTTCGCTTTAGCCTCATCATGCGGCGTTGTCAGCTTTTCAATTTCATCTTCACGCCACTGCACGCAAATCCATGCAAGATACTTGCATGAACGCGAGGAATGCGCATAGGCTATTGATAGGAGGATGTGCTCTTGAGGAGGGGCGCGCGTAAAGACTGGGGGGCGGGCGCGCAACTTTGTGTGCACAAATCGTCCAAAAAACAGGGAGATAAAAAAATGACAAAACACACTACTTTTAACTATCTGTCAGCACCGATGCGCCAGCTCGCATTGACTGGCACAGTCATTGCCGCCGGTCTGGGCATGGCTGCGCCGGCTTTGGCTGAATCCGTGCTCAAGGTCGTTCCTCATGCTGATCTGCGCAACATCGATCCAATCTGGACGACTGCATATATCACGCGGAATCACGGCTACCTTGTGTTCGACACGCTCTTTGCGATGGATGAGAACCTGGAGGTTCAGCCGCAGATGGCCGAAGGGCACGAGGTCAGCGAGGATGGTCTGACCTACACGATCACCCTGCGCGAGGGGCTGAAATTCCACGATGGTGAGCCTGTTACCGCAGAGGATGCGGTCGCGTCGATCAAGCGCTGGGGTCAGCGCGACGGCATGGGGCAGAAGCTGATGCGCGTCACCGAGAGCGTCGAGGCGGTTGACGACAAGACGCTCGAGCTGACCTTGAGCGAGCCCTACGGCCTCGTGCTGGCCTCGCTGGGCAAGATCTCGTCCAACGTCCCTTTCATCATGCCCAAGCGGCTTGCAGATACCGACCCGAACGCGCAGATCGAGGAGATCATCGGCTCGGGTCCATTCAAGTTCGTTGCGGATGAATGGCAGCCGGGCAACCAGGTGATCTACGAGAAATTCGAGGATTACGTCCCGCGCGACGAACCCGCCAGCTACGCTGCGGGCGGAAAGGTCGCGAACGTCGACCGGGTCGAATGGCGCTACATCCCTGACGCCGCAACCGCCAGCCAGGCCCTGATGGCCGGCGAAGTTGATTACTACGAACAGCCTGCCGTCGATCTTTTGCCCATGATCCAGTCTGATCCCGACATCAAGGTCGAGACGGTCGACCCTCTCGGCACCCAGGGCGTCATCCGCTTCAACTTCAAGCACCCGCCTTTCGATAACAAGCTGGTGCGCCAGGCTGCGCTGTGGTCGGTCCAGCAGGCCGATTACATGTATTCGATCATGGGCGATCCTCAGTATTTTGAAGAGTTCTGCGGTGCCTACTTCATGTGCGGCGGCCCCTACGAGACCGATGTCGGCAGTGAACCGCTGCGCGAGAAGGACATCGAGAAGGCCAAGGCGCTCTTGGAAGAGGCCGGGTATGACGGCACGCCGGTCGTGATCCTCGATCCGACCGACGTGCCGGTGGCGCATGGCCAGGCGCTGGTGACGGCGCAGGCGTTGCGCGACATTGGGATGACCGTCGAACTGGCGGCGCTTGACTGGGCGACGATGACTTCGCGCCGTGCGGTGCGGGAGGCGCCTGAAGATGGCGGCTGGAATATCTTTCCCACCTGGTGGCTCGCGGCGGATCAGTTGAACCCGATCACCAATATCTCGGTCGCGGCGTCGGGTGACAACGCCTGGTTCGGCTGGCCTGAAAACCAGAAGATCGAGGATCTGCGCAACGCCTTTGCCCAAGAAACCGATGTCGAGAAGCAGAAGGCCATCGTCGAGGAACTGCAGGCCGAGCTTTATGATTTCGTGCCCTATATTCCGACCGGGCAATACTACCAGCCGACGGCTTATCGCAACAACGTGGGCGGTGTGCTCGAGGCGCCGGTGCCGTTCTTCTGGAACATCTCGGTTGAATAAAAACTCCCGGCCTTTGGCGGCGCGTGGCATGATGCAACGTGCCGCCATTTTCTTCGGTACGCATTTCATCGGGACGGAGCATCAGAATGATCGTTTACATCATCCGCCGACTCATCGCGACGATCCCGATCATGGCGCTGGTCGCCGTTTTCGTCTTCATGCTGCTGCATCTCAGCCCCAGTGACCCGGCGCTTATCATCGCGGGCGACTTCGCCACGCCACAGCAGGTCGATGAGATCCGCCGCCAACTCGGCCTGAACGAGCCGCTCTACCAGCAATTCATCGGCTGGGCCGGCAACTTGCTGCAGGGTGACATGGGCAAGTCCATCTATTCCGGCCTGCCCGTAACCACCCTTATCGGCCAACGGGTCGAGCCGACATTGATGCTGACGCTTTGCACCATGTTGATCGCCATCGCGCTGGCCATACCGCTAGGCGTCATCGCCGCGTGGAAAGTGGGCACGTGGATCGACCGGGCGGTTATGACGCTGGCGGTTTTCGGATTTTCGGTGCCGGTCTTCGTCATCGGCTACCTGCTCATCCTTGGCGGCTCGCGCAAGCTGGGCTGGTTTCCGGTGCAGGGCTATACCAGCATCTTCGACAGCTTCACCGGCTTTCTTGCGCATATCACGCTGCCCGCGCTGGCGCTGGGGGCGGTCTACATGGCCCTGATCGCGCGGATGACGCGGGCCACTATGCTGGAAGTGCTGAACGAGGATTACGTGCGCACCGCCTATGCCAAGGGGTTGGCGACGCGCAAGGTGCTGGTCAAGCACGCGCTCAAGAATGCGATGGTGCCGATCAGCACGACCATCGGCCTTGGTGTCGCGCTGCTGATCGGCGGGGTGGTGGTGACCGAAACGGTCTTTGCCATTCCCGGCCTCGGACGCCTGACGGTCGATGCGGTCCTGCGCACCGACTACCCAGTGATCCAAGGCGTGATACTCGTCTTTTCCTTCACCTACGTTCTTCTGAACCTGCTGGTCGACCTTAGCTATGTGCTGTTCGATCCGCGTATCCGCTACTGACGACGGAGCCGCCCGCATGACCGACACGATCAAGGATCCGCCCCTCTCGGCCCGCCTGCGTCACCGTGCCGGCGTCGTGATCGAGAGCCTCCGCCGCAATCCGACGATGCTTTTCGGGCTCAGTGTTCTGTTGGTAATGGCGCTCTTGTCCTTCATTGCGCCTTGGCTTGGCCTGCCCGGTCCGATGGAACAATCGCCCCGCGACCGCCTGCAATCGCCCTCGGGCGAGGCGTTCTTCGGCACCGACATGTATGGCCGCGACCTCTTCAGCCGGGTGCTGCATGGCGGGCAGGTCTCGCTGGTGGTGGGCCTGTCGGTGGCGACGCTCGCGACGGGCTTTGGCCTCGTGATCGGGCTCGTCTCGGGCTTCATGCGCAAGGTCGATGCCGTTCTCATGCGGGTTATGGACGCGCTGATGTCGATTCCGTCGATTCTGCTGGCGATCGCGCTCGTGGCGCTCTGGGGCTCTAGCGTGCCAAACGTGATTCTGGCGCTGACCATTCCCGAGGTGCCGCGCGTCGTGCGCCTTGTCCGCTCGGTCGTGCTGATGCTGCGCGATCAGCTCTACGTGCAGGCAGCCATCGCCGCGGGTACCTCGACGCCGCGCATCCTCATTCGGCACATCCTGCCCAACACCATTCCGCCGCTGATCGTGCAGGCGACCTATATCTGCGCGCAGGCTGTCATCTTCGAGGCGTACCTCAGCTTCGTCGGGGCCGGCACGCCGCCCGAGGTTCCCAGCTGGGGCAACATCATGGCCGAGGGGCGCATGTTCTTCTTCCAGACGCCGGCGATCATCCTTTATCCCGGAATGTTCCTCGCTATCACCGTCTTTGCCATCAACACCTTCGGCGACGGTCTGCGCGACTCGCTGGATCCGCGCATGCAAAGGAGTGTCTGAGCCATGGCCGATACCGAAACGATGGACGCGCCCCGCCAGTTCGACCGCACTGCCGATCCGGTGCTGGAGCTGGACGACCTGCGCACGCATTTCGACACACGCGATGGGGTGGTCAAGGCGGTGGATGGCCTCAGCTTCGCTGTGCGGCCGGGCGAGATCCTGGGCATTGTCGGCGAGAGTGGCTGCGGCAAGTCAATCACCTCGCTCTCGGTCATGCAGCTGGTTCCCAGCCCGCCTGCGCGCTACGCCTCGGGCGAGATCCGCTACAACGGGCGCGACCTCTTGAAGGCCAGCGATGCCGACATGCGCAAGATCCGCGGCAATGATATCTCGATGATCTTCCAGGATCCGATGTCGTCGCTGAACCCGGTCCTTTCCATCGGCGATCAGCTGACCGAGGCGATCATGCTGCACCAAGGGATGAAGCCCAAGGCCGCGCTGGACCACGCGCAGGAGATGATGGAGCTGGTCCATATCCCCGAGCCGCGCCGCCGTCTGGGCGAATACCCGCACCAGCTCTCGGGCGGAATGCGCCAGCGCGTGATGATCGCGATGGCGCTGTCGTGCAATCCGTCTGTCCTCATCGCGGACGAGCCGACGACGGCGCTCGACGTGACCATCCAGGCGCAGATCCTCGCCCTGATGGAAGAAATCCGCGACAAGATGAAGACCGCGATAATTCTCATCACGCACGATCTGGGCGTCGTGGCCGAAATGTGCGACCGCGTGCTGGTCATGTATGCTGGCCGCAAGGTCGAAGAGGCGGACGTTATCGAGATCTTCGAGCGCCCACAGCATCCCTATACGCGCGGCCTCATGCGCTCGGTGCCGCGCATCACGGGCGACGAGGCGCCCGAAAAGGGCGCTCGGCTGTCGGAAATCCCCGGCATCGTCCCAGCGCTGACCGATCTGCCGCCCGGCTGCACCTTCGCCGCGCGCTGCCCCTTTGCGCAGGATCACTGCCGCGAGAAATACCCACCGCTGGAGTTGAAAAAGCCCGATCATCTGGCGGCTTGTTGGGAAAGCGCCAACCTACCGGACTGGACCGCATGAACACCAAAACCCCTCTTCTCGAGGTCAGGAACCTCGCCAAGCACTTCCCGATCAGGGGCGGTCTTCTGAATCGCGAGCAGGCGCGGGTCTATGCCGTCGATGGTATCAGTTTCAGCGTCGATGCAGGTGAGACCCTGGGCATCGTCGGCGAGAGCGGCTGCGGCAAATCCACCGTCGGCAAGACGATCCTGAGGCTTGAGGACGCGACCGAAGGACAGGTTCTGCTCAAGGGCGAGGACATCACCCATCTCAGCCGCAAAAAGATGCTGAAGCACCGCCGCGAGATGCAGGTGATCTTTCAGGATCCCTACGCTTCGCTCAATTCGCGGATGCGCGCTCAGGACATCGTGGCCGAACCGCTGGGCAATTTCGACACTGGCTCGCGCCGCGCCCGGCTGGAGAAGGTGGCCGATCTTTTCTCGCGCGTCGGCCTGCGCCCCGATGCGATGCACCGCTTTCCCTACGAGTTTTCCGGCGGCCAGCGCCAGCGCCTTGGCATCGCGCGCGCCCTTGCGCTCAGCCCCGAGATCATCATCGCGGACGAACCTGTCTCGGCGCTTGACGTTTCGGTGCAGGCGCAGGTCATCAACCTGATGATGGACCTGCAGGAGGAGATGGGCCTCAGCTATCTTTTCATCGCGCATGACCTGG
>NZ_JBAPKZ010000081.1:0-6140 GCF_037083805.1 Roseovarius sp. D0-M9 | reverse complement strand
TGTCGCCGGTCGGCTCAAGCACCTGCCCGCGTCACCCTACGACACAACATCTGGTGTGGTCGTGAACTGACCGGAGACCCGCACACCCACACAAACCGCGAAGAAGCCCAAGATATGGACCCACGGACCGCTGCCTTGAATTTCACGCGAAGACTACCGGAACGTTCCAACAAGTCCGAGGTCTGAGTTCTTTCACTTTGGGTATCCGTCCGGCACGAACAGTATCCCTTCTTGCGTCACTCGCAAACTTCCTGACGGGGCACGCACAGCTACAACTGGTGCAGATATGCCGGTCTTCCGGTCGTCAGCCAGCCCTTCACGCTTACCGGTCGCGGCCAGTGTCCGCTCGTTTTGTGGCGTAAATCTGGAGGGCCAATCTGATGGCTAAACCACTGAAAAACCATGTTTTTGGGGTGCCTTTTTGCGATTTCGTGCATGCGAATGGTAAAATAAAACTAGAGGTTGAGAAAAGTTATCCACAGCCTTTTCTCCTCCAAAAACACAAGAAAGTAGCGTAGAATGTCTAGTCGGCGGTCTGATAACAGCTGGCGGAATGCACTTCGTGATACACGAAAAGTCCAATCCGATCAGCCGCTTCGCGAGTTGGCCAAATTTTTGGCCAGGCGCGCCGCCGAGGAGGATTATGAAAGCTTGCTCCAGCGTCAGCGAAAGAAGAAGCTAAAGGAAAACAAGGACCCAACGAAACACTGAAGGAAGACCATGACCAGAACCGCTATCTATGCCCGCTACTCTACTGACCTCCAGCGTGACGCGTCCATCGAGGACCAGATCAGGCTGTGTGAGAAGAAGGTCCGCGACGCAGGTGGTCAGGTTTACCAGAGCTATACCGATCACGCGGTCTCAGGTGCTTCGCTCATGAGACCCGGAATCCAGATGCTGATGCAGGATGCAGCGGCAGGACGCTTTGATCAGGTCTACGCCGAAGCGCTCGACCGTATAAGCCGCGATCAGGAAGATATCGCAGCGGTCTACAAGCGGCTGGTCTTCGCAGGCGTGAAACTCGTGACCTACGCCGAAGGTGAGATCAATGAACTCCACATCGGCATGAAAGGCACCATGAACGCCCTCTTTCTCTCTGACCTGAGAAAGAAGACGCATCGCGGGCTCGTTGGCAAAGTGGAGAAGGGCCTATCCGGCGGTGGCAAGTGTTATGGCTACGATATCGTCTCCGGCGATGAACGTGGCCATAGGACGATAAACGATGCGCAGGCGACTATCGTGCGCCGCATCTTTGAAGAATACGCTGCCGGTAAGTCGCCCAAAGCAATCGCAATAAGTTTGAACAAGGAAGGCGTTCCGGGGCCAACAGGCAATGGCTGGGGCCAAAGCACCATCAACGGTAACCGCCAGCGCGGCACCGGCATCCTGAACAACGAATTGTATATAGGGCGTCTGGTTTGGAACCGGCTCACCTACATGAAGAATCCAGAGACTGGAAAGCGCGTTTCGAAACTCAATCCTGAAGCGGATTGGATTATTCAAGACGTGTCTGATCTGCGGATTGTCGATGAAGAGCTATGGCAGCACGCAAAAGACCGACAGCGTAAGCTAGACAAGAAAGGCAAGACTTTCTGGACTAAACAACGCCCGCGCAACCTTTTTTCCGGTCTGATCAAATGCGGGGAATGCGGAGGCGGATTCTCGATGGTCTCGCAGACGCACACAGGGTGCTCAAATGCCCGCAACAAGGGCACGTGCTCCAACAAGCGGACTATGAAACGTGAGAACCTTGAGCAAGACGTCCTTGGCGCGCTTGAGCACTACCTGATGGATGATGAGCTTTGTGGCGTATTCTGCGAAGAGTACACCAAGCATATGAACAAGCTGCGCCGTGAACATGATGCGGCTTTTGATTTTCATCGCGAAGAACTGCAAAGAGTTAAGAAGCGTCTGTCCCAGATGGTTGATGCCATCGCTGACGGTGAGCCTGTCGCACCGATCAAGGACAAGATGCATGAACTTGAAAATCGAAGAGTGCACTTGGTAGCCCTCCTCGACAATGTGGAGGAGGCTCCTCCTCTGCTACATCCCAGCATGGCGCTTCGATATCGTGAGCAGTTGGGGAAATTGATCGAGACGATGAACACGCCGGAGCATCGCTCCGAAGCGGGTGACATCGTTCGGTCATTGATCGAGAAGATCGTTTTGTCACCGCACGAAAGCGAAAACCGTTTGGTGGCTGATCTTCACGGCAACTTGGCTGGCATCCTGACATTGGCTGCCGGTCCCAAGCCTACATCGCAAATCAACGATACGACGATTGCTGCCAGTTGGGCGGCGCTTGGCGTTGATCCAAAAAGCGAAAGCGCCCCAGAGGGCGCTTCGCAGGATAAGTTGGTTGCGGGAGGGTGCATTGACCTTGACCGAACTAGCTGGCACATCCCGGAAGGTAGTATGGCTGTTTCTTGAACAGCTCTGGCTTGAGTTTGTGCCAGTCTTTCATCGCCTGCAAGGGCGTCTTGCTGCCCAAGACTGATTACGGGAGTTTCTGGTTATAAAGCCAGACGTAGCGGTGCAGCGTCGTCTCCACCTCCTCGCCGGACTGGAAGTGGTGGCTCTGCAAGACTTCCTCAATGCGCCCGTTGAAGCGCTCGACCATGCCGTTGGTCCGGGGTGATTTCGGCGGGGTGAGGCGGTGCTCGACACCGAGGTCCGCGAAGAGTGTGTCGAACTCGTGTGCCCCGGTTGCAGCGCGTTTGCGCAACCCAAAGAGCCGATCCGTGAACTCTTTTCCATTATCCGTGAGTATCGTCTGGATGCGCATCGGGTATGCAGGACCCAAACTGCGCGATGCGCTGAAAGCCATCGGACGGTGGAGCGTCCAGATCGTCAAACGCTCCGACACCGCCGACGGGTTCGAGGTTCTGTCACACCGATGGGTGGTCGAGCGCACCCTTGCCTGGCTGGGCCGATGCCGCCGCCTGTCAAAGGATTGGGAAAAATCCATCGCCAGCGCAGAGGCGTGGATCACAATCGCCCACATTCGACGTGTCACACGCCATCTCGCAAGGAATTAATAATGCTCAGATAGTTTTGAATCAGACTCTAAAGCGTTTCGCCTTTAACCTGAGGCATCAGCAAAAGGCGAAACGCTTGCAACGCCTCGATGTCGCGCCGCGTTTCGCGAAACTCTGTGATTCAGGTTTTTCGCGAAACGCTTTAGTAGTGCGCCGACCAGCTTGCGGCGACGCTGTCCCAGCTAAAAGCGACCTTCGCCCGAGCCCGTGCCGCCGCCCCGACCCGAGTGGCGAGGTCCGGATCACTGGCCAGAAGGTTCATAGCCTCGGCGAGCCCGGCGACCACTGCGTCCTCACCGTTGGGGTCGATGAACAGCGCGCTGTTATCGTCTGCCAACATAGCTGGCCCGCCCCAGCGAAGCGTCAACACCGGTAAGCCTAGCGTCATCGCCTCCTGGATGACGATCCCGTTCGCTTCTGCCAAAGTGGGGAACACGAAGCCACGGTATTGGCGCAACTCCGGCAAGTCCTGNTAGCCCTTGTAAGCGTCGAAGCGTCCAAGAGAGACGAAATGCGGGTTTCGCCCTTCGTGCCGGGCGGGTCCAAGCCCGATCAGCGCGGTCGAGACGCCCGCGTCCAGCACATCAACCATCCGCTCTTCTGCCACACCAGCCAGCCGCAGTGCTGCGCGTGTCCGCTCGCCGCCCGACACTAGTACAGTCTCAGCCCGGCGTTTGTCGCCGAACAGCGCGCCCCAGATCCGCTGAGTAAGGCCGTATAGTGCCTCCTCCAGCCCCTGCTTGCGGCCTACGCGGTGTCGGAATGCTGGTGGATAACCCAGGTTGCCGTTAAACGGCCCCATTACCAATCGATAACCCTTCGGGGGAAAGCGCAGTGTAACTGGCGAAATCGGGCATATGTAGTGCACGAGGGTCGTCGCGCGGCCGTAGCCGCAAGCTAACCGCGCCGCAGCAAGGTGGAAATACACGCTCAACAGCGGGCGCAGAAAGCGACTACGCCACATAAAGGTCTGTAGCAGCGTCTCATCAACCCATAGCACTCGTTCGGCGGGCAGGCGCGCTTCTAGTTCGCGCCGGTTGCGGCCATGGGTAACAAGCACCGCGTCATAATTCTGGTCCAAAAGCCACTGAAAATACTGATAGGCTTTAATCGCCTCACCCCCCATCTGTGTACCTGCATTCGGGGCGATCAGCACCACTTTGGCCAGATCAGGCTTCATCATGGTCAACAGTGCCGCCGGTTATAATCATGCTTAACATTAAAACAATACTCCGAAAGGTGGGGACCGCTTGCGGTCAAGTCTTTCTGAATCTTGTTTTCTGATCAAGCATATTACACCGCTGGCTGGGTAGCACTGGAGTGCCCCCACTGAAGTCTTCCACCAACTGGGATAGTATTGTCCCGTTTCAGGAGGACCAGAGATGGCAGGAAAGAGAGACAAACCCGAAGAGATCGTGCTGAAGCTGCGGCAGGTTGAAGTGTTGCAAGGGCAAGGCAGCTCGATTGCTGATGCGGTGCGCCAGGTTGGCGTGACGCAGCAGACCTATTATCGATGGCGCAAAAAATATGGTGGGATGTTCAGCTTTGATTTTTCCTGCTTCTGCTGCCAACCGCAACGTTCTTGGTGCCACCCCGAGAAGCTTGCGCGTCGGTCAGCCAGAAGAGATCAGACATGTCACGGCTCCGTTTTCGGAGCCGTGAATCACGCAAAGGACCTGAAATCAATGGGTCCTGAGCCTTCTGTACGCCGAGATGGCTGCTGGGTAGACTTGGATGGGGCGAGACCGGATTCTGGGGACGGATTTTGCCGTTTCAAGTCCGCCAGGCAGCCGGTCTGGCGGATTTCGAGCAGTCTCGTCACATTCTCTGTTCACGAAATTAGTGCGTGCGCTGCTAGTTTTTTTGGCGTACCGTCAGTACCTAAAAGAGTATATATTTGAATGATTAATCTGCGATCAGATGCATTATCATGTGCAATACTAGATAGTCAGTTCCGTACCGAAAGGTCGGGCAGAAGGGCTTTCTTGTGGGGGATGGCGATCATTCCGATGTTGTGCTTGATAGGGATAACACCTGCACGGGCGAACGTTTTGCGTCCGTTTTCGACGCGGGTGGTTCATTCGGGCCACTCACTGACTGATCCAATCGTCCCGGTTTTGGATACGATGGTTGGTGCGGTAGGTCAGCACGAGGCTCGCGGCAGGGTTATGGACCGTTCGACTATTCCAGGTAGCCCAATGGATTGGCGCTGGAACCATAGAAACAAATATTTGCCTGATGCCCGCCACGATATCGCTGATTATGACTTGCTGGTGATCACAGAGCGCACATCGCTCTCAGGCACTTTGCCATGGCACGACTCGGAAAACATGGCCCTCCGGTGGTTCATTCATGCATGGACGCAGGGAAATGAGGGCGCTGGAGCCGAAACCATTCTCTACGCTACATGGGTAAATACTGACAGCGGGTCAGATTTCGGCGATCACCAAAATGATCCGGAAGGGCATCTAACATTTCGTAAGCGCATGCCCCTAGAAATGGCGCGCTGGCAAGGTATTGCAGATCACGTCAACGTCAATCGCCCGAACGGATCACCGCCGATGCGAGTGATTCCCGGTCCTCTAATAATGGCCGCCGTGCATGATGCTATCGATTCAGGAAAGGCGCCAGGGCTTGATAGAATAGAGGATCTGTTTTTGGATACGATTCATTTGAACGGACAGGGCGCTTATCTAATCGCCTTGGCGCATCTCGCCGTAATTTATGGTTATGATCCTCGTGATCTGCCGAGCGGTCGCGGTCGAGTTGAAGTGCCGGCACCCGCTACAGCAGTATGGATGAAAAAATTGGTCTATGATGTGCTGCGCGACTATTCGGATGCAGGCCAAATTTTCAGCCGCCGTGTCCCGCTTGGAAACGGATCACATGCTGAGTAAATTTCAGACAGGTCAAGTTGAACATCAGTTTCATACGGCGAATTGGACTTCCCGAGAGTGGCTGGCGGCCTGCGTGAACCCTCGGAATGGGGCGACTAGAGTATCCGTCTTGATCAAGCTGTTTTTGGCGTCCATTCTCGGTCTTGTCGGACGAGTGCGTTGGCCAGTTCGATGAGCTTTCGCATGAGGGCTGTCAGAGCGACTT
>NZ_JBAPKZ010000080.1:0-6367 GCF_037083805.1 Roseovarius sp. D0-M9 | reverse complement strand
CCAGCCTCAGCCCGAAAGCATAACCTGATCGGACGGCTTCGGAGGCTGCGAACCCTGCCGACTGAGCGCGGGCCGCGACATTGATGGGCAAAGCGCTGCATCCCCTTGCTCGACCAGCCGGTTGAGCTTGGCCCTGCCGCGGCTCACGCGGCTCTTGACGGTGCCGACTGTGCAGCCGCAGGCATCGGCCGTTTCCAGCTGGGAAAACCCGTAGGCACCCATCAGAACGATTGGCCGGCGCTGTGTATCGGGCAGCCGGGCAATGGCGGCAATCAACTCCTTGAGCGCAAGCGCGTGATCCNGTGCAGCCGCAGGCATTGGCCGTTTCCAGCTGGGAAAACCCGTAGGCACCCATCAGAACGATTGGCCGGCGCTGTGTATCGGGCAGCCGGGCAATGGCGGCAATCAACTCCTTGAGCGCAAGCGCGTGATCCTGACCGGGTTCCTCTGACAGCGCTGTCGCGCAGGCGCCATCAACATCCTGAACCTCATTGCGCAGTTTGCGCCACTCGGAAAAGAAGGTGTTGCGCAAGATGGTGAACAACCACGCCCGCAGGTTGCTATCGCTTCGATAGCTGTCGCGGTGGGTCCATGCCTTCAAAAGCGTGGCCTGAACCAAGTCCTCGGCGCGATGCTTGTTGTTGGTCAGTTTCAGCGCCCGGCGATACAGCGACTGGGAATGCTGCGGAAGGAGGGTGTGAAAAGGGTGTGGTTTGATCATTGGTGCCTCTCGCTAAGGATGATTTTCGCCGCGCAAATCGGCCGCCGAAATGCACAGGCGACCGAAGGAGATGCCCGGAACCCGTATCCGTGGGGCAGAGGCGCGGGATCACGCTTGCCGCTGGCCCGGTGAGCATTGCCAGTCTGGCACCGTCCCAAGGCATCATGCCTTCGGGCCTCGATCCGGGGTCTTGAATGAATTTTGCCCGACCCGGTTGAGGTGCCATCCGGGGGCGGTCCATTGCGTTCGCCCCAGTGGTTCAAGCGATCGGGGGGCGCAGTCAGCCAAAACCGATGAAACTGAGCACCGCCAAGACGATGACAATTGCGCCAACGATGTAAACGATTTGGCTCATCGCTAGTCCTTTCAAATGGTCACAGCACCTGCCCCTCAATTCCGGTGCGCTTTCGCGCGCGGCCAGCCTGCAAGGTGCGGCGATCGTCGATTGCGAATGGGCAGTCAGGTTTTCTTGAACGCCGCGATGCATCAAGGGGAAGGGATGCCTCTAATTGCATCAAGCGCAGTCCTGACTGCCCGGTCTCTAAGTGCCCCCGTCGAGACTCGTGGACACGAATCAACATTACGTTTTGACGCAGTGGCCACATAGGATCGGAATCTACTCACCATGTGGAAAGGGGTTGCACCAACGGCGCGGGACTCTTCCTAAGCCACGCGTCCATCACGCGGCACATCGGCGCTGTGCTGAGGATCGATATAATGACCTGATGATTTCGCGTCTTGTGCGTCTGCACCCTCGCGAGACTGAGGCGGCATATGAGGTATCCAATCCACATATCAAATAAAATGACCACAGTCTTGCAATGCGCGCCTATTTCGGTCCACTGCTGCCCTTCAGCGACAAGCCGACATTCTGCGCCGCCGCCCGTCGAACCAGCCATTCATTTCGGCGAACCTCACACTATGCGGACATCATGGAACTGCAGCGCGGTCTGTGGCAGTATCCTGAGATGATCAAGCTCCGCACTCTTGCCGACGACCATCCCGACCTCGCGCATTCTCCGCTGCTTCGGGGCGCTCTCCTGACCCTGCAATATGCGCAGAAGCATGGATCAATCCGTCTAACCAAAACCAAGGCGTTCAAGCGCATCTTCGTCCATTGGGCCGTCGAGCATTTCGACTGGCCGGGAAAAAGCGCAGAAGAGATGTTCCGCTACAACAAGCTGATCAATGAATATGAGTTCCCGCCGCTCGAGGTTCTGCATTTCCTGCTGATTTCCCTGCGCCTGGGACGTCATTTCAAGGGGGAGTTTCGCTGACCAAGCGTGGCACAGATCTGGCGCAAGCCCCTGGGCGCCTGTTTGCCGAGCTGATCCCATACTTTGTGCTCCGGATCGATCACGCATCCTATGCGCGCTTCGACGATCACCTCTTCGGAAAATGGGACGTCTGGCTGAACGTGATCAACGTGGAGGCCGATCACGGCACGACCGAGGCCGCCTTGTTCAAAACCTTTTACGGTGAGGCAAAGGATTGGCATACTGCGGGATGGCGAGAGATGGCCGCGTTTTCCTCATGTGTGCTGCGACCGCTCGAATGGGCGGGATTGCTGACCGAGACCCGCGAAGACGGCGCCGGCAAGCACGAATGTCATGTGTTCAAGACCCCGCTCTGGCGCAGCGCGCTCAGCCTTGACACCGACGACATGCTGCGACCGATGTCCGTTCAGTGAGAGTGTTTTTCATTGGTCCCAAGGCGCGACGCTGCTTGCGTATGATCGGCCCAAACTTGCCGTTCGGCTCGCGTGCTGCGACCGGCTACATATGCCCGGCGCGCTCACCCAACTCGAAACCGACGACTATCAAAACCCCTGACCCTCGATAGGAACGAGGAAGGGTTTCAGGCGGATCACTTGAAAATATCGAACCACGCGGCGTGACATTTCATCAACAAGGAAGAAAAATATGGCGAACATGTTCGATTGGAACGCTCTCGACCAAAAGATCAATGCAACGGTCGCGGAATATGATGAACTTGGCAAATCAAAGGCGCTCACGGTTGTCGCAGTTTCCGAGATCATGGAGATCGATATTGATGAAGCTGTCGACGCTATCACCGATGGTGGAAATGACCGTGGTGTCGACGCCCTATACATTGATGATCGCGATGCGAAAAATGATATTCATGTGTTCCAGGCTAAGTGCGTTAACGATTTTGAAAAGTCGAAGAATAATTTTCCAGGCGATGAAATAGATAAGCTGATCTCTTTTGTAACGGATCTTACAAATCATGATGCTGAAGCTCTCGAAAGCGCAAATGACCTTCTGAAGGCAAAGATTCTCGACGCCCTCGAGGTTTTGAAAGAGTCAAATGCAACGATAACGGTGCATTTTATCGGCAACACCGCACCATTAATTGACAGCGAATTGAAGCGGATTCGCACGGTATTTTCAAGATATAAAGCGATCGAGTTCAGGATGCACGATTTGGATACACTATCAGATTTTTTCCTCGAGAAACGCGCCCCGGAACTCGTTCGGGAGATCACGGCGATCGACACAAATTTCTTTGACCGGACAGACCAGAATTTGCGCGGGGTTGTGTGCTCGGTCGCAGCCATGGACATAGTTGATGCAATCAGATCAGAGGAAGACCCCGATCAAGTCGAAGCTGGTATCTTCGATCAAAACGTGCGCGTTTACCTAAAACGAAGAAATCGCATCAATCGCAGGATCATTGAGTCCGCGCTCTCTGATGACAACCATATGTTCTGGTATCAGAACAATGGTATCACGATGACGTGCGACAAGGTTGATCTTGGCCCCTCAAGACGGTCGCCAAAGATCAAACTGACAAACGTTCAGATTGTGAACGGTGGCCAGACATCAAACTGTCTGTTCGAAGCGGCAAAAGAGCAAAAGGAAAAGGTTGAGGATGTCATTCTGCTTGTTCGGATCATTGAGACATCATCTGAAGATGTAAAAATGTCGATTGCCGAAACGACAAACAGTCAGACACCTATCAACGTCCGAGATCTCAGATCCAATGACAGGCAGCAAAGACAGCTCGAAGAGGCTTTTGCAGATCTCGGCTACTACTATGAGCGGAAGTCCGGGCAACACGCCGATAAAGATTCCTCGAGACGTGTCGATGCTCTTTCTTCAGGTCAGGCATATCTTGCATATGGGATCGGCCTTCCCGAAACGGCCAAGAAAGACCGCGGGCGAGTTTTTGGAGATCTCTACGATACTGTTTTTGCCGAGGATCTCACAGCGAATAAATTGCTCACGTCATTCAAGCTAATTCGACTTGTGAATGACCAAAAAAAGGAAGTTCGCAAGAAGATTCGGGAGGGCGCAAATCTTGAAGCCGGAAAAATGTCATTGATCGACGGGTCTTTCCATGTGTTGTTTGCGATCCGACAAATCTGCAATCGGGATGAAATTGATACATGGGACTATGATCTTGCGAAGGACAACCTCAACGAGGCCGTCACCGTGGTTTCGAAGTTATATGCTGAATCGCAGTCGTCGGACGCAAATTTCTCTTCAAACCGATACTTCAAGGACGCACGAACGAAGGATCAGGTAACCAAAACAGTTGGTTGATCACCCCCATCTCAAAGACCACGGAAGCGCGGGATACCGGCACGACATCGTCATCGACGATCTACATCGCCGCTGGCCCGCGCGCGACTGACATGCTGGGGCTTTTCGGCATGTTCTCAGCCGCCTTTCTCGCGGCCACGCTGATCCCCGCCCAGTCCGAGGCCGTGCTGGTAGGCCTGCTCTGGGCCAAGGCGCATTCCGTCTGGCTGTTGCTGCTCGTGGCCACCACCGGAAATGTTATTGGCGCGGCGGTAAACTGGGTTCTCGGACGATACCTCAGCCATTTTGCAGACCGTCGCTGGTTTCCGGTATCGGCAAGTAAGATGGAGCGCGCCTCGGGTTGGTATCGCAAATGGGGATTCTGGAGCCTCCTAGGAAGTTGGCTTCCCATCGTGGGCGATCCGCTGACACTAGTCGCGGGACTGCTCAAAGAGCCGTTCTGGCGCTTCCTGCTCATAGTGACCGTGGCAAAAGGAGGACGCTACCTAGTGCTGGCGATTGTAACCCTAAAGTATGCATGAAAGTCGCTCCCGAAATATCACATCTCTTGTCGGCGAAGCGGTCGCATCACGAGCTAAAGTGCTTGGACGAGGGCTTCGCGACCTCGTTGCGGACATTAAGAGATTTCGCGTCAGCATCTGGCCCAGCTTGAGCTCGAGCGAAGTGTCCTTGAGAAAAAGTCCTACGGTCCCGCACATGTCGCGGTTTCTTCGTCGGTCGGTAATGACAAGTCGAAAGCTAGCACCAGACAACCAAGCGTTCAGCTACTATGAGTATAATTTTCTTATCAAGAAAATGGGGGCGCGACCTCGCGCGCCCCCAGATACCGCTTTGTGAAAACCGCGGGAAGTATCAGTAGCGTTCGAGGACGCGGGCGATCTTTTCTTGGTCGCCCAACTTGCGGGCCTTTTCCAGATGAACCTTCTCACGTTGGAACTGGATGATGTGCCAGCCCACCCAGAAGATCACGCCGATGACGACCATCGCCACTTCCATTCCCTGAAAGGGGTAGACCGGGCCGACTTCAGCCAGATCCACGGCCCAGCTATCGTATCCTATCGTTGACATACGGTGCGCTCCTTATGTTCTGATTCTGATGGCAAGATGTGCCTTGTCCGCTTCGATTATGTCTTGCTTGGCATCTTCGTAGGCGTGATGCTCGGCAAAATCGAGGCCCTGCAATTCCACTTCTTCGGGGATGCGCAGAACGCCCATCGCGCTCTGGATCTTGGCCACGCACCAGCCCGGCGCAAAACCAAGGACAAAGAACATGATGACCGCGCCGATTGTCTGGCCCAGCGGATTGATCGTCGCAAAACCTTCGAACGGCGAGGCCGGTGCGCCCCACAGCATGAAGCCAGCGATGATCAGGCCGACCACGCCCGCATAGCCATGAACAGCCACCGCGCCGACCGCATCGTCCAGCTTGAAGGTCCGCTCAACCCACTGATGCAGGTTATAGACGATAACGACGCCGATCGCGCCAACGAGCATGGCTTGGATCGGGTGGTAGAGGTCGTTGCCCGCCGAGGCCGTGATCACGCCAGCCAGACCGCCCGAGAAGGTCCAGAAGGCATCGCCCTTGGACACGAGGTAGGCCGCCATGAGACCGCCCGACAGCGACATGAGGAAGTTGAAGGTAATCGCTGACAATGACGTGGGCGCAAGGTAGATGTTGGTCGCCGTCCAGGTGACGCCGGTGATCTCACCGCCAATGGCCTCGGGCGAGATCAGAGGCACGTTGCACGCCGCGTAAAAGCCCCAGAAGCCGGTATAGATCAGAAAGATGCCAATCGTCAGCAGCCACGGGTTGTGCGGCGGGATATCGCGGGGCGTGCCATCGCTTGCGAATTTGCCGATACGTGGCCCCAGCACCATGATGACACCCAGCGCATAGCCGCCTGCGATGGCGTGGATGACGCCCGATGCATAAGCATCATGGTATCCAAGATATTTCACCATCCAGCCGTCATAGTGCCAGCCCCATGCCGCGTCGATGATCCAGAAAACCGATCCGATCAAAACAGCATGCACCCAAAGAGCCGAGGAGCGAATACGCTCGATCACCGACCCCGATACG
>NZ_JBAPKZ010000079.1:0-6385 GCF_037083805.1 Roseovarius sp. D0-M9 | reverse complement strand
ACCCACCTGTGACCGGAAAGCCTCCGGTGAAAGCAGCGCCGAGGTTGGCGCTGCCCAGTCCGATCAGCTCCTGATCTGGATCGATGCGCTGGCGCTTCTTGGCGGCCAGAGTCTGTGCGACTGAGATGCTTTCGACGAAGCCGATAATTGAGATCAGCAGCGCCGGAACGAATAGCTGCGACAGCAGGTCGGGCGAAAAAGAGGGCAGCGTGAGCGGCGGCAGGCTTTGCGGGACTTCCCCGACAATTGCCACGCCCTTCGCGCCCAGATCGAAGGCCCAGACCGCCAGCGTGGTGCCGACAATAGCCAGCACTGGCCCCATCTTCGCCCCGATATCCGCCATGCGCGACCCGAGCCCCGCACGCCGCAGCAGCGGCTTGAGCCCACCGCGCACCCAGAACAGGAAGGCCGTTGCAGTAACGCCCAAGACTACGGTGATTAAATTGATCTCTCCCAGATGCGCCCAGAGGCTGGTGAGTATCTCGACCAGCGTATGGCCCTCGGCTTGTATTCCGAGAATATGCTGCAATTGGCTCGCGGCGATCAGGATACCGGATGCGGTGATGAACCCCGCAATAACCGGATGCGACAGGAAATTCGCCAGAAACCCCAGCCGAAACAGCCCGAGCGCCAGCAGCATCGCGCCGGACAGGAAGGCCAGCGTCAGCGCTGCCGTGAGATAGCCCGCCGTGCCACTTTCCGCGATATTGCCCACTGCGGCGGCTGTCATGAGCGACACCACGCAACCGGCCCCACTGCCAAAGCGCGGCTGGTGCCGAAGATCGCATAGAGCACGATCGGCGCGATGGAGGCATAAATCCCCGCCTCGGGCGGCATCCCGGCCAGCAGCGCATAGGCCAGCGACTGCGGGATCAGCATGATTGTCACGATCACGGCGGCCACCATATCACCGGTGAACTGACCGCGATCATAACCGCGGCCCCAATCGAGGATCGGTAGGTATCGTGCAAGCGGGAGCAAACTCATGTCAGGCTATCCGTCAAGAGGGAGGGCCGCCCGGTTAGGCTCCGTCAAAGCGGTTCACCGGTAGCTTCAGGTAGTGGTTGCCGTCACCCTCAGCTGGTAGCAGCCGCCCGCCGCGCAGGTTGACCTGCAATGCCGCCAAAATGCGGTCGGGCAAGGAAAGCGTCGCGTCGCGCTTCTGCCGGCGTTTGATAAAGTCCTCGCGCTTGGTGCCATCCTTCACGTGGACGTTGTTGGCCTTGTGCTCATCCACCGTGGCCTCCCACATCGGCTCGTTGCGGTCCTTCGTGCCATAGTCATGGCCGATGTAAAGCCGCGTATTGCCGGGCAGGGCGAGGATGTCCTGAATGGAATCCCAAAGCTCAGTTGTCTTGCCACCCGGAAAATCAGACCGCGAGGTGCCGGCATCTGGCTGCATCAGCGTGTCATGCACAAATGCCGCATCGCCACAGACATAGGAAATTGATCCCAGCGTGTGACCGGGCGACAACATCACCTTTGCATCCAACTCGCCGATCTTAAAGATCTGTCCCTCTTGGAATAGGTGATCGAAATCGCGACCCGGATCAAATGCATCGGGCAGGTTGTAAAGGTCGGCCCAGATCTTGGCAATCTCTGGCACCAGCGCGCCGATAGCGTTGGGTGCGCCCGTGCGCTCCTTCAGATGAGCCGAGGCCATGACGTGGTCCGCATGGGGGTGGGTGTCGAGTACCCATTCCACGGTCAGTCCTTCGTCCTTCACGATATCCAACACCTGATCCATGCTCTCGGTCGAGAAGCGATAGTTCTTTGGATTGAAATTCCAGACCACATCAATCAACGCAGCCTTCTTGGTCGCCGGATCGGCGCAGATGTATTGGATCGACCCGGTGTCAGGCTCGTAGATACCCCAGACGTCGGGGCTGCCCGGGCCGGTCGAGGGGGAGCGGCGCACGACGGGGGTGTTCAGGTGGTCGCTCATTAGGCGGCTCCTTCTTTTGGTGTGGGTGTCAGATTCGGTGTGTGGCGTGCGGCCCACATGCCGGCCAACATGAAAGGCACAAAGATCAACGTGCCGGTGGCCAGCATCGGCAGCGCGGTGAGCGCAGGACCTGGGCAAAAGCCGCCCAAGCCCCAGCCGATGCCAAAGATCGTGGCGCCGGTGACCAACTTGGGTTCGAGATCGGTGCGAGTTGGGAGCCGGAATGTGTTGTCGAAATAGGGCGTCTGCCGGTTGCGGAACAGCAGGGCAAAGCCCGGCGCGGTCACCGCAATGGCGCCGCCCATTACGAAGGCGAGACTCGGGTCCCATGTGCCAAAGAGGTCAAGGAAGTTCAGCACCTTGGCCGGATTGGCCATGCCCGAGACGATCAAGCCAATACCAAAGATCAAGCCGGCGAGAAGCGCAAAAACCTGTTTCATGTTAGGCTACGATCAGGTGACGCATGACGAAAACGGTCACAAAGGCCGCTGCCATGAAGGTGATTGTTGCAACGATGGAACGCGCCGACCCCCGGCTAATACCGCAGACCCCGTGGCCCGAGGTGCAGCCATTTCCATAGGTCGCGCCAAAGCCGACCAGCAAACCAGCGACGGCCATCAGAACCGGGCTCGACGGCACCCATTGTTGCGGCCAATCGCCTGAGACCAGCAGCCAGAGCGGCGCGGCCAAAAGCAGGCCCAGCACGAAGAGCGCCGAGACGCCCCGCGCCTCACCGTCGCTGCTGCGGGAAAAAAGCTTCGAGGTCAGGCCGCTGATGCCTGCGATGCGTCCGTTGGTGGCCATCAGCAGCACTGCCGAGGCTCCGATCATCATACCGCCGCCGAGCGACAGCCAAGGGGCAAATTCGGTTTCCATGTTCCATCTCCGTCATGCGCCCGCCGGTGGTGTCGGGTTGGCCTTGTATCAGTCTGTTTAGGATTATATATTCGATGTACGTAATATTAATCGTGCGTAATATTCAATGGACGCAATATGAATTACTCGGACGACTTTCTGGGCGATGGCATAGCCGGGGCAGCGGCGCTGATGACCATGTTGGCGTCCGAGGCTCGGTTGCAGATCCTTTGCCGTCTGCTGGATAGCGAAAGATCGGTTGGTGATCTCGCCCAAGCCTGTGGGCTGTCGCAATCCACCATGTCCCAGCAACTTAAGAAGCTTAAGGAAGCGGGGCTGGTTGAAGGCCGGCGCGCGGGTCAGACGATTTACTATAGTGTAAAGGGGCATGAGGCCGCTGCCGTGCTGGAAACGCTGCACGCTCTCTACTGCGCGTCCGAAAAGTAAAAAATGCGCATGGGCCTGCTGGACGTGCTTGGCACCTTATACCCCAGCCTTGTCATCCGCATAGGACTTCACGAACTGGCCGATCGTCTCTTCCGTCAGGTCGATCCCGCGCGCCTTGCCTTCTTGCAGCGCGGTATTGCCATCCCAACCCTTATCCGCCGCCAGTGCCATCAGCGTCATCGCCCCGGCCCGCTTGCCAGAGGCGCAGTGCAGGAACACCGGCTGAGGCAGATCGTCCAGGGACCGCCGGAAGTCATCGACAAGTGCCGCATCCAGACTGTCGGCGGTGACGGGGTGGTGCAGATAGTTCAACCCAAGCCGTTCGGTCTGCTGATGCTCTTCCTCCGGCGATATCCCGCCTTCCTCTCCCGACGCGCGGAAGTTCACTATGGTTTTGGCGCCCGCCGAGGCCGCCTGCTCCAACGTCCCCACATCGGGGATGAACAGGGCGACGGTGTGGGTCGGGTCGAGCGTCGCAATCTTCTGTCCTTGGTCTTTGGAACCGGTCATTCCTTATTCTCCTTTTTTGGATGGGGTTAGATCATAACCGGTGCCGATCGTTCCCTGTTCATGTTGAGAGCGATTGACGCTGGACGCGCACGTTTTCGGACTGGGCGGGCGTTTGTGTGTGGATTCGCACAGTGCCTTTGCCGGCATTTTTTGCACGGTAAAGTGCGGTATCGGCATGGGCGATCACGCATTCCAGTTCGTCACCCGGTCGAAAGAGCGTCATCCCGACACTCACGCCAATTTTATCCGCACCGCATACTGTCTTGGATGCAAGGTTAGCGACCGCCTGCTCGGCCAGGAAAAGAGCGGATTCCTGTGTGTAACCTTGCAAAATCGCAACAAATTCGTCGCCACCAAGCCGCGCGAGAAAATCATCGGGCCCCAGGATCGAGGTCACATATTCCGCGAAATGGCGCAGGATCCTATCGCCTGCGATATGACCCAGCGTGTCATTGATATCCTTGAACCCATCCATGTCGAACATGAGCATGAAGGGTTTTTCGGGTGTTATGCCTGTTTCGTCGGACAGGTTGTCAATGTGCTGCTGAAGCGCGGCCCTGTTTGCGATGCCGGTCAGAATGTCCTGGTGCGCTATGCGTTCAAGATCCTCGAACGCGCTTTGTTTTTCCGTGATATCTCGCTGGATCGCGCCGAAATACTTGGTGTCGTCAGTATTGGTGTGCAGCGGCACGATATGGGTGTCAAACCAGTAGGGGGTGCCGTCCTTGGCATAGTTCAGCAAGTCCTCCCGGCATCCTTTACCGCCTTTGATCGCCGCTTCGATTCGGGCGAGCGCATATTTACAGGTGCCTGGCCCTTGAAGGATCCGTCGTGTTTTCCCGATGATCTCGTCTTTGCTATAGCCCGACATCCGGCAGAATGCGGGGTTTACGTAAACAATGCACGGGTCCTGTTGGTCGATGCCTTTGGAGGCCAATATCAGTATTGTGTCGTCCGTAGAGTCGATCAGGTCAAGTAATGTGCTTTGCAGGATTTTATCCAGATCGGGCATGATCGCGCCTTTCTTTTCAGTTCTGAGATCGGTGGACGTCTCTTGTCTTGTGATCTGAAGATTCAATTGCTGAGGTGATATGGCAAAGCTCAGGTAATCATCCCTGAACACTTGCGTTACGTTCCTGAACAAACTTGAGAAAATCGTCTGAACTGAGCGGCTTGCTGAAGTGATACCCTTGCCATTCGTTAACGCCATAGGCCTTGAGGAAAGTCGCTTGTTCGAGGGATTGAACCCCTTCTGCCACAACGTTGAGATTGAGCGCTCGGCCAAGTATGATCATTGCTTGGCAAATACGGGCGTGGCTCTCGTCTTCTGTAATATGGTCAACAAAGCTCTTGTCAATCTTCAGGCCATAAACCGGCAGATCACGAAGGTAGCTGAAATTGGCATTTCCCGTGCCGAAGTCATCGATGGCAAAGCGAACCCCCAAATCAGAGATTGCCGACATATTGATCAGTACCGCATCGAAGTTCGACATCAAGGCGCTTTCGGTAATTTCGAGAATCAACCGTTGGCTCTTTAGGCCGCTGGATTTCAGAATATCCTGCACCGTGTGGATAAACGTTGGATCTTCGAGTTGCAGTGTGGATACATTCACTGCAATCCCTGCCGGGACCCGCATTTCGTCGGTCCAGCTCGCCGCGTTTTCGCACGCTTGTTTGAGCACATATTCACCCAGACGGCCGATCAGGCCGACTTTTTCTGCAATTGGAATGAACCGACCAGGGGAGATCGCTCCCAATTCCGTATCGGTCCAACGCACGAGCGCCTCAACATCGCTGACCCGCTCGGTACTAACCTCGATCTTTGGTTGATAAACGACCGAAAGCTTTTCTTCATGGACCGCAAGATAGAGGCGGCGTTCGAGATCGAGCTCTTCCATGATCGAAGTGTTGAGCTCTGGATCGGCGAGCGCAAAACTGCTGTTAACTCCTTTGGGGATCCTGATCATGGCTTGTTCGGCAGCCCCAATGAGCGTTTCTCCGGTGCTGCCATCCAAAGGAAATCGGCTGATACCGATGCGCACACGAACTGGTAAAGGCCCACCTGGGATACTCAAAGGCTTGTCAAAAGAAGAGGTGAGCAAGGCCGCAAGGCCAACCAACATATCAGGCGAAGCTGACTGTGGCGAGATCGCGATTAAAGTGCCTCGCTGCAATCTCCCGTATATATATTTTGCAGGTATGAGATTTGCCAATGTACGGCCCACTTCAAGCAAAAGAGCTTCTGCCCTTAGCTTTCCAGCTGCGCTTCTGAGGTCATTGAATCGATCAATCTCAAGAATGAATATGCCGAAGCTGTCACCATCTCTTCGTTGCGTCCAGTCCACTGCCTCGTCCAACCGGTCCAATAGTGCCCGTCTGTTCAAAAGGCCCGTAACCGTGTCGATCTCCGCATCCCGCCCAGCTTCCTTGAGCCGCTTGTTCTTCTTCGCGAAGTCCAGAATGTTTTCTTGCGCAATATCGCGGAAATGGCCAATTTTGGCGCGGTCTTCGTCAGAAAATGTGGCTTCTTCGCGGTTTGTGTGGGTGTGCGGGTCTCCGGTCAGTTCACGACCACACCAGATGTTGTGTCGTAGGGTGACGCGGGCAGGTGCTTGAGCCGACCGGCGA
>NZ_JBAPKZ010000078.1:0-6406 GCF_037083805.1 Roseovarius sp. D0-M9 | reverse complement strand
CATTCGCGTCACGATCTTCGGCGATGGTTATATGCGTGAGCCCTTGCAAGAGTTAGCTGTCTCACTGGGGGTGGCAGAGCGTGTGGCCTTCCCCGGCTGGCTGGCGCATGTCGACCTGCCGGAGTTGCGCCGGTACCGCGGCTTTGTGTTCCCCACCTTGGCCGAAGCAAACGGGATCGTCATCCAGGAGGCGATGATGCTGGGCCTGCCGGTGCTCACGCTGCGCTGGGGCGGGCCTGTTATGCTGGCCGATGAAGAAAGCGCGCTGTTTATTGACCCCGACGGTGAAGAGCCGGTGGTAACCGGGCTGGCCGAGGCAATGAACCGTCTGGCAAGAGATCCGGACCTAGCCACCCGGATCGGGACGGCGGCAAGGGCTCGGGCGCAGACTACTTTCGGCTGGGACAGCGTGGCCGCAAGCTGGTCGTCGCACTATGCGGCTCAAGGAGCGCACCACGACCGCCGACCCTGAACCCGTCGGGTTCATAATCAGCATGCTATGCAACAAAATCTCGGCGAACTTCAGATGGATCTCTTGGCCTGATGTTCCTCAGTGGTACCGACCCTCGCCGCGCTTTCCAGGAGTGCCTCACGCTCCTTTTCGAGGCTGTGCGAGCGCGCAAGTAGCGTCCGCCATGTTCCGTTGGTCAGGCACTCGGAATGGACGAGTGCTATGGCGACAGGAATGACGGGAGCGCCAAGTGACTGAACGATTGCCAGTCGATGAGTCCCGGAATAAGCAAGTAGCAGGCGCCCGTCGCGCGCCACAACCGTGGCAATCCCATCCATCTCCCGAAAGGCGAATGCAGACATCTCCCGGCGGGTAAGCAGCGTACCAGTGCCGCGCACAAATGCGATGATCTTGTCGAGATTGCGATTTCTTTGCGTAACATCCTCAAGCGACTTGCAGTGGTCGAACGATCCTTCTCGATCCACGAGAGACAGCATCCTGTCGATTTCGCCGCTATCTTCCCAGGACAAGCCCTCGAGAATCCTCTTTTCCAGCACGGTACGAATTTCCAGACACTGAGGGTTGAGCCTCTCCAGGCAATCCCAGTCTCCGCCGTCAACAGCCCCACTGAAACGATCCGGAGACTGCAGCAAAAGCCCTACAGATCCGATATGGTTGAGGCAGACATCCTGTGGGCGAACAAACAGGAGCTGATATTTTCTCGGCGTTTCCGGGCCGTGTTTCAGTCTCAAGAGCAAGTCGCTTGCCAGAAAGAACGGTATCCGTGCTAAGCGCCTGATGGAAAATAATGCCATCTGAAGCCTAATAGGGAGGGTTCGCTGAATGAACCTTCGGATCAGAGGCATTGTCTGACCCAGCGTGTTCGCACAGCCCTCTCCAGAATCAGCTTTCTCATTTCGAAATCGATGCTGTAGCAGATTTGGAACGGCTGGTAGGCGTGGTGGTCATTTTCTAATGTAGCCAACTAGGAATCTTCGATCTGGACGGAAAGACATGCGGGAGGCTAGAGCAGTATCGGACCCTATTCTACTGCATCCAAGCGGATCGGACCACCTTTATCACTTCGCGTGCTGACGATGCTACATGTCCCGCCACCCCCTCCACCTCCTCGTTCAACCTGAGGCCCATGCTGATGAGCCCGTGCAGGGCGGCGTGGGCGTAGACGAAGGTGTCGAGGGCCTCGTTGCGCTCGCCGTCGCGCTTGGGCTGCCAGGAGCGGATCGGGCGGCCCCGCTCGAAGCGGGTGACGACGCGCTCGGCGGTCAGCTGGCGGAAGTAGTCGGCGTCGAGGCGGCGGGGGAAGTGGATCGCGCCGGGGCCGGGTTCGACCAGGCGCAACCGGGCGTAGACGGCATCCTTCACCGCGTCGACGCCGACGATGAAGAGCGGGATCTTGCCCTTGTTCGTGCGGGTCGGGCGGCGCGGCCAGACCGGGATGCCGGGCCCGCCGCTTCCCTTGACAACACGGTATCCCGGCGAACTTCAGATGGATATCTCGGTTTGATTTTCCTCAGTGTGAACTGGCCCCCATTTAGACCGGACACCTTGGCCTGACCAAGGAGGCTTAAGGATACAGCATTTCCACTTATTCATGATGTGTATCCAGAGGCTTTGAAGAAGTTCCAGCACTCGACGGGGGTGAAGAGATCGCAGACGTCGCCGATTNTCCACTTATTCATGATGTGTATCCAGAGGCTTTGAAGAAGTTCCAGCACTCGACGGGGGTGAAGAGATCGCAGACGTCGCCGATTGCTGCGATGAGCTGATCGAATGTTCTCGCACCGATGCGTCTGAGGTGCGCCTTGAGTTTGGAGAAGGCCATTTCGATAGGGTTGAGGTCTGGGCTGTATGCAGGCAGGAACAAAAACTAACAGCCGTGCGCCTTGAGCAATCGAGCAGCTCTGTCGCTCTTGGCGGTTAGGCCCGCTCCAGGTCACGCAGGAAGCGCCGGGCATTGGCCGCCGTTTTTGCATTGAAGACGCGGATAAAGACCCATCTCGTCGCTCGGTCGATCGCTACAAACAGATACCGACGCAAGGACTCGTCGGCCATCTGAGGTAGATACTTCACGTCGATGTGGATGTATCCGGGCTCGTAAGCCTTGAAGGCGCTGTGTTTGGGCTTGGGGGCTTTGGCATTCATGTCGCGCAGGTTGCCGACACCGTGCCGACGTAAACAACGGTCCAGACCCGAGCGCGAGACATTCGGGTTCAGGAACTCGCGCACCACGGCCAAAAGGTCATCGAGCGAAACCAGCAGGGTCGTGCGCAGACCAACGGCAACGGCCACGGCCTCTTGCGCAGGCGTCAACGTCATCTGCAACCGATGCGGCGTGTGACTGCGGTCTTCAACGCCGTCCCGCTTGCGCCACTTCCACACGGTTTGCTCGGAGGTCCCGTGGCGCTCGGCAACGATCCAGGCCGGTTCATCGCCCGCATGGATGGCCGCCCTGATCTTCGGTGTGGTCGTGGTCGGGCTATGAAGCTTGATCAGCATGCCGGTCTCCCGTCTCGCACCTCGTTCAAAACAAATCGTGCCTTGAAAACCGCAGATCGACGAGGGGCTATGTGATCATCCGAGATGGAACAAATAGCGACCGCGTTTAGGACTGTTTCTCAGTCATGCGTATGCTCGTTGTCGCCGGTAGGCCGCCCGGTCGGTATCGACGAAACCATGCTTCAAGTGTGCGGAAGCTTATTTCTGCCAAGAGAATCGAAATCGCTGAGTATCCAATCAGGCGCATCCAACCTTCGTCAAATCCGGCCGGGCCAAGGATACGCATCCAAATATCCAACCCAATTAGATGATAAAGGTAAATGCCGTAGCTGATTTCGCCAACCCGCGCTACGGGACGCGCAGCAAGAAATGGTGTCAACATTGTGCGCTCGCGAACGACCAAGGCGGCAAGCATCAAAGTCATCGTTGTGTGAATCAGTAGATTGGGCCAACCTAAAACATTCCAAGGCGTTAATTGCAAAGCGAGGATGAGCGCAACAGCGAGGATCAGGGCTGCCCATCGGCTGCCAAGGAGCCACCAAAACAACACAAAACTACGCTTCCGATCTAAAAGAATTGCAAGCAAAGATCCTAAAAGTATCGGAGCGTATGTTGCATTTGGAAGCTGGAATAGCAGGTGGCCAGCAGCAATTGGATCAATCAGAATCCATCCTGCCGATATAACAACGTTAATAAAAATGAGTAAAAGTAGCAAAGGAACTCGTGCCGCTAGAGGCAATACTAACAAAAGCGCCGGCCAGACCAAATAATATTGCTGTTCTATTGAGAGTGACCACGTGATCGTGAGCGTCGGAATATGTTCAGTAAGGAAATTTGAGAAGAAGATGTAGTAATAGGGTAAAATTTGTAGGTATTCAACCTGTCCTTTTATACCGATGTAGTAGGTCGCAACTGCTGTCACGACAAAAAAATAGACAGGTAAGATTCGCAATCCACGGCGAATGTAGAAGGCTCGCAGGGAGTACCGCCCCCGTTCGCGAGCCTCTCGAAGCAGCAATGTTGTAATCAAGAAGCCCGATAGCACAAAGAAAAAGTCAACGCCCATAAAGCCGCGGCCAAATAGTTGAAATGAACCCTTATCGATCGGTATGGCATGATGCCAAAGCACCATCGTGATGCATATGAAACGCAGGCCATTGAGGTTGATGAAAAACCGAGTATCCTTATAGGATGAAAACGCAGCATCAATATTGCATTCGGGCCCCGCCATCCGGCAGTTTTTGACATCACCAGTTGCGGTCATCTCTCTATGGCCACGCTCGACCTCTATACTGACGAATAAAATTATTCATAATTAGTTGTATTCAATACATGCTACAGCGCAATGCATTCATCAAGCAATCGTTTCAAAATACGCTGGATTTGTTCAAAAAATTAACGTGGAACAGCAGAAATTGTGGTCTCCCATCGAATGGTCCGATGTAAAAGGTAGCACATGGTCAGCCTCTAGTCTATCGGCACGATGCTTTCTGGCGCTGGCGACCGGTATCCCAGAGCGCTATGCAGTCTGACGGCATTGTACAACTGAACGCCAGAACACCCACGTTATCGACCGGCGCGAGGTTCTTTATCGATGGTACCCTTGGTTTGGCCGATCGGTTTATGTCCATGAGGTGATCGACAAGCCTGGTGTGGCGGTGTTTCGATGCAATCTCACTGGCGGTCGGTCGGACCGGTCTCAGGAAGTCCCCGTCTGGATGTTTGATCGGGCCGCATGTGCCGGCTGTCGCGGTGTAGATACGGCACATGTTGGTCTGGATACCCTGACGGCGCTTGTGGAGCTGGTCCGCGAAGCTGGCCGTAGCTCATTCGATAAATCCGCCTCCCCATCACGCGCTGGCGCAGCATTGGACTCTGAAGCCACGATTCGGAGGTCGGCCAATGCCGCGCAAAACGATGACGACGCAACTCGAGCTGTTTCCGGAGATCCAGTCCACAGGATAGTGTCTCACGGGGTTCTCTAATCGCCACGGTCAAGAGCTGATTTCTCTGCGGTTCATTTTGCGCGCCGGGCTCTTTGGTTCTCTCCGCGGTCATCGCAAGGGACGCCGCATGTTTGCGTTCAGGGTTGGGTGGATCGAAGTGGTGTGCGCGGTCTTCGCCGCAGCCGTGGGAACGATCTCACCCTCGCCGCGCGTCCCGGCTGGACGCATTCCGTTTCGCTGAGTATGAGCGTCGTTTCAGGTCTGCCTCATGCCACGGCCTCTTCCTGGAACGGCGTGTTCGTGCGCCACATGGCGTGCAGCGTGACGGCCAGCTTTCTCGCCAGTGCGACCTTCGCCTTTCTTGGGCCTGTCCGTTCGGCAATCGCCTTGGCCCAGCTGCGCAGCCCTGTATCGCCAAGATTCCGACAGAAGATCGCGTTGGCCGCCTCGTAGAGACATTTCCTCGTGAACCTATCCCCACGCTTGGAGACCCGGCCGTTGCGGCTGATCTCGCCGGATTCGTAGCGCCTTGGCGTTAGCCCGAGATAGGCACCCGCGCTGGACGAGCGCCGAAAGCGAGACGCGTCATCGAAGGTCGCACCGCCGCCATGGCTGTAATCGGCCCCACTCCGGGCGCTGTCATCAGCAAGCGGACGGTGGCATGCCGCTTGGCAATTGCCCGGATCCGGCTGTCGAGCGCGGCGATGCGGACAAGGATGTCGCGTCTGGCCTGCATCAGAGCTTCGAAAATCGGGACGAGTTCCGGGGAGACCGCCAACTCGCCTCGGATGATTTCCTCGGCTCGGCGCTTGAACCCGCCAACCCGCTTGCCGAACTTCACGCCGAAGGTCTTCAACAGGCCCCTGATCTCGTTCTCCAGCTTGACGCGCATGCCGACCAGGGCCTCACGCGCCGTCAGCATCGCCCGGTTGACATAGGCATCGTGGCTTTTGATCTGCACGGCTTTGAACCAGCCGGTGCGCACGATCTGGGCGAGGCCGCGGGCATCATGGCGGTCTGTCTTGTTCGGCATCACCTTCAGCACGCCGCCTGCATGGCGCGCGTCGAGGCAAACGAGGGGTACCTTGAGTGCCGTTAGCGCATTCCAGAGCCAGACGGCCAACGGGCCGGTTTCCATGCCAACCCGTTCAAGACAATCGGTCCGTTCTGCAAGCCAGTGGGCAATTGCGTCCGGGCATGTAGGCACTTTAGCTTCAGCCAGAATCCCGCCGTTCTGATCCACGACGCAAATCGCCGTCTCTTCCTGCGACACGTCCAACGCTGCAAATACACTCATGCTATTCTCCATGATTAGGTTGCTTCGACTGCCGAAGCAGCAACCCATGTTGCACCACATTGGTGCGAAGGGAGATGGCGATTACGCTAACCCGGATAATTCATGAAGCTGCGGACTTGTGCTCAGGGGGGCAGTTTCCTGGGGTTTGGGTTTGTCTCGCGCACCCGACGTCGGCGTCCGGGTAGCAGGCCGTCC
>NZ_JBAPKZ010000077.1:0-6480 GCF_037083805.1 Roseovarius sp. D0-M9 | reverse complement strand
GTCCATCGAAAGTGAATTGCTCATCCAACACCCTCCCCAAGGAGAATGAATCAGAAAAAAGGTCCCGTGGGAATCTCCTGCGATTCAATCGTCAATGGCGACGCTGTAACGCGTTATATTTTGGTTGCAGGAGGGCGCCTTGGACTTTGTTTGCCGTTCGCGGTTATGCGGCTTTCTCCAGAAGTTCTGGATGGTGCTCACGGATGAGCGCCCTTGTCAGCTGTTCGCCCCGGCGGCTGATTCGATCGATCCAGTCTTCGGACATGGCCGAGAAGTCGGTCGGATAATTGAATACATCTTCACGGCTAACGAGGTCGTCCGGTGGGTACATCTGGCGGCTGTCGTTCTGCCCGAGACACGGCATCAAAGCCCTCTTCAGCTTCTTCATGTCCAGCATGTCGAAGAGCCGTTTGGTTGCGGCATTCTGGGCTCTGTCATGGACGCAGTAGAAGACACTCTTCATGCGTGCGGGAAGAAACTGTGTCGGCGGGTCGAACCGCGGACCGAAGCCGGCTCGGCAACAAATAATGGTATCGACTGCCGTCACATTGAGGCTGATTTGCGGATCGCGGTCCGGCCACAACGGTGCCAGTCCGAGATTATCGTAGACGCCGCCGTCCGTCAGACTCACGCGTTCCTCACGGCGAATTCCGTCCTTTTTGTTGAACGGCATGATTTCATCGAGGGCCGGCAAGAGCGCCGGATAGGCGGCCGAAGCGACAACCGCGTGGGCAAGCGTGACATCCTTGTCTGCCAGCTCTCCGAGCCGCAGGATCCCGAACTCTGCTGGGAAAAATAGAACGCCGAACCGGTCCGGAGATCGGCCGCGTTGACGATCGGTAAGGGCGTATTCGCAGGCAGGTCCCGCAGACGCCGTCCTTCGAAAACATCGTCCTCGAACACGCGGCGCAGGATCGTCGTTCGGCTGGCGAAGCGACGGAACGGAGCATGCAGTTTCTCGGGTCGCCAGCGCCGTCGCTGCGACGGCGGCAGAATACGCGACAACAAATCGCCTGCAAGCGAGACCGCCGAAAGAAAAAGATTGGTCGGAACGAGCAAGGCCAGACAGTATAGCGCGCGGAGCCCTTCGGTTGTCGTGAATACCTTTCGGATTGCAGGACGTACCAAGCCGCGCGCGAGATGACCGCGCACGCGCGCCTCGAACGCCGGAACCGGATCACTGTTGGCCGCATAGATTGCGCCGATCACGCTGCCGCCGGAAACAATTGCCGTGTTGCGATTTTGGCGGCGTCGAGGGCTGACCACAAACGCCATTCTTGACCACCAGTGGCCTCAAAACAAACCAGTGCGGAGACTGGCTTTGCCAGATCGACAAGCCGCGCATGTCCCGCAGCCGTGTTTGGCAATCGCAATCGCTGTCCATCTGATAAACAATAAATGTCCAGCCAATCGCGGCTGACATCTATGCCGATTATCCAATCGTGTGATACCGTTTCCATGCTCTCTTCCTTCTGCTCCGTGGTCCTGATTGACCACATTCAACTGTTCGAGACGATGATGAGAGACGGTGCTGGCTCGCTAACAAACGTGGTCAAATCCACAAGGCTCAACCGTTTGGCCCCGCTCCCGAGAGAACACCAATTAGGCACCGCCGCGCCAATCGGGATCATCCACGTTGCGAATGGTCATCGTTTTGCCGGGCGTGGCGTAAGTGCCACCGCCTTTGCTTTGAAGTGGAATGATGATGCCGTTCAGCTTGGCGACCGCGCTGCTATCACTCGTCCAGATCACCGGATCCTCGCCCACGACACACCGAAATCCCACACTCTGGCGCTTCTTCGGCCTTCGGCTAGCCGAACTCTGTAGGCGTCAAGGGCGACGGATCCAAGGCTGCGACGAGTGGTCAATGCCTCAGGTGCGCGGGTCACAGAGCTTGATTGAAAGCGACTTCGCCATTCTCACTCACGCCCTGGACCTGAAAGATATTCTTGGCCAAATCAAGGCCGACAATTGTAACCTGCATTGGGCAGCTCCTGCCATAAGCAGTCGATAACACCTGCAGTACGGCGCATTGCGACGCCGGGTGGAGCAGAAGCTATCCACACCATCCGGGTCTGACGGTGAAACGGGATTGCTTCATGAGTCCGCTGGTGGTTCGGTGTCCGTCGTCAGACAGGAGCCAGCGCAGGGGCCCGGATCAGCCCAGAGCTTCGCGCAGGATATTGTCGAAGACCTCGGCGTTGTCCAAGTTCATCGGTGCCATATGGCCCCAGATGGAATTGACCGTGCGGCATTCGCCATTGGGGATCTTCGAGGTAGCATATTCCTCGTCGACGGGGGGGAAATAGCGGTCGTTGTCCACGGGGACGGTAATGAGCCGCGCCTTGATACCCGCCAGCGCTGCCTCGAGGTCGCCCTCGTAGGCGGTGCTGTCAGAGATGTCGCCCAGCTCCCAAGTCCGCAGCATCGCAAGCAGGTCATTTGCATCATGTTGCAGAAAGAACGGCTCCCAGAAGTTCGCGACGAAATCCGCGTGGTCATCTGCACCGAAGGCGGAATAGGCCTTTTCACGGAAAAAGGGCTCGGAGACGCCCCAGCCTGCGTAGATAGTGGCAAACGCTTTAAGTCCCTCGATCGGGGGGCGCGAATAGAAGCCTTGTTCGAACACCGGGTCGAGCATCAGCGTGCGCCGCAAGGAATAAAGGAAAACCGCATTATAGGATGCGCAGCGCGCCGAGCCCGCGATGGGGACGGCCGCCTCGACAGCATCCGGGTATTGTGCCGCCCATTGATATGTCTGGGCCGCCCCCATGGACCAGCCCGTCACCAGGCGCAGCCGCTCGATACCCAGCACTTCGGTGACTAGCTTGTGCTGCAAGGCCACATTGTCGTGATAGGTGACGGTCGGGAACCTGCTACGTTCTTGCGGTGCCGGAGTGTTCGAGGGTGAAGAGGACCTGCCATTGCCAAGAAGATTGGTTAGAATGATGAAATACTTCGAGGGATCGAGCGCGCGTTGTTCGCCGGTGAAAAACATCTCGCTGGTGTCGTCGTTCCCAGTATACCATGAGGGCACCAGAACGGCATTGTCACGCGCGGCATTCAATTCACCGATGCTGCGCCATGCCAGCCGCGCCTTCGGCAGGATGCCGCCCTTTTGCAACATCAGGTCGGGGACTTCGAGGTATTGCAGTTCTGACATGGTGGCATCTCCTTCTTGCCCTGGGCCAAAGCAGTCCGCCAAGGCTGAACCGCAACCTTTGAAGAACCGCTGCGCAACGCATGGGTGTTGCGCAGGTCACGCCTTTGCCTGAAATTTCAGCTGAAAGACGTCACGCTTTGGCTTGATCATGCGGCGAATTTGCATCGGAAGCAAATGCCGCGTTTCGCCGGGCCTTTCTCGGCGGTAGCGCAAATGGTTCGGAATAAATCACGCAAGTCGCTCATTCAGACTTGATCATTTCGCATCATAGATACGGCATGTAATCAGGCCCGGGGTGAACAGCACCCCCGGGGATCCCATGGTCAGGCCGTGTGGGCCCTGACCGGGCCTGCCGCGTGTTGCCCTCGAAACCTCTTATCCCCGCCCTCATGCCCTTGCGGGCAATATGACGAGGCTGATGACACGGCGCCGGCTGTATGCCGTCCCCCGTTCTGGCTGTCGCGGGCCACCAGATCCTTTCGGACCCGAGCCCATTCACGCCACACAAGCCTCCGGCACTCACTCTGGGTGGGGAGGGTGTGAAGACGTCCACGATAGTCGTGAACGTCGTTCATCCGTTCTACAAAGCATGAGCGCAGCAGTGTGATGTGGACCGCCTTCAGATAGCCAGTTCCACGGAACACCCGATCCAGCGTTGCGACCAACTCCTCGCCGCGATCACTGAACCGCGCATCCGATCGCATGCGTGAGAGAGGGACTTCAGATCTTTCGCCGGATGACATGCCTTACGCGTCGGAAACCCTCGATGCCTTCATGTGATTCCCCCCTCTCCAACCACGAATTGTAGCGGAGAACTCTCACTTCAAACGGTCCCGATCCAGGGTTCAGGTCAGGAAAGCGAGGGCCTCAGATGTGCTCCGCTTGTCCCACTGCACTCACACCTGCATCCTCCAGCTGCTCCCGATCCGGAAGATCCCGCAAGCTCTCCAGATCGAACGCGACCAGGAGCTGCTCGGTGGTCACGAAGGTGTAGGGCGCGCCGCGCCGTGGCGACCGCGGCCCGGTCCCGATCAACCCGCGCGCATGAAGCCGCGCGATCAGGTCCCGGCTGATCTCCTTGCCGAAGATATCCTTGAGCCCGTCTCGGGTGATCGGCTGGTGATAGGCGATGGCGGCCAGCACCGCGACGTCGACCTCTTTCAGGTCAAGAAGGTCGTCGCCCACATCTGCTGCGACCCGGATCACAGGCGCGTAAGCGACCCGCGTCCGAAACATCCAGCCGCCGGCCACCTTGGCGACGTCAAAGGCCCGGCCTTCGAGATCGGTGGCCAAGTCCTCAACCAGCAGATCGACCGACGCCCCCTGCCCCACGATCCGCGCCAGGTCCTCGCGCGGCACCGGCGAGGCCGAGGCAAACAGCACGGCCTCGATCCGGCGCATCCATTCCCGCCAACGCAGCTCCGGCGGCAGGTCGGCCAGGTCGCGGTCGAGCTCTGGCTCGGGTCGGTCCTTGACCATCGCTACACCCCGTAGAGTCGGGAGGTGTCGCGGCCTGTCAGCTCTCGCACCACGCCCAGCTTGACCAGCCGGTCACACAGCCGCCGGGCGGCCCGGTCCGGCAAAGGCAGAGCCGTAGGCGCGACGGCATCGCAGCTCAGAAACATCTCGACCGCCTCGCCCGCCCCCTTGGCGCGCAGTTTCGGCGCGACCGCCTTCAGGTGAGCAGCACGGCGCGCAAGATCAGCGGCGAGACGCACGGCCTCGAGAGCCGAGGCGGTCACCGCGCGATGACAGGCCAGGCGCAGGTCGTCTCCACGCTTGCGCAGGTCGGTGCGTTTCAATCCGGCGGCGAGGAGGGGACCCAGGTGAGTCCAGCCAAGCGTCTGCGCCAGCGCGGCCTCCGCGAGGATCAACCCGGTCACCTCCGCGCGTGGTGCTTCCGCCAGAACGGCCTCGAGCACCGTGGCGGCCCGGGTCACGGGTGCGCCTGTCCCCGCGCCGCGCGGGTCGCACCCGTCGAGCCACCCTGCGATCTTCTCGGCCTCCACCCCCGCCAGGGCCCGGTGCAGTGCCTGGATCGAGATCGGGCGTGCCACCGCATGTCGCCACGCAAGGCAGGTCTCCCCCGCCGGGCCGGGCAGGTCATCGGGGCGCAGCAAATGCACGGCATCGCGCAACTCTGCCACGCGTTCGGGCCGTCCTTCGACCCTCACGCAGGCCTCTGCGGCCCGCAGAGCCAGGCGGTCCCGCACCAAGGCGTGGGGGACATCTGCCCGCCCTAACATCAGATCTAGGTGGCTGAGCGCCGCACCCGACAAAAACGCCACATCTTCAAGCCCTTCGACCCGCGCCGAGGTGACCCAGGACGGCATCCGGGGTAGGGTCTCAGCGTCGTTGATGGGATCATGCCGAGCAAATGTCATGCCACGAGCCTACATCGTCGCGGCGCTTTATGCCACCAAATAGCACCCAAAACGCCCCGCCTTGCTGTTTCCTGATATGTCCAATAAGTTTGCATTATCAGACATGAATGAATATGTTGTGTTTCAGTCTCAGAATTACCAAATTTTTGGGGAAAAATGGACTCAGATCACGAGAAGCCAGCTTCATCAGCACCTGATAGCCAAGATGATGCTCCGTTTGGCGCGAAAAATCAACGGAAACCTGAAGGCATCGCCCTGCCCGCACATATGGCAGGCTCCGGCACGCTTGATCGCCTGGTCGATACCGCCCGCGACTACGCCCGTGCCGCGGCCTCCGACAACACGCTCAAGGCCTATGCCACGGACTGGGCCCATTTTGCGCGCTGGTGCCGGATGAAGGGCGTGGACCCCCTGCCCCCCTCGCCCGAGATGATCGGGCTTTACCTCGCCGATCTGGCCGCCGGCTCAAACCCATCGCAGTCCGCGCCCGGACCGCCGTCCGCGTTCGGATCGTCGTCTGCGTCCCGGCCCCTCTCGGTGAGCACGATCGAGCGTCGCCTCTCCGGCCTCGCCTGGAACTATGCGCAGCGCGGTTTCACGCTGGATCGCAAGAACCGCCACATCACGACGGTGCTGGCCGGGATCAAACGCAAGCACGGGCGGCCACCGGTGCAGAAGGAGGCGATTCTGGCCGAGGACATTCTCGCGATGGTCGCCACACTGGGTTTCGACCTGCGGGGGCTGCGGGATCGGGCCATCCTGCTCCTTGGCTATGCAGGGGGCTTGCGCCGCTCGGAAATCGTCAGCCTCGATGTGCACAAGGACGGGTAGTGCCCCGGGAAGTGGTGTAGGAACTGGCGTCCACCTGCTTCTTCATAGCCGGTGTTGCTCGTTCACTGAGCGGCGATCATCGCCGTCTCACCGTCATCGTTG
>NZ_JBAPKZ010000076.1:2500-6612 GCF_037083805.1 Roseovarius sp. D0-M9 | reverse complement strand
AGAAAAACCTTAGAGTGTCCAAGTCAGTATACTGATGTTTATGGTGTGTATGACTGATGTTTTCGATGTCTTGTTCGCTTTTTGGCGAAGTCTGACTTCTACTGGATCAAATCAAGCCTATCGAGCAATTAGTACCGGTCAACTGAACGCGTTGCCGCGCTTACATCTCCGGCCTATCGACGTGGTGGTCTACCACGGCTCTCAGGGATACCTTGTTTTGAGGGGGGCTTCCCGCTTAGATGCCTTCAGCGGTTATCCTGTCCGTTCATAGCTACCCTGCACTGCTGCTGGCGCAACAACAGGTCCACCAGTGGAACGTTCACCCCGGTCCTCTCGTACTAGGGGCAACTCCTCTCAAGTATCCTACACCCACGGCAGATAGGGACCGAACTGTCTCACGACGTTCTAAACCCAGCTCACGTACCTCTTTAAACGGCGAACAGCCGTACCCTTGGGACCTGCTCCAGCCCCAGGATGAGATGAGCCGACATCGAGGTGCCAAACACTGCCGTCGATATGGACTCTTGGGCAGTATCAGCCTGTTATCCCCGGCGTACCTTTTATCCGTTGAGCGATGGCCCTCCCACTTGGGACCACCGGATCACTATGACCGACTTTCGTCTCTGCTCGACTTGTCAGTCTCGCAGTCAGGCTGGCTTCTGCCATTGCACTCAACGACCGATTTCCGACCGGTCTGAGCCAACCTTCGCGCGCCTCCGTTACGATTTAGGAGGCGACCGCCCCAGTCAAACTACCCGCCACGCAGGGTCCCGGATCCGGATAACGGACCGCGGTTAGACATCAAGAGTGCGAAGAGTGGTATCTCAAGGACGACTCCACGATGACTGGCGTCACCGCTTCAAAGTCTACCACCTATCCTGCACATCACAATCCTGATGCCAGTGCGAAGCTGTAGTAAAGGTGCACGGGGTCTTTCCGTCTAACCGCGGGAAGCCTGCATCTTGACAGGCAATTCAATTTCGCTGAGTCCACATTTGAGACAGCGGGGAAGTCGTTACGCCATTCGTGCAGGTCGGAACTTACCCGACAAGGAATTTCGCTACCTTAGGACCGTTATAGTTACGGCCGCCGTTTACCTGGGCTTCAATTCAGAGCTCTCACCCCTCCTTTTAACCTTCAGGCACCGGGCAGGCGTCAGACCCTATACGTCGTCTTGCGACTTCGCAGAGCCCTGTGTTTTTAGTAAACAGTCGCCACCCCCTGGTTTGTGCCCCCGGCCAAAACTTGCGTTCTAACCGGGCCTCCTTCTCGCGAACTTACGGAGGTATTTTGCCGAGTTCCTTAAATGTGGTTCTCTCAAGCGCCTTGGTATTCTCTACCAGTCCACCTGTGTTGGTTTAGGGTACGATCTAGCGATGGAGCTATTTCCAGGAACTGCTAAGCGGCCCATCCAATCCGATAAGGATGAACAACCCTCGCAATCCGTCACTTCCATCTGGCCCAGGAATATTAACCTGGTTCCCATCGACTACGCCTTTCGGCCTCGCCTTAGGGGTCGGCTTACCCTGCTCAGATTAGCTTTAAGCAGGAACCCTTGGACTTTCGGCGACAGTGTCTCTCACACTGTTTGTCGCTACTCATGTCATCATTCTCACTAGTGATCTCTCCACGGGATCGCTCACGCGCCCGCTTCATCGAAAGCTCCTTGTCTCCGTAATGACCGAAGTCACTAAAGAGACATGGAACTATGTCACACTACGCTCTGCTACCACGGCCACATAAGTGGCCATCCTAAGCTTCGGCTCATGGCTTGAGCCCCGTTACATCTTCGCCGCAGGACAACTTGTTTAGACCAGTGAGCTGTTACGCTATCTTTAAAGGATGGCTGCTTCTAAGCCAACCTCCTGGTTGTTTTGGTCGTCCCACCTGCTTTCCCACTTAGCCATGAATTAGGGGCCTTAGCTGTAGGTCAGGGTTGTTTCCCTCTCGACTACGGACGTTAGCATTCGCAGTCTGTCTGCCATCTAGTACTCCTCGGTATTCGGAGTTTGGTTAGGATCAGTAAGCCTGTGGGGCCCCATTACCCATCCAGTGCTCTACCCCCGAGGGTATTCGGATGACGCTCTACCTAAATAGATTTCGCAGAGAACCAGCTATCTCCGAGTTTGATTGGCCTTTCACCCCTAGGCACAACTCATCCCGACCTTTTTCAACAGGTGTGGGTTCGGACCTCCAGTAAGTGTTACCTTACCTTCATCCTGGTCATGCCTAGATCACTCGGTTTCGGGTCTGATCCATCNCTAGGCACAACTCATCCCGACCTTTTTCAACAGGTGTGGGTTCGGACCTCCAGTAAGTGTTACCTTACCTTCATCCTGGTCATGCCTAGATCACTCGGTTTCGGGTCTGATCCATCTAACTCATTCGCCCTATTAAGACTCGCTTTCGCTGCGCCTACACCTAACGGCTTAAGCTTGCTAGATAGACCAAGTCGATGACCCATTATACAAAAGGTACGCCGTCACCCCATATAGAGNCTAACTCATTCGCCCTATTAAGACTCGCTTTCGCTGCGCCTACACCTAACGGCTTAAGCTTGCTAGATAGACCAAGTCGATGACCCATTATACAAAAGGTACGCCGTCACAAGACTGGACACTGATGACAATCAGTTGGCTGCGCCAAGGATTGGCGGGAGCCGTATTATTTGAAGGGTATCGAAACCCTGAAGTAAACTGTTTCGACGCCCGGATTGTTCGAATAGAGCCCGGCGTTCGATCTGTGATCTGCGCCAATTCCCATCCGGACACCCTCACGATTTTCGTAGCCCAGCTCCAGGCCGGACCGAAACTCGATAGGCCCGCCCAGGTCCACATCACCGCCTTTGGCATAAAGCCCCGGCATTGTGTGAAACTGTGCGTACCACCGATCGTTTGGCGTCGAATATGTCGTCGTGTTTCCAAGGCCGACCCAAAGCCCACCCTCATCGGTGATCGAGGCACCGTAGGTGAACTGGAAAGGCCCACGCGCCATTCCAGTCTGCTTGCGAATGAAAACTTCTTCACCCACATGGCCATCCTGGAAGACCAATTCGCCAACCGAGAGCCCAAGATAGGGCGTTCGCTCGTTTTTGGCGAGACAGCCGTCGTTTGGACAGTGGTTAACACCCATGTTGATCAGCCCCAGAATGAGGCCCACAACAGCAAAGGTTCCGTCCGTCACCACGGCTAGGTCAGACATATTCACTTCCTTATCGCTAATACATGCATCTTAGTGATGCAGATTGTCATTAGAGTCCAGTCAAGCTCCGACTGATTGTAGGCGTTCGGTTTCAGGTACTGTTTCACTCCCCTCGTCGGGGTGCTTTTCACCTTTCCCTCACGGTACTGGTTCACTATCGGTCANGCTCCGACTGATTGTAGGCGTTCGGTTTCAGGTACTGTTTCACTCCCCTCGTCGGGGTGCTTTTCACCTTTCCCTCACGGTACTGGTTCACTATCGGTCAGTAAGGAGTACTTAGCCTTCGAAGGTGGTCCTCCGATCTTCAGACAGAATTTCACGTGTTCCGCCCTACTTAATACGTCCTATCATGCTTCATATACGGGGCTATCACCCTCTATGGCCGTGCTTCCCAACACGTTCTATTCACACTCAAGGCTCGGCTGGTCCCCGTTCGCTCGCCGCTACTAGGGGAGTATCAATTGATGTCCTTTCCTCCGGGTACTTAGATGTTTCAGTTCTCCGGGTTTGCTCTTATAAACCTATGTATTCAGTCTATAAGTACCTGTTTTACCGCATTATTAGCTGACCTTGCGGTCAGTAATAACACAGTATCAGGTGGGTTGCCCCATTCGGAAATTCATGGATCAAAGCTTATTCTCAGCTCCCCATGACTTATCGCAGAGTATCACGTCCTTCATCGCCTCTTACTGCCAAGGCATTCACCAAACGCCCTTTTCGCGCTTGATTTGATCCAGAAAAAGACAGACTTGCGTCTGACGCGGCCACCCCAGCTGGTAACTAAAGGGGGCCTTTATTCCGGAACAAAAGTCATACTTAGTTTCCCGCCTGGATATACATCCAGACAATGTGCAATCCTCGCGGATCACACAGGATACAGAACCGTGCAGAACTGTATCCGGGTTAGTATA
>NZ_JBAPKZ010000075.1:0-6887 GCF_037083805.1 Roseovarius sp. D0-M9 | reverse complement strand
ATGGCTGAGGTCTCCGCGTCGGACGCGCCTACCGAAGGCACGAAATATGGGAGCGGCTCAAGCACCGGTGCGCCCGACTACCCACACGGAACGAGAAGGGACCATCTTTGAGGTATTAGGGGGCTGATTTGGCCAAATGTTTGCTGCCGGGTTCTATACGCGCCGCATTGCAGGAATGCATTCAAGTCGCTGGCGGTTGCACTTGGATGAGATGTTTGTGCGCATCAATGCCGAGATTTATTAACTCGGGTGGGCCGTTTAAAATTGCAGAGAGGGCAGACAAGTATATGGCTCGGAGTCCGGTAGCCTTTACATCCGTTGGGATTCGGACCGATAGCGTGGCGCAATCAAATCAATGTGCGTGCTGCACAGCGCCGTGAGGGCGTTTGGCGGCCTGCGTGATGAGATGAAATAAAACAGCAACGAAAAGCCACCTGCCACGGTACGCTGCTAGGCAGTTTCGGGTCATGATTTCAAGGAGTTGAGTCAGTAGACTGTGCGGTTATCGGGGTAGACGCTCAAAATGTTCAGTTGGCTGGCGAAATAGTCCAAATTCTCAAGTGCGAGTGTAACATTTGCTCCCAAATTTTTAACGTCTTGCGTCAGCAAGAGATACAGTTTGCGATCGAGTCTAATGGCTTATCCCAGATGCTGACGCCGGTCGCGCATTTTGCGGGAACCAAACCTTCTGATGTTCCAAGGTGTCTAACCAATCATCCGCTTTGCCTCCGCTTCCCGCTGCCGCTGCAAAACGTCGGGGACTTGCTGCACAAATGGACGTGCCGGAGTGGCCCAATCTCCGACACGCCCCGAATTGAACGCAACCGCTTGGGCGGCCACGCGACCGGCGAAAACTCGAGCCAGCCTGGTGGGCTCCGAGCGGGTTCGCCGCCATCCCCACCGCCGCGCTCGATCCGGCCCACAGTCCGGCGTCTCCCGCGGTCCCCGCGCTTATTGGGTCCGGGTCCCCATCGTCCGCCAGCGATCTGCTACTCGGCTTCCGTGGCCTCCGCTGGCGTGATCTCGGTTATGGTCTGGAACTCGCCGAGGAACTCGGGATGGTTCTGCGCCAGATAGCGCACGATCCGGGCGTTCCCGAGTAACTTGCCGACATAGCCCTTGATCACGGTCAGATGCAGATGATCCTGGCCGTAGGTATCCTGGATCGACGCAATGCCCTCCTGCAGGCGGGCCAGCTCCTGTTCCATTCGCGCCATCGCCTCGGGCGTGATCCCTTTGACCTTCTTCGGCTTGGACGACTCGACCAGCTGCGCCTGCGGAGTTCCCGCAAGGATAGCGTTCACGTAGGCGACGGAATAATTGTTAGCGTTGACCAGCAACTCGGCTGCCTCGATCTGCCGCATGGTCTTCATCTTGCGCAGTGTGTCAAACACCGCACTAGTGCAGGGCTTATCTTTCAGGATCGCGACCGCTTCCTCGCAGATGCCATCGAGCAGGCGGGCCTTGCGCCGGATGCTGCTCATGTTGAGGTCAAGCGCGAGCGCGATCTTTTCCTCCGGCACGCCGCGCTCGATCGCCTTGCGGATCATTTTGTGCTCCTGTATCGGCGCGAGGCGGCTGACCTGGCGGTTGTAGGTGAAGGCCTCGTCGTCGGTGGAGACCAGACATTCCACCTCGCTCTCGCCTGCGTCCTTCAGCACCTCGATCCGCAGGTGGCCGTCGAGCAGCAACCAGGTGGCAGACTTGTCGGGGTTCCGAACCACGACCGGCGGCTCGACGATACCGATCTGGGCGATGGAGGCCACGATCTGCCGGTATTTCCGACCGGATTTCGCGCTCTTGACGAGGGCGCGCAGCGGCAGGATCGCATCGATGGGAAGGGTTACGCAGTCGTCCTCGAACCCGAGATTGACGCTTTGCGGGGTCTCCTTGGCCTCGCGTTTCATGCCGGGGAACCTTCGGTGATCGACCGTGCGAGATCGGCGGGCATCGTCTGAAGCCCCTCGGCCCGCAGCAGCGTCAGGAAGTGCTCGTCCGCGCAGAGCTTGCGGAACGCCTCGCGCACAAACATTAGTCGTCCTTGGGTCAGTTCAGCCTTCTTGATCAGCAGTTTCTGGCGCGTGGCCTCCTGCTGATAGGCCCGCACCAGGCCTTCACTGGTCAGCGCGCGTGTCGTAATGCGGCGTCCGAGCGGGTTGGTCTGGATCTGCGGGCCGCGCAGTTCGCGCTGCTGGATCAGGCGACGCACGAGCGCCAGCTTTCGGCCGCGCAGCTTGTTCTGCGTGTACGCATCCATCAGCGCCTTCTGCGCGCCCTTCGCATCTGTCTTGGATATCTGGATGGCGAGGTTCAGGGGCAGAACTCCGCTCTCTACGGCCGCTACCAGACGTTCCTCGCCCTTTTCCAGCAGCCCTGCGATCATGTTCACGTACTCGGTGGACAAGCCGATTTTCTCACCAATCTGGCGGTCGGTATAGCCGCGCTGGCGGAGTATCCCGATCTCGCGCATCAGGTCGATTGGGTTATGCGGCCGCCGCGCGCAGTTCTCGACGAGGCTCATGACGAGGCAGTCGCTCTCGTCGGCGTCGATCACGATGGCGGGAATGCGGTCCTGCTTGAGCTCGATGAAGGCCTCGAGGCGGCCCTGACCGCAGACGAGGTCGTATTCCTGCGGGTCGGTCCCGGCACGCGGTGCAACGGTGATCGGGCGCTTCAGGCCGATGCGCGCGATGTTCTCCACCATCGCCTCGAAGGTCCGCCGGTTGCGGACGCGGGGATTGAGGACCCGAACCCTGTCGGTCGGGATCAGGGTCACCTGCTTCTGGCTGGTCGGTTCCATGTCGTCGGGCATCATGCCACCTCCGCGATCCTGGCCCGCGAGGCGAGCGAGTAGAAGAAATCGAGCGTGTCGAACCGGTACGCATCCAGCGCGAGCCCGTTCTGCTCAGCGAACTTTAGTTTCCCTTTGGTCATGTCGATGCTGGGCAGCACATAGTAATCGCGCGGCACCTTGTTCACCTCGTCCATGCGCACGGCGATGGTGATGTCCGGCACCAGGCCGGTGTCGAGACGGATTCGCCAGCGCAGCGATCCGGCCGCCGTCGCCGTGCAGCGGGCGAGCACGATGGACACGGTGAACTCGTCATTGACCCGAACCAGGTCGGTGTCCGGATCCTGCACGGCCCACCCGTCGTGCCGTGTGACCCCGGCGATGATTCCTGCCACCACCTGCGGATGGGCCTGCCGCAGGGCGCGGTTGATCGCGATGTAGCTGTAGTCCCGGTCTGGCTCATAGCCGATCAGCCGGTAGGTGCGCAGCAGGCTGCCGAAGCGGCTGCGATAGGCGCTGGAGGACGGCAAGTCGTCCTCCGCGTCGATGATCAGCCCCGACAGCATGCCCTGGCGCTTGAGGATCGCGCGCAGCGCGTCGAGCAGTTCCTCATCCGAGAAATGGCGGCTGCGGGCATCCACGATCTCTCGCGCCCGCAGGAACAGCGCCTGATCGACTATGGCGGGATAGGCGCCCTCGGCGCGGATCCACATCTCGCGCGGGTTAACCACGCGGCGCTGCTTCAGCTTGAACGACACCTTTGCGAAGACATTGTTCCCGATGTATTTTTCGTTGGTCAGCACCTGATGGACGGTCGCGCGCGTCCACGGTCGGTTTAGATCTGTGCGGTGTCCTTCGGCGTTCAGGACTTCCGCGATCTCGCGCTCCGTGCGCCCCTCATTGACGAACATCGCGTACATGCGCTGGACGACCCGCTTTTCATCCTCCGGGCCAGGGACCAGGATCACGCGGTCGGTTTGCAGGCTTTTCTGCTCGCCGCGCGACAGCTCGCCTTTCGGGGTCCCGTGCTCATCGATCAGCACCCGGCGTAGCCCGTAACCCGCCGCGCCGCCCTGGCGATAGCCCAGTTCGACGAGGCGGCATTGTCCGGCGAAGACTTTGACCGAAAGCTCACGGCTGTATTCGCCGGCCATCACGCGCTTGACGGTTTTCAGGAGGTTCGAGCCGATGCTGCCATCATTTTCGAACTGCTCGCCGCAGTAGTGGACCCGGATCCCGGCCCGGGAACAGACATGCTCGTGATAGGCGCCCTCGTCGGCATCCTGAAAGCGCCCCCAGCGGCTGACGTCATAGACGAGAATTGCCTTGAAGGCGGCCTCGCCGGACTGGACCTCGGCCATCAGATTCTGCAGCGCCTCCCGGCCGTCGAGCCGCAGCCCGGAACGCCCTGAATCCTCGAACACGCGCAGGATCTGCAGGCCGCGGGCGGCGGCATATTTGCGGATGACGTCGAGCTGATTCTCGGTCGAGTATTTCTGGTGATCGGTCGACATCCGGACATAGGCGACGGCGAGGACGTCTTGTTCAGCGCTGGCGCCGCCGTCTTCGCTGTTTGCCCGACCGCCTCTCACACGCGCTTCTCCTCTTCACCACCCAAGACGCCGATGCAGTCGCTCGGTGTGCTCGGCACAATCGGTGTGTGCAGAAGACAATGGCGTGCTTGGAAAGTCGTTTCCTGAAAAGGGCAAGTTCTTTCCAGTCCCGCAACTCAGCGACTGCGACCGCAGATCCCGGATGCGCGCATGAGGCGCTGGTTTTTGAAACATTGCCGTCACCGTCCAATAACAAAGTGTTTTTGCCAGGCGACCACGAAGGATCGTCTCGGGCGCAAAAGAGATTCTCCCGTTTTCATGGCTCTACAGATATTTATCGGAGGGGAACGAGAAGATGCGGATCAAGATGGGCACAGTTGTGCCGAAGATGGGCACATTTGTGCACCTGATCGACAAGCCGATTGATTACCGGAAAGCTATGGCGATGGCGTTGCACGAGGAACTCGGTTCAACCAGTCGCTCGATCAAGATGGCAATGCGCTGGACGGGTGCCAGCGAGCGCACCGTGAAATACTGGCTCGCGGGCGAACGGGGGCCCAGCGGCGATCATCTCATCGCGCTGGCGCGGCACTCCGATGCCGTGCTGTTCGTACTTCTCGCGCTTGCGGGACGTCATGTGGTGGAGGACGAAGGCGAGTGAAGGCCGGACAAAGGTAGTGATCGCGTTGCGCACGCCTTGATCTGTCTTCTTTTTTGGTTATCTTGAAGACACTGGAGCCGAGAGGAGACGCCTGCCATGTCCCGCACAACTACCATGACCGTCCGCGTTAGCGGTACCCTGAGCGAGTTCGTTGCGACCAATGTCGGCGAGGGCGGCGCTTATGAGAACGTCAGCGAATACGTCCGTGATCTCATCCGCCGCGACAAGGAACGTGCCGAGCGCGAAGCCTTCGATCGCTTGAAGGCCGAATTGAACCGTGCTTTCGCCGCGCCCGAGCAAAGCTACAAGCCCCTGACTGCCGCCGAGGTGATCTCGCGGAACCGGGCTTGAGCCCATGGCAATCCTGTTCCAGGAGGCGGCCTCGGTCCGCCTCGACGAGATCTACCGATACACCCGCGACCGGTGGGGCGAGGCGCAGGCCGAAACCTACCTCACCGGCCTATTTGACGCGTTCGAACGGATCGAAACACACGGCGTGATGTCGAGGCCCGTGCCGGCCGAGTTCGGGGTGGAGGGGTATTTCTTCCGCTACGAGCGCCATTTCGTGTACTGGAAACGCCTTGCCAATAGCGACATCGGGATCGTCACCATCCTGCACGAGCGGATGCATCAGATCGAACGGTTCAAGGATGAATTTGAATAAACTATTGTTTTTACGAATAAAAAGTCGCCCTCACTTCGCTCTTCGATGAGCTTCCCAAGGTGGAGAAGGTTGTTTTTCAGGCCCATTCCCTCCGCCACAAACCATTCGCGAACCCTAGACAAGGCCCAAGTGTGGGCCTTTTTTCTTTTTGTTTCAAAGGGTTTAACGAGGCCATCCGACTTTTGGTGACTGGCAGTTGGCCCGAAATCGGTCTCCGAACGACCCCGCGTCTCCTTTCACCCGCCCTTCACCCAAATCGAGACGCATTCAAAACTGGTCGTCTTTTCAGATGCTTGCCGAAAATGGGTTGCGCCTCAGTTGAGGCAGGTACGACCGCTATCGATGCGTGCAGAGACACCCGAAGGCGGCGTAGTTGTGCGGGGTAATGCGGAATTTTTAACCGGTTCGGCGTGCCGTTTCCTCTGGTTAAGCCGTTCGGGGAGCCGACGTAAACAGCGCAGGGCGCAAACGTCGACGAAGCACAAGAAGATGTACTTGAAAAGTCAGGTCCGCCCTTTCTGTCCGTCTGGCGCGATGCGCACTATCCTATTTGTTCATGCCGTTCCCCGGGGGCGGACATTCATGGCGCGNACAAGAAGATGTACTTGAAAAGTCAGGTCCGCCCTTTCTGTCCGTCTGGCGCGATGCGCACTATCCTATTTGTTCATGCCGTTCCCCGGGGGCGGACATTCATGGCGCGGCCGTTTCGGCCTTTCTGTTGGACGCAAGATGAGGATACAAAAAGCGGCGGCGTCTGGGCGTCGAGTTGGACGACGCGTCGGGTAAGAGGAATGAGTCGCATGGTGGAAAGCTTTAACTACATCTCATTCGGCAATTGGGAAAATGTCGAAGGAAACGTTGATGTCGTCACAATGCTCCGAGGTCGTATGTTTGAATACACGCCCTCGGACACGGAGAAGCGGCTTGAAAGCCTCGATGACGATGCGATCGCCTTTCTCGAAACACTGCCGACCTTTCTGTGAAGTGAGATAGCGCCAGCTGGGAATGCTGTCTCTATGCTTATCAAATATGGCCGGATCTCCAACATCACAACTGGGCGCAAGGAGGTCTCCATGACCTTCGCGACGCAAATCGATTTTGGCGAAGTTATATGGCTTCTTCGCGGTTTGTGTGGGTGTGCGGGTCTCCGGTCAGTTCACGACCACACCAGATGTTGTGTCGTAGGGTGACGCGGGCAGGTGCTTGAGCCGACCGGCG
>NZ_JBAPKZ010000074.1:0-6993 GCF_037083805.1 Roseovarius sp. D0-M9 | reverse complement strand
GCCGGTCGGCTCAAGCACCTGCCCGCGTCACCCTACGACACAACATCTGGTGTGGTCGTGAACTGACCGGAGACCCGCACACCCACACAAACCGCGAAGAAGCCGAATATAAGCACCTGAGCTGCGGGTATGAAAGCAACCCTCTCGGATCAGCCGTGTATCTCAGCGCTTTGAGAGTTTGCCAAATTCACTGTCCAAAAGAGAGCGAATTTTTTTTCCCGCACCGCGTAAGGCGGCATCTACATCCGCATCCGAGTGCGTCACGGTTTGTGGCTGCATGCCCTCTGGACGCGCCTCGATGGTGCAAAGGATATCATCCGCACCCCCTTTGGCAGCGTTCACGTCTGCCAAATGCACTTCGACCCGAGTCAGGCGGTTGGTCAGGTGCCCCAAAGCAGAGGCGACTGCGGTCTTGGCAGTCTCGGCCAAGAGATCGTCGGCTTGGATATGCGAGTCGGTGTTCAGTTGGAATTGCATGCTGGGCCTTTCGATAATGAAATGCAGATACAGAAGTTCTAAACGATAAGTTTTTGCGCGCAAGCAAACCGGACCACGGTCAATCAAGACCATCACCACTAAATTAACCCAGACAATTCAGGAGAAGGCTGAGGAGCTAGCCCAACGGTCCGAAATATAGCATGTTTTAGGTGGTGCTGAGGCCAGAAATGCAGTTTTCAAAAGGACGACCTCTGCCATGACGCAAGCGCCACGACACACCCGAAACGTCAATCCAAATCACCCACCACCCAAGTCAGACCCACGGCCTGCCACCGGACCTCGTTACCGGATATGCGCAAAAGACCTGAGACGAGGCAAACCGCTCCCCTCGACAGAAGGCGGCAGCATCATGCATTGTTCGGGTTAAGTTCGAGGGCAAGAGATAAGTTCCCATCGCGATTTCAAAGCCCGTGACTGACACCAAAAATCAGCTTTTTGCTGTCTCGGCTGAGAAAAACATTTCCTGCTTCTTCTGGAACCCGGTCTTTCCCACAACGTTCAGCGATCATGGAAACAGAACGACAAGAGACTCAGTTGCCCCGGAGCGTTGGACTTTGGCAGCTTGTATTTTATGGATCCGGCACTATTTTGGGCGCCGGAATTTTTGTTGTCATCGGAGAGGTATTGGGTGAAGCGGGGCGTCTGACGCCGCTGGCCTATGTTCTTGCTGCCGTCGTGGCGATTACCTCGGCGCTTTCTTTTGCAGAAATGGGCGCTCGGATTCCAACCGCCGGTGGGCCTATAGACTACCTTGAGCGCGCCTTTGGCGTCCGCTGGCTCGGATCTGGCGTCGGATGGGTGCTGATGGTGGCGAATACGGTTTCTGCTGCCACCATCGTCACAGGATTTGTGGCTTACCTCAATAGCTTTGCGTCAGTTCCGGACTGGACGGCGACAGTGTTGCTTGTGATCGCACTTGGAGGCGTCGCCATCGCCGGGATGAGCGAAAGCGCTTGGTTGATGACGATCACGACACTCATCGGTATCGCAGCTTTGCTTGCCGTACTCTGGGCTTTGCGCGGCGCCCTAATTGCAGCGCCCACGGAGATACTTGCCGCCCTCGGCACGGGCACGAATGAAGAGGCTGAGAATGCCGCATCCTCGTCAGCCATCGAAGGATTTGGCATGCTCTTTGCCGGCGCGATCCTCGCAGTTTATTCCTTTATTGGCTTTGGTGACATGGCGCAGACAGCCGAAGAAGTGCGCGACGTGAAACGCTCGCTCCCGAGAGCGATGATGATCTCGCTAGCCGTCGTTTTTGTCTTCTATATCCTGATCGCCATGTCCTTGGTTGGTACCGGCGAGATCGATAGTATTACCGAGGCCTCAGCACCGCTGGTGAAGGCAGTGGAACTGTCTGGTTGGCCGGGGCTGCCCATCGCCATCGCCAGCCTTTTCGTAATCGTGAATGGGGCGCTGACGCAAATAATCGCAGCATCACGCCTTCTTTTGGACATTGCCCGCGACGACCGGGGCGCCCCCGCCCTGTTTGCGCGCGTAAACGAAAAAACTGATACGCCAATCCCGGCGACGCTCGTCATTGCCGGGACGTCACTGGGGCTTGCACTTCTCGTGCCCCTCAAATCGCTTGCCGAAGCAACGAGCTTTGCGATCCTGATCGTCTTTGTTGGCGTGAACCTTTCACTGATACGCATGAAGCGAGACAGTCAGCCGGACGACGTACCCGATATTCCTTTCTGGATCCCGGTGGTAGGTGCGATCGTCACCATAGCAGCGCTGGTTGGCCAAATTGCTCAATCTTCTATTGGCGGGTCTGGCTAAAAGCGGCTTGCTTCACTCAGCATGTACGAGATGCAAGGAGCACGTGACTGGGGTGCCGCTACCCGCTAAGCCCAACCGCTCCAGTATGGGTGAAAGCCGTAATGTGCGTAAATCTGTTCTTCGTAATCGCGGTCAATGGTCGTTGAGGTTTTGAACTCGGGGGCCTCCTTGACCTTATCTCGCGTGACGTCGACGAAAACCTTCTGGTCGGTCCATGACGTGTCAAACAGCCAATCCGGTGAGACAAGCACCATTTTGCCGGGCCACCAATTCTTGGTGTCTACCAGAAAATAGCGGATGGCCCACGCGTCTTCATCCACCATGAAATCCTCGACATGACCGATGCTTCCGTCAGTCGCTTCGACGTAATATCCGGTCACCTCGTTCACGCTGCGAAGGTTGGGGTCCCCTTCCATCCTGTCCTTTGGTGGTGCCGTCTCGTCGACATCAACAGGCGGCGCCGCAGCGTTAAGGCCAATCGGCAACGGCGCACCAACGGCGCCATACCAATAGGGGCTCAAGGAATAGTATCGAAAAATATCCGCCTCAAGCTGGTGTGAGACCGGCTTGTCGGTTTCAACGCCAGGCGCTTCTTTGATCTGATCGCGGCTGAGGTCAGTGTGATATTCACGCGCGCTTTTGTCTGCAGTTTTAAACGCCGATGGCGGCAACAAGACCTGGCGGCCAGGGAGCCATGTTCCCGTGTCCACGACAACCCATCTCAGGACGTGCTGCCTGTCGTCAAAAAGAAGGTCTTCGATCGTTCCGATCGCGCCATCCGCTGCATGAATCTGGCATCCTGTTATGTCGGAACTGCGTTGCATTGTTGTGTCTCCTTTCATGTGGTTAATGGTGTCGGTCAGACACCGAACGGATACGTCTCCGGCACGCCGTCCCGCCGGGTTTCGACGCCGACTGGCGTCACGGCGTTTGTTTCATCGAACCAGACGAAGGCATCGAACTGGCGTGACAACGAGGCTTCGGCATAATGGCTCTGAAGCTCGGTCTCAGGGCGATAGATCACGCCGATAAAGCGTTCGAGACGTTGCTTTTCGAGACGCTCTTTCAGCGCCCGGTCGCGATGGAGATCAAGCAGGAAACGCGGCGGACCAGCGGCGTGGCACAGCCTCTCGTAGCTGTCCTCTCGCGAGGGGCGGACGCGCTTGATTTCCATCTCGCCGTTCCAGTCGGTAGCGGCAGCGACCGTTCCGGAATGGGTGCCAAATCCGATCAGCGCGGCCTGATCCCCGAACCGTTCGCGTGCAAGCTGGCCGATGTTGTGCTCGCCCCGGATTGCACCCATCTCGGTCGCACGCGCATCGCCAACGTGGCTGTTGTGGGCCCAGACCACGGCCTTTGCCTCGGGTCCGTGCGCCTCGAGCACATGCTCCAGCGTTTCGAACATGTGGCTGTCGCGCAGGTTCCAGCTTTTCGCCCCGCCGTAGTACATCGCTTTGTAATACTGCTCGGCAGAGCGGACCAGCCGAGCGTTTTGCGCGGCGTCGAGAAAACTCGTGCCGTTCTTTTCTTCGGTGTCCAGTTGCCTCTCCAGCAGGGACCGCAATTGGGCCACGGCATCCGCTTCGCAGTCACGGTAGCTTTGATTGAGGGCGGCGCGACCGTAGGCTGCGGGATTGCTTTGCCAAGGCGTCAGGCAACCATAGCGTTCGCGGGCAATTTGTGCGGCATCGGGATCAACGTCGTCAAGATAGTCCAGCACGGCGGAAATCGACGCGCTCAGATTGTAGATATCGAGCCCGTGAAAGGCGGCCTGCGTTTCGGAATTCAAACCCTCATTATGGGTGCGCAGCCAATCCACGAAATCTGCCACATCGGTATTGCGCCACATCCAAGTCGGAAATCGGGCGAATGGCGCATCCTCGCTCGGGCGGCTTTCGCGATGGCGCACGTGGCGATCGACGACGGCCGCATCAGGCCAATCAGCTTCGACGGCTACGATAGAAAAGCCGCAGTGCTCGATCAGGTGGCGTGTAATGGCGGCGCGCGCGCGATAGAATTCGGAGGTGCCGTGGCTTGCCTCACCCAAAAGAACGACGCGCCGATCCGCGTAGCGATCGAAAAGCGCGCCGAAAGCGGGATCGTCGAAATCCGGCAAGGGCTCGGCGGCGTCCGAGATCATTTCTGGCAGGGGTTGGTCGCGCGCAGACACATGATTGGTTGCCGCGCGCTGGCCATCCTCGGTCCATCCTTCAGCACCGATCAGTGGAACGAAACTTACCGCGCCCAGCTCCTCAGTATCCCACTCATGCTCGGCCGTGCGGCGGATCCGGGTCAGCGTTTGGTGTCGGTCGCTTTGCTGAACAGGGATCACCAAGACGCCTCCGATGGCAAGCTGGCGCTTGAGCGAGGCAGGCGCACTTGGAGCTCCGGCTGCAACAAGTATGGCGTCGAAAGGCGCGGCGTCTTTCCAGCCTTGCGTGCCGTCACCGGATTGAAGCGTCACGTTTTCATAGCCAAGCTTGCCGAGCCGCGCCCTTGCCCTCTCGGTAAGCGCTTCGTGCCGCTCGATTGCGTAGACGCGGCCCGCGATGCGGCTAAGGAGGGCCGTCGCATATCCAGACCCCAACCCGATCTCCAGCACGGTCTCGCCGGGGCGCACTTCTGCGGCTTCGATCATCAAGCCGACGATATAAGGCTGAGAGATCGTCTGACCTTCGCCGATGGGAAGTGGCTGGTCTTCGTAGGCGAGTTCCTCCATGCCCGCATCGACGAAGGCTTCGCGTGGAACGTCGCGCATTGCCTCCAGAACATGTCGGTCATTCACGCCGCGGCGCTCGATCTGCTGCGTGACCATGGTTTCTCTTTCCATCGTTCTGTCAGTCATGGTGCTTCTCACTCAGCGGCTCTTGAAAGAATGCCTTTCAAAGAAAATTTAAGCCGGTTTGAGATAAAACCTATTGAAGCGCGTCCGGATTGACGTCCCGTTTGGCAAGTTTGCTCAGCTCTTCATCAAAGGTCTTGTCCTGATCGAGAATGCCCAGCAGCACGTCCAGATCTTCGTCGAGATCAAGGTGCTTGGCCCAGCAGGCCAAGGTGCCGTAGGCGGCAATCTGGTAGTGCTCAATCTTCTGCAAGGAAGCGATCAGCCCCGCATCGCGCAAGGTTGCGTCTTCCAGCATCTGAACCCATTTTTCGCTTTCAACGATAAGTGCGCTCATTGACTGATCTTCGTGCAGGTCAGGGTCGGCGCCATGATCCTTGAGCATGATATCAAGACGATCGAGTTGTGACTGCGTTTCGTCCAGATGATTGGTGATAGCCAGCTTCAGGCTGTCATCGGTTGCCAACTCCTGCATCCGTGAGAATGCGTCGCTCAGTTGTCTCTCGGCCGACTGCAGTTCCTGCAATTCCTTGAGATACATCTCTCGAAAACTCAATATGATCATTTGTACCTCCATTCAGAGTTGAATGTGTCTGAGGGTAAGCGGGCGGTCACCCGCCCCACGATCAGTTCACGACCATCGGTGTTGTCGCCCAAGGCAGTGTGATTGCGATAATGCCCATCCAGAACAATAAAAGAATGAGCGCTGCAATGATGCCCGCACCCGCGCTCGGATAATACCGATAACGGCCGCCGTATCGGTATGGCCAGCGGTCCCTCGTGTAGCCCCAGCCGGGCGCACCAGCGATTGCGATGAGCAAGATCAAAATGAGGATCCAGAACCAGAAAAATTCCATTTGAAGTTCCTCCCTTCAGATCAAGATTTCATGTTGCCCCCCTGCGATGCTCGACTTCCAGACACCGCAAAGGGGGCATTGCCATTCATTCAGCCACACGTGATTGCAGCTGCTCGTAGTCAAATGAATCGAGGGTATCGATCTCACCAGAGTCGTACGGGAGATCGTATCGCGTGGTTCCGATCGGCGGGACGCCGCGATAGTCATAGGGGTAGGCATAATAGCCGCTGCGCCCGTAGGCAGCGGCATCCGTCACGATCGCTGCAATCGCCTTATCCTCCACGATGATGTCCGAGATGTATCCGTAGCGCACATCGTCCGAAAGATAGGCGTAGCTGCCAATCAGGTCGCTCGCCTTGAAAATACCGGAGCCCGCTTCAAGGTTGTCATCGACCGCCTGAGTTGACTCTGTGGCATCCTCGGCAATGACCTGCTCCGCGCCCCAGAGACCGTTGAACACATCGTAGTCATCTACGGTATCCTCGGTCACAGGGACCTGCACCTGCTGAATTCCGTCATTCATCGTGATCTCATCCCACGGAACATGGACATGGGTATCGCCGATGTCCCACAGTCCGCCGACCTCTGCGATGATGCCAAGGACTTCGCCATCGTTGCTGAAGATGATATTCTCGATGTCCCCGATGTCTTCACCGGTGACATCGATGACTTCGGTTGAGCTTAACATTACATCAACACTCCAACCCTCGGCATAAAGATCATCGTAGGCCCAATTCGAAAGGACCTTAACGTCATCTTGCGCGAAACCTGGGGCCGCCGCGATGATAGCCATGGTGCTCGCCGCGCCCGCTGTGACTGTAAAACGTTTCATTTCGTGTTCCTCTTTGCTAAGTGCTTCAAGGCTGCGTTCCAGTTTCTTTGAAAAGCAACGAACACGAGGAAAATAGGTCCCTTCTCGTTCCGTGTGGGTAGTCGGGCGCACCGGTGCTTGAGCCGCTCCCATATTTCGTGCCTTCGGTAGGCGCGTCCGACGCGGAGACCTCAGCCATCGCA
>NZ_JBAPKZ010000073.1:0-7160 GCF_037083805.1 Roseovarius sp. D0-M9 | reverse complement strand
AGTCGCTCTGACAGCCCTCATGCGAAAGCTCATCGAACTGGCCAACGCACTCGTCCGACAAGACCGAGAATGGACGCCAAAAACAGCTTGATCAAGACGGATACTCTAAGAGCAGCCAGTGAATTGCCGATATCGTGTTAATCCACATTCAAAACTGACCCAACGCGATCATTCCAATCGGAACACCCAATTGGGTATGCCTGATCGCTACCGGCGCGGCAGATCCTGTGCGCAGAATACCAAAGCTTCACACCACACAAAAGAGCCGCCCCATGAGAATAGGGACGGCTCAATTTAAAACCTCACGTAGTTCACTACTACTCTTCGAAGGGCCTAAGATTATTCATCGTTTCAATCATTGATGTGGGCTCCTCCACAGCTGCGGCAGCCTCTTCGGGCGCCGGCCATGCTTTGCCAATGCGGATTGCGGTCATGCCATTTGGAGCCAGCACTACATTGTTGCCGACGTAGCCCTTCATGAACGGTACCCACACTGTTTCAGCGTCTTCAGATGCGCGGAACGGTGCGTAGTGAAACCCCATCTTGTAGCGCGGGTTGCCATATTTCAGTGCGTTGTCAGGTCCTTGATCCAAGGTGCTTTCAATTGAAAACAGCTCGTCAGTCTTACCGCGGTGCAGCAATTGTGTGCCCTCGTGTTGGCCGCGATCCTGCAAGAGCCCTGCAACTTTGGCCATGTCGTCCAATGTAGGATACCAACCCCAAGCCATCATTGGTTGTCCCTTGTCGCTACCCTCTTCAAAGGTCATTCCAATGGGGGCATTATGAATGCCGATAGGCTCGAACACCTCTTTGGCGATCATGTCCCAAAGATTGGCGTCATCGCCTTCCATGGATTTCAGGAAGTTTTCCATTGCCACGCCAAGCGCGAACATGTCGCGATCACGGTAGCGCGCCACGAGGCCAGGCCCCCAAGGATAGTTGCCGACTTTGTTTAGCAATTCCACCTTGTCCGCCTCTGAACGCGCCCGATACCATTCGTCGTACGACCCACCAAAATTGTAATCGGCATAAAAATCGTTAGGGTTGGCGTCGAACTCCTCCCCCCCTAGGCCCGTTGCCATATTCAAAGCGTTGCCGAACGTCACATCCTCCCAGCCGTCATGCGGCGGATCGATGTCTAAGTAGTCAAGCAGCTTCAGTTCATAGACCCAGTCGCCATATTTCTCAGCCAAGCGCAACATGCCCACGCCGGGTCCGACCGATTTTGTCACTGACCACACACCGAACCGCATGCGTGTAGGATAGGGATAAGGGCCTTCGGAGGTTTGTGACGGCTGGTAATAGACCACATCGTCTTTTACGAGCGCGTGCATAACAACCCACTCCTCGCTCGTATCCCCTTCGAAGCCGCTGACGGCGTTTGCGGTGTCCCCAGTGGTCAATTCACTCCAAGGCTTCAATTCGAGTCGATCTGCAAGTTCTGCCGCGTATTCTTTACTGATCTGCGCGTAACTGGCGGCATCAGCGGCTTCATATTCTGCTGGAAGTGCGCCCCATGCTTTGAAGTGCTCAGGCACGTAATAGGGAGCAGTCTGCTGTACAATCTGAAATCGGACATCTGAAACCTCGCCATCTTTATAAGCAAAGGTCGCGACACCGTTATGGGTGTCCTGCTCCAGCCTGTTCATCAGTGCGAATGGAAACGACGCGCGTGACCATCCGTCATCCTCTGGTTCCGACCAGACCAGCCCCGGCTGCACGATAATTTGCCAGAAACTATCTGTCTCTGTCTGACCCGGTGGCGTGATGACGTCTTGGGTTACCGGAACCAAGTCACCCTCATGGGAAAAAAATTCGAGCGTGACGCCTGGGAACAATTGCGCATCCCGACCCATCACCTGACGATACTCTAGAGCCGGAGCCATTTGCATTTCGGTCGCGGATAGTAAGAGCTGTCCGTTAAACGGTTCGATCGCCGCGTTGCTGGCTTTCGTCGGCATGAAGGCTTCATTTTGAAGAAGCTCTGCATCTGTCCCCTCTGTAAGCTGTTTCAACGTTAAGTCAGTTTGCGGCGTCTCTGCAAAGGTGATTTGCGTCATTAGCCCAAGCGTTCCAATTGTTGAAACGATCGTGCTTAGCGGTGAATGATGCACTGCGACTCCTCCTTGAGTTGTTTATTTATAGCATATTGAAGCATTCTACTGACTTGTGCAGAATGGGCTCAAGCTAATCAGCCTATCAGACTAGCTTCAACCGACATTCACCAATCGGCCTGCTGTCGCGCGGGGAACCCGGCGGAGGGTTACGTGTTGGTGACTGAACTATTTCTGGAGTCCGTCATGCCGTCATCTCAAGCCGCTCCGTCTGATCTGCAAAAAGATGGCTGGATCACCGTGGCCAAGCGCACGTGGGCCGAGGGTACCGAAGATCACATCAGTCTGATTGCGGCGGGGTGTGCCTTTTACGGGCTTATGGCGATCTTTCCCGGTATCATAGCCGTCATGGCCATCGCAGGCTTTTTCATCGACCCTGAAACCATAGTCGATCAGGCAAATACGCTGGCACGCGTCATGCCGCAGCAGGCAGCCCAGATCGTGATCGATCAGGCCCGATCCGTGGCGGGCGGCAACAGCGGCGGGCTGACCCTGGCCGCGATCTTCGGTCTGCTAACGGCATTCTATTCGGCAACCGCAGGAATGCGCAGCCTGATGGAAGGTTTGAACGTGGCTTTCGACATCACCGAAACCCGGGGCTTTTTTAGGGGGATGGCGGTGCGGGCCGTGCTGACCCTCGGTCTAATCGTGGGGTTCTTGCTGATCGTTGGTGTGCTGGTGGTGCTGCCGTTAGTGCTGACTTTCCTCATCTCGGGCGGCGCGTCCGAGGTCATTATGACTTGGCTGCGCTGGCCCGTTGTACTGCTGATCGTGATTGGTGGCCTGGCGATCCTTTATCAATTCGGCCCGAACCGGGACGGCCGCGCATGGCGCTGGATCACGCCCGGCGCAATGGTGGCGACCATAATCTGGATCGTGGGGTCTGTGGCCTTCAGCTATTATGTGCGCAGCTTCGGCAGTTATAACGAAACCTTCGGCGCTTTGGGCGGCGTGATCGTTCTGCTGCTGTGGCTGTGGCTGTCGGCCTATATCATTTTGCTCGGAGCGGAACTGGACAGCGAGATGGAGCGAGTGGCCAAACGCACCCCGGATGTACCCCGTTCCGGCAAGCGCAAGGCACCGCGCAAGAATGCATTCCGGTCCGTGGACAGCGCAGGTTAAACCGGCTTGCACCTGCGATGAACCAGATGGCGGACAACGCTGGCCTGTTTTATATTGCGTGGGATTTGACCCGGTGTGGTTGGAACGTGATGCACCACGGTGAGAAGTGCTCGCGGCGATGATCATGGGATCGCTTAGCCTAGCCAACCCACGTTCGTTGCAATGCGCAGAACCCGACCTCGGCATCAAAGCTGGGGTCTCTCAACGGGTTGATTTTACCAAAAACCATGACCTGGCACCTCAAAATGATCAGGCAAGAAAACGAGGTTTTTTTTGCCGATGCGGCCCAGCGACCTCAATGATTGTGGAACCAGCCCTTTGAGAGTAATATAACCCGGTAATGTAATCTATGTCAGGAAACGACATGAGTTCACGGGTTTCTTTCCTCTCTACAAGTTTTCACCCATGCTGATCGGCTATGCACGGGTTTCCACCCATGATCAAAACCTCGACCTCCAGCGTGATGCGCTCGAGGCAGCTGGCTGTGAAAGGGTCATTATCGACAAGACGTCGGGAGCGGCGTCTGCCCGCCCCGGCCTGGCGCAGGTGAAGGACATCTTGCGCGCCGGCGATACGCTTGTCGTCTGGCGCTTGGATCGCCTTGGTCGTTCACTGCGCGATCTGATTGACTGGGTCACTTATCTCGATGAGAGCGAGATCGGTCTGCGCTCGCTGCAAGAGGCGATCGACACGACGACCCCAACCGGAAAACTCACCTTCCACATCTTCGGGGCACTGGCCGAATTCGAGCGCACCTTGATCCGCGACCGTACACAAGCCGGTCTGACAGCGGCCAGAGCTCGTGGTCGCAAAGGCGGGCGCCCTCAGAGTCTTGATAGTGATAAACGCGCACTCGCGGTGCGCCTTTATGAAGAACGCCAAATTCCGGTCGTCAAAATCTGCGAGATGATGAGGATATCCAAGCCCACGCTATACAGCTACGTCCGCGCTGCAGACCCAGCAAAGAAGAGATAGGTCGATCCAACCTGAAGGTGCCAGAGCCAAAATATCAAGTAGGCGGTTAACCTTATATTGACCACGAGTCCTCATCGGCGGCCTGCCACTTATTTGCCTATTCCGTGTCAAGTGGGCGTCTTGATTGTGACGCATTGGGGCGTAAAACTGATCTGGAAGGTATGATCTTGAGCTACAATGAGGTTCGTTGGGATATTCAATGTCGTCACGGTTCAAGTTATCAGAGCTGGCACCGATCATCATTATCGATGATGACGACTTTTTTCAGGTTGCTATAGAAAAAGTGCTTCGGAGCCAGTTCGGCGTTCAGACGATTGTCGTCTGCGCCGCGGCCGAAGAGGCTATTGCGCAGCTTACCAGTGGGACCCGTTTTGGTCTCGCGCTTGTCGATCTGAACATGCCAGGGATCGACAACAAACAGCTGCTCGATACCTTGAAGGCGGCACAGCCAGATATCCGCCTTGTAGTGTTATCGGCATCCCGGGCTCATGAGGATATCCTCATGGCGCTTTCGGCAGGGGCGCAGGGCTTCATCAACAAGGGATTGGGCATTGGCGAAATGGCGGCAGCACTTCAGGAGATCACAGACGGCGTAGTTTATGTTCCTCCTTTCCCACTGCAGTCAGATGAGCCCGAAACAAAAACCGCATCGGTGCCACTTTCCACACTGACGCCCCGCCAGTTGGATGTGCTGCGCCTTATTGTTGCCGGAGAGACGAACAAGGGCATCGCGGAGGCGCTTGATATCAGTCACAGCACGGTAAAGTTCCATATTTCTCGTATTTTCCAGACTCTGGGGGCTTCAAATTGAGTCGAGGTAGCGACACTCGGCGCCCGGATGCTCAAAGAGAATAACTGAAAGCGCCGCACCCCTCCCAGCGCTCTCCTATAAGCGTCCAAAATCAACTGCCTAGGCGCTAGGTCTAAGCCTTGCTGCTATCGGTTTAAATGCCGCAGGGGCACTTGGCTGATGCCAGCCGTTTGCGATCTGTTCGCAGGCAACGATTTTGCACGTGCTGCACCCGACACGAAGACCGAAGAGCCGACCTTGGTTCCGCGTATGAAAGTCGCCCCACGACCTGCGATAGCTGATCATCCGAAGAGCGCGCCAAACAGCCCTTTTCTCTTGTCGGGAATTTGCGGGTCGGGCAGGTCCTCCTGCCGTTCCTGCATGAAGCTCCAGACTTTGGGCGCGATGTCGTCGATATTGCGTTTGAGCGTGACGACGTTACCCGTGATCTCAGGGTGCACATCGATCCAGTCGATGATGCCCGAACGGATCTGAGCATCTGCCAGCGGGATTTCTTCGCGCAGATTGCGCGTGACCTGCGCGGCCTCCGTTGCACCCACCTTTTCAAGATGATCGGCCATCACGCTGATACGGGCCGCGCACTCGTGGTTCAGAACCGCCCCCAGAACGCCGTTCTGGCCTGCGGTGCAACGCCGCCATATCAAGGCGCTGATGACAGCGTCAACGGTTTCGTTGTGCTCATCGGCTGACATCAACGCCTTTTCGATGCGGCGGAGCGCGACGGGATCGTCGCCCTCTAATAGATCATAAAGATTTTCTGACATCTCATCATTATAGCATGATCTGGCCAAAAGCACTACTTGGATGATAAAATGCCGTCTAGACCTTTATAAAGTGCCATCTATTGCGACCGATCAAGTGGGGGCACTTGAGGAGGATGGCACGCGACCCCAGATGCTCCGATGGCAATAACCCAAGAAGGCGGTTGGTTTGTCATAAGTCAGGTATCTTTTGCCCAGATTTTTTTAAAAGAGTCAGTCAGTGTCTCGGTGATTTATGCGATAGGCCTGCGCATCGGCGACTGGCGGCTGACAAAGTTCGATGGCACGGTGGTCGAGGGAATCAAAATCGCACCGCGCAGCGGAATCGCGATAGACAGCGCTTCCATCTATCAATGGCTGACCGCGGCCATTGCATGTTTTTTCCACAAGCCAAAATGAGAACGGCGGTGCGAAAGTCGGCCACGGTAGCGGTGGGATGAGCCTGCTGCGGGCGGCGTAAAAGTCGTCCACCTTTACCCTTTCTGGTGACAGGGAGGGCGGGAGGATTTTCACTGTGGATTTGCATCGGAAGGTTCGGCTGGCCTGTGCTGAGGGCATGAGCCAGCGTGAGGCGGCGCGGCATTTCAACATCTCGCGCGATAGCGTAGCCAAGATGATGGCGTTTTCGGTTCCACCTGGATATCGGCGGAAGGCGCCGGTCAAGCGACCGAAGCTGGATGCCTTCACCGGGACATCGACGGTTGGCTGGACGGTGATCGGGAGGTCCATCGCAAGCAGCGGCACACGGCGAAGCGGGTGTTCGAGCGGCTTCGTGNCCAAAGCTGGATGCCTTCACCGGGATCATCGACGGTTGGCTGGACGGTGATCGGGAGGTCCATCGCAAGCAGCGGCACACGGCGAAGCGGGTGTTCGAGCGGCTTCGTCACGAGCACGGGTTCACCGGCGGCTACACGATCGTGAAGGATTACATGCGGCAACGCGAACGGCGCGGCCGCGAGATGTTCGTGCCTCTGGCGCATCCGCCCGGTCATGCCCAGGCCGACTTCGGCGAGGCGGTGGTCGCTATCGGCGGCATTGAGCAGAAGGCGCATTTCTTTATCATGGATCTGCCGCACAGTGATGCCTGCTTTGTGCGAGCCTATCCGGCAGCCACTGCCGAGGCTCGGGTGGATGGCCCCGTTCACGCTTTCGCGTTCTTCGGCATGGTGCCCGCGTCGGTCCTCTACGACAACGACCGCTGTCTGGTTGCGAAGATTCTTCCTGATGGAACGCGTCAGCGGGCCACGCTCTTCAGCGGGTTCCTGTCGCATTAGTTCACCCTGAACAACGATTTCAGTCGTTGATTTGAAGTCCCTGATGTTGCCCTTCACCGTGCATGAACCCTCGGAGCACTGTTATCAGCCAGACGAACTGGCA
>NZ_JBAPKZ010000072.1:0-7310 GCF_037083805.1 Roseovarius sp. D0-M9 | reverse complement strand
TGCGATGGCTGAGGTCTCCGCGTCGGACGCGCCTACCGAAGGCACGAAATATGGGAGCGGCTCAAGCACCGGTGCGCCCGACTACCCACACGGAACGAGAAGGGACCTGCTTTCCTCAAGTCTGAAGGTTTTGTTCCGAAGACAATAAGCATCTAGGCTGTCGATTATAACAGTGCCGCGCGAATTGCCGGTATGGGCCGGCGACACCGTGCGAATGAATTCGCACATAGGGGCTGCTTGGTCTCCAATCTGGGTACGGACAAACTAGAGGACTAGCGATGAGCGCTCGATTATCGACAGCAATCAGGATTGGCGATGCCGCCAGGGCGATTTTGCGAAAGACAAAGAGCTTTCCAGACCAGCGTTTTGAAGTGGCTGAAGACTGGTCGGATCGCGAACATGTCGGCGTAGAGCCAATGCTGCTGTCGCTTTCGATGGAGTTGGCGCTCAAGGCATGGTTTGTTTTTGACTACGATGATCCAAATGTAGTCAAGTCGCATGACCTAACAAAGCTGTTTGATGCCTTGCTGCCCGAAAGCCAGCAGAGGCTTGACGAGGAGTTCAAGCGATCAGTAAACCCTTGTCACCCCAGTGTCTTTTTTGTCGACTACGGTATTCGTGATATTCTTTCACAGCACAAAGATGCATTTATCGACTGGCGGTACCTCCACGAAGCAAAGAAAACGATGATGTTTGACCAGAGCGCGTTTGAAGCGACGCTCGAAATGGTGCTTAACGAATTCAAGAAGAGATACCGAATTGAGCCGGTAAAACCACTTTTCGGCCATCCTATGTGATGTCTGCTTTGGTGAAGCTGCATCGCGGCGTCGATCGCTGCTGTGAATGTCTCATTTGGGCCGGATGCCACATTTGTTCTTACGTCTTTAAGATACGGCGTTAGTGATCGACCTTGTCCCAGAAGGCGTGTTTGCGTGGATGCCTGCGGCGCAGGTCGTTGACAAAAGCCTCGTGACTTTGAAAGGCACCGTAATCCGTGATCGCCATTTCTGCCCGAGCGCAGGAAGCGAGGTGCCGGGCGGCATGGCGGTAGCGTTTGGCGCGGTTGTTTTGAAGGGCAAAGGTGATCATCGACCGCCAGACCAGTGTGGCGGCCAGGGGATGTTCGGCCTCCAGCAGCTCGGATGTCGGGGTAAGGAGTTCATAAGTGTTGCCGTCCAGCTCCTCGTGACGGGACAGGACCAAATCAGCGGCCAGCGCTGGATCAGGCCAACTCAAACAGAGGATAAGCCCTTGAAGCAGGTCGGGATGGTTGCGCACGTGGGCTCGGGCGTCCAGCAGCGCCTCATCATCTTCGAAATCGGGCAGGCGCGAGACGTAGCGGCGCAGGGTTTCCGCACAGAGGCGCGTTTCAAACCGGGTCCACATGGCGCGGCGCAGGTCGTTCTCTTTGCCCAGGGCTTCGAGACACGCGAAATGGGCGCTGTCTACCTCGGGCGTATCAAAGAAGCGGTCTGTGCTGTGCCCGGAGGCGATGCAAGTTTCCATGGTCCGCAGGGCCTCTTCGGCCCGGTCTGCCGCCAAGAGCCGCCGCGCAGCATCCGGCGCAATCGTGTGATACGTCAGTTGCTGCGCGCTGTACTGCGACAGCCACGCATCCACATCGCCCTGAGCATCGGCAATGTCGGATAGGATCATTCGGAGCGTTCGGTCGCGGCTGTCTTTTGCCATCTCAAGGCGTCGATCCGCGCTTGCAAGAACACCGAAATACTCAGTGTCGTCCGGGGTGACAGGCGCATCCATTGCCTCTTCTGCACGCGCCTTGAGCGCGGTCAAACCCGGATCGCCCAATGCCTCGGACAAGGCAGGGATCACGCCGTCGAATTCGCCGTAGCCATTGTCTTGCAGGGCCTCGAACACCTGATTGGCAAGCAGCTTAGGGTCGCGATCGAGACGCGGGGCGAGGGTTTGAATTGCGTCCATTGTGGCATCCATAACGTCACCGATTGTGCCATTGCTGTCGTCGGTGCGCGCATAGATGTCGGGAGCGAGCTGCAAAAGCGACCAGAGCAGATCAAAGCCAAGGCTTACGTCTTCGGGTGCGACGCGGGTCAAAATGACGTCAATCAAGCCAGCCAGTTCTTTGGCCAATGTGCGGCGCGCGCGCGCGGAGATCCGGCTTCTGGCACGCCGGATTTGAGCCACCCGCTTGCGGATGTCAGCGGCGGCCTCTTTCGAGCTTTGCTCAGAAGACAGCGCCATGCGCACCTGCCGCTGCCGGGCAGCATCGCCTTTGACAGCTTCAAGGAGCAGCTCAGCGAGAGTTTCTGCGCCTAAGGCTTCCAAGTTCTTCTGGTTCAGGGATTTTCCTACCATTGTACAAGTTATTCAGATGCGTTGCCAAAAAGAAAGAGGTGCGGGCCGCCGTCCCAAACAGGGACTTTCGTCATGGCCGTCTGAAAATCGGCGCTCTGAAGGAAGCCGTCGAGCCAAAGAATCACATGTGGCCAAGACTGGGCGTCAAACCAAGCGCGGTCAATATGAGCGAACTGCCTCACAAATGGAAAGATCGCAATGTCGGCGAGGGTGGGCGTGTCTCCCGTCAGGAACGCCTGCGCGGCCAATCGTGTCTCAAGAGACTGAATGAAATCAGACGCTTTCGCCCGCTCGGATTGTGGATTCCGATCAGGATAGCGGACGGCGTATTTTGTATGATCAAGCGCGGCTTTGAAGGGCCCATCGTTCTGGGCAATCAGGGTTTTGCCTATGTTTGGCATTTTCAGAAGCCCATGCGGATCACTTTGCCCAAGCACCCACAGCATGATGTCGAGACTCTCATCCAAATTCAGATCGCCCGCTTGCAGATTGGGTACCGTGGCCGAGGGTGAGGCACTGAGAAACGCCTGCGGCTTGTCTTTTAACTTGATCTCGCGCAGCTCCACCTCCAGTCCCGCGCTCAACACTGCCATCCGCGCCCGTATTGCATAAGGACAGCGTCGAAAGGACCAAAGGATCGGTCGAGGCATGGTCAACATGTCTTGAATCATTGGGTCAGTGTAAAGTTATTACGGTTTGCACGCAAAACCGAAGCCTTCGGGTGAGTGTCAAAACGATAAGGGAATGACCACTTCGCTTCGTAGCGCCGACCTCCGCCCTTTGTCCATTGATGCAATCGCAGCGAATGACGGCTCTTGCAGGCTGCAGCGCAGCGGCGAGACCCTTGCGTCAACGGCAGCAAAGGGCCGCAAGCAGCCCAGCACGGGACTCCAACCACTGATCGCCCGCGCCCTCAGGTGACTATGCAAAGGGTATGGATGACATTTATCTCGTCCAAAAATTGCTCGTTGCCGGGCAGGTACTGCTGCGGCGGGCTGATATGGTGATTGACCCAAAGACCGTCGCGTTCCAGTCGGGCGATCGTTTCCGGGAAGGCCCGTTCCTGCCACAGGTCGGTGCGCTGAGTAAAGGTGATCGCGCCCCCCGGACGGACGCAGCGGCAGAGATCGCGCAGAAGCGCTTCGGCGTCTTCGATATAGGTCAGGACACCGACTGACGCGGCTGCGTCATAGGAGTTGTTCTGCACGGGGAGAGGAATATCCTGCAGGTCGTGCTGTAGCAACCGCGCGTAGTCGCCGCGCTGTTCAGCCAGATGCAGCGACTCGGCCGATATGTCGATGCCGTCGACTGGGTAGTTGCCGCGCTTGCGCAGGGCACTCGCCAGTAACCCGGTGCCGCATCCGACATCCAGAACTCGTGCGCCATCCCCGAGATGTGGCGCGAGTAGATCAGAGGCGTCTTCGGGCGCCCGATACTGCCACTCTGCCAGTGTCTCATCATATCTGTCGGCCCAGTCGTCGTAGTAACTCTGGACGGCGCGCGAATCCGTTGTTCCTTGGCGAAGAGATTTAAGCTCAGACTTTTCCAGGCCGTGACTTCGTCGCATCGTATCCTCCTTGGCTGCCCCATTTGGCAGGTGTCTCGCATAGCGGCGGTGGCGGTGAGGCCTTGGTTCCGAACGCTATCGCTTGTGATCATATTATTCGATAGGCGGTCCCGCCCACCGAAGCAAATCCTGCGCCTCGAAACTCCCGATCGAACCCGTCATTCGCCGCGCTAAACGCTATCGGTGACAGCGGGGTGGATACGTCAAACAGTGACCGGAAGGTTTGGCTCGGAAACATCGATCATGTAGCATGGAGCATGGGGTAAGCCCGGGCACTGCTCACCTCTGCAGGCGCAGCGAGTGGCAAGTCTGGTTATACTGCAACGCCGCGTGGGGCCTCACCTTAAGTGGCAGGAGCGGGCCGTGTTCGTCGAGACGCCCTCGCCTGCGCAAATCGGGTGGTGATCTGCCGTTAGCTGCGCTGGTCACGAACGACAACTGTGCGCAGAAAGTGAAGTTTGCAAAGTTTGGCCCGTTTCCTGACAGCCGCTGTTCAGACCAAACGCAGCGATTGGCAGGACCGAGCCCCTACTTCCAACTATCCATATTGCAGCGAGTGTCTGCTCTTGCGATGGAAACGAATGAAGAGATAGTTTGATGCAGTAATGGAGAGTAATAATGAGCGACGAGTATTTCCGGCCGGTTTCCGGCTTCGATCTTCCTCGTTTTGCAGGCGTTGCCACCTTCATGCGTTTGCCGCATGTCGCGCTTGAAGATCCCAAAATCAAGGATGTTGATATTGGCCTGATAGGTGTGCCTTGGGACAGTGGCACCACCAATCGCCCCGGCCCGCGCCACGGACCACGCCAATTGCGTGATATGTCGACAATGATGCGTGCTCAAAACGGGGCCACTGGCGTGCGCCCCTTTGACATTGCGAATTGTGCGGACCTTGGCGATGTGGCACCCAACCCCGCAGACTTGGCGGCGACGATGTCGCGCGTGACCTCGTTTTACGAAGCCGTCAAGACCGCCGGCATTCGACCGCTAACGGGAGGCGGGGATCACCTAACCTCCCTGCCAGTGCTCCGGGCTCTGGCAAAAGACGCGCCAGTGTCGATGATCCATTTCGATAGTCACACCGACCTCTTTGACAGCTACTTCGATGGTACACAGTATACCCATGGCACACCATTCAGACGCGCGGTTGAAGAGGGGCTCCTTGATCCCCGCAAAGTCGTTCAGATTGGTATTCGCGGGACAACCTATGACAATGAGGACCGCGACTTTGCCGATGCTGTGGGAATTCGCGTCATCCCCATCGAGGAGTTTCACGCTCGTGGAGTTGATGACGTAATGGAGGAAGCGTGTGAGATTGTTGGAGAGAGCGACACCTATATTTCGTACGATATCGACTTTGTCGATCCGGCCTTTGCGCCCGGAACCGGCACACCGGAAATTGGTGGGCCAAATTCATATCAAGCTGTTCAGGTCGTTCGGGCGTTAGACAAAGTAAACATCATTGGTGCGGACTTGGTCGAAGTATCGCCCCCTTTCGATCAGAACGGAGGCACGGCATTCTTGGGGGCCTCAATTATGTTCGAACTCCTTTGTGTAATGGCGCCATAGCATTGCGGTAAAGCGCTTTGCCTTTAGAAGCTGACATTGAATCACCTGCAGCGAATTGCCATTTTGTTACGCTCGGCTGTCATCTGCTCGTTGAAAATGCCGCTAGATGTACGAACGACAGGAATGCAAAAGCTGCATCCGGCGTGGCAAGGGCCCGTGAATGTCTCCTGAGACCCGAGCAAGTCTTGTCTATGAGCCCACTTCACCGTGAAACGCGGTCAGTTTTTCCAATGTTTAAGATTTTTGCCAAATAGTTCATGAAGTAACATGCTTCCATTCGGACAACCCTGCTTTGCGAGACTTGCCAATGATTGACCCTGCGCAGCTGACTGCCGAACTCGTGCGCATTCCAAGCTGTGATCCTCCGGGGGGTGAACTGGCTGTCGCGCACGCTGTTGCTAGGATGCTGCGACAGATCGGGATTTCGACAGAACTCGACGAATTTCTGCCCGGCCGCGCCAATGTCATCGGACGGATACCTGGGCGCGGGGAAAAGCCTGCGCTGGTGATGTCGGCCCATCTCGATACTGTGCCGGTCGGAGAGATGCCGTGGTCATTTGACCCGTTCGCTGGCGATATTCTTGACGATCGGATCAGGGGGNACTGTGCCGGTCGGAGAGATGCCGTGGTCATTTGACCCGTTCGCTGGCGATATTCTTGACGATCGGATCAGGGGGCGAGGTGCTTCTGACATGAAATCGGCAGTTGCGGCTTTTGTCGCGGCAGCGGATCGCCTGAATCGTCGGCAGGCACCGCTTGCCGGCGATGTGATCCTGGCTTTCACAGCCGGTGAAAGCGCGAACTGCCTGGGTGCGCGACATCTCGTGAAACAAGGCTTCCAGAAAGAAATCGGCGCTTTTCTGTGCGGTGAACCTTCGACATTGGACCTGATTGTCGTGGAGAAGGCCATTCTTTGGCTTGAAGCCGAAGCGCGGGGCGAGATAGGCCATGTATCGGGCATCCGCGGCGTAAACGCCATAGATGTGATGGCCGATGCAATCATTGCTCTACGGGGGCTGTCGCTGCACCTGCCAAGCCACTCGCTGCTTTCGCCGCCCTCGGTCGCGGTGGGGCGCATCTCGGGCGGCAGCGCCGTGAACGTGACACCCGACCGCTGCACGGCCGAAATCGACGTACGCTTTGGGCCGGGTATCGACCCAGCTGACGTAATCGCTCAGATCGAGGCGGTGCTTCCGCCACGAATGAGCTTGCGCACAACTGACTTCAAGGCGGCGGTCGAGGAACGCCCTGACAGTCCTTTCATTGAGACTTGTTCAGGCGCTGTGTTGGCGTGTACCGGCCGAGTGCCAGCGGTCAAGGGCGTATCCTACTACAGTGATGGCGCGATCCTCTTGGACGGCCTGGATGTCCCATTTGCCATTCTTGGGCCAGGCGATCTCGGGATGAGCGGTCAGACGAATGAGACTGCGAGCGCTAATTCCATCCGTGCATGTACCGACATCTATGTGAAGATTGCCGAGGAATGGCTGGCATGAGACCCCTGATCGGCAATTCGCCAATGGGGACGCGCCAGCAGACGCGTCTGGGGAGATCAAGTACCGGATCCAGATGAACTCTGTTGACGCGATCCGTGCCGTGGCAGTTGCCCGATCATGCTGACTTGGCTGCTGGACGATGGGGTGAGTTGGTCGAATCCTGCGACTGCATCCTCGTATCGCCGACACGTTCGGCGCGGTGCTGGTTGCCGTTTGCTTGAACGGCTTGAAGCTCTAGCAGGCTGCTGAATAAGTCGGGCTTGAAGGACGTTGTTCCTGCCGCATGGATTTCAAGGCGGTTCTCTGTGGCATCGGCGGCGGACGCCCGGTTTGGGATGCTCCGT
>NZ_JBAPKZ010000071.1:0-8373 GCF_037083805.1 Roseovarius sp. D0-M9 | reverse complement strand
GTCGCCGGTCGGCTCAAGCACCTGCCCGCGTCACCCTACGACACAACATCTGGTGTGGTCGTGAACTGACCGGAGACCCGCACACCCACACAAACCGCGAAGAAGCCCTTTTTTATATTCTTCAGATGTCTGACTATTATACTGCAGAGATTGCAAAATCACTATTTGCTGTCACCGCAAAGGGACATGCGTCAATGCAGACGCAACATTCTTTCTGCATCTTGATCTGCTCTCCCCGTTACTCCGTAAATTTGTAACAAAAATGTTGAAAAAAGTATACGGAATGTTGAGAGGAATTTGTTCAACATATACCGTTACGACGTTCAACACTTTTGTTACCTTAATAGCCTGTTGACGAAGTTTGGTTGGAAGAACGTTGTCCATTCTGCCAAGGTTTGAAGGCGGGTCATCCGCGGTTGCGGAACCTCGGCGCAGGGTCGCTGCTGTCGTCAGGCTGCCAGGAGCTACGGCAATCTTACGAGGATGCAAGCCACCATGATCATGTGAACTGCGCCAGATCCTTTCGCGACCGCGGTGAACAACCTGAGCCATGCCGCCGACGGTCTTGACCCAGCCGAATGGTTCCTCGATCTTCTTGCGGTTCCGCTGGTACAAGACGTAACCGGAATGGCGGGTGGGTCCGCCCTCGATGGCGGAATGCCGGACCTTCTGTGCAACATTCGGCGTGACGATTATCCGTCTGAGCTCGGGGACGGCGTCAGTTCTGTCTTTTAGCTTGTCCGCCCCAAGCGTCAGGCGCCGCGTCGAGCCGGGGGAGTGTCGATCGATCACCTCAAGCGCCGTCTTGCGCTCGCCGGTGTCATCGACGTGAGTCAGGTCTGCCTGCACGACGAGCCCGTTTCGATTCTCCATCAGCGTATGCTCCGTGAAGCACAGCATCGACGTCGCGCCGGGCGCCTGTTTGTAGATCCGGGTATCGGGGACCGTTGCTTGGGCATGGGTGGTGTTCGAGCGTTTCTCACCGCGGAAGGGCACTGCGGCGTTGCGGGCCTATCACCACAACAGGGAATGCCGGTTCGGGAAAACGGCGGAGGCCTCCTCCGATCATCACTCCGTAAACATCAGCCCAAAGTCACCGTGTGCATAGCAGTTTCCCTCACCGCCAGCACTGAAAAAGGCTACGAACTCCGCGCTCACGCCGCGCGCGTAATCACCAATCTGAAATTGCAAAAGCTGGCAATCTGTTGCAATCGAGAATCGTCTTCAGATCGTTGCCATTAACTCCGTTTGGATCTTGGGCGGATCCCGGGGTCATTTTTTTTTGCACCCGCGCCCCTTGCCGATCTTGTTGACGACCTCACGGCACCGACCATTCACCGTGGTCGATCCGCATGATCCTCACCGGGGTGCCGGGTTGATCGGGGTCCGCCCGTAGGTTGAACATAACCGACTGCGGTCGGCCGAAATTGGTGAACTCCGCACGCACTGTGATCATGCCGCGCAGCATCGGCTGGTCGGGGTCCGGGACGACCCGAAAGCCACTGATGTCGGTATCCTGCGCATCGTAGAGCGGGTCCGCCTGCCACTGCTCCTGGGACAGACTATATGCGATGTCCGCCATGAAGAAATCCATCGAACGCGCCGCGCCAAGCGGGTCAAGTGCCTCGCCGCGCATGGCCTGTTCGTGGCGGGCATAGAGCCGCTGCACCAGCAGAACCGCGTCAGAGATCATCTTATCGCTGCTCTCGTCCGTCATGGCGGGGCCCGTGGCTTCCATCAAGAACTGGGCGGCGGCCCAGCCGTGGGTCTGGCCGTCGCTCATCAGGCACCAACGCGGTGGCAGGTCGAGCAGGTTACGCTCGGCTTGCGACAGCATGATGCCTTGGCCTTCGGCCATGAAGGGGACGCAGGTCGTCATCGTCAGACCGGTTGCCCCGGACGGAAACGACCCAATGATCGGGTAGTCGGTGCTCGGGCCCATGCGCAGGTTCAGCCAGTCGTCGCTGGCGACACCCGTCACCTGCCAGGCATCGGGGCCGTGCCCATCGAATTGCGCGGTCCCCTGAGACGGTGCGAAGGTGGCCAAGAGTGACACAAGCGCGATGCCGATGCCTGATTTCGAAGAGATATGCATCGAGGGATCCTTTCTCCTGATCCGTGACGTCACCGCCCGGGCGATGCCGGGCGGCTATCGGAAGCCGTCAAGCGCGCGGCGGGCGGTGGGACTGAAGTTTTCATCATCCAGATCAACGACGCGCTGAAGAAACGCCGTCCACTCCGCGAGGGCCTCCGCGTCCTGCTGCAGCCAGCGCGGGCGCTCAAGCATGGGGCGCAAGTAGGGCTCCATCGCGAAGTCATAGCTTTCAGGCTTGTCCTGCGCAAAAATCGTAGGGACATAGGTGCCGATCACGCCCGCGACCGTGTTCTGGTCCAGACTGGCCAGCGCGGCGCCGTTGCGTGCAAGATGCGTGCCCAGATACTCAAGATCGATTGCAGGGCTCTCGATCGCCTTGCCCATCATGATGGCCGCCGCCTCGCGTGTGGGCGAGCGCTCGAGGCCACGCGTCGTACCACTTGCGATGGCAATAGCGGTGGCGGGGTTGATCGCCCAGTCGGTCAGATGATCGTGAAAGCGGTCCCCGATGGCGGTGACAACGCGCGGGGCCAGATCGTCCGACGACATCAGCGGACGCAACAAAGCCATCGGGACTTCGGCCTCGGATGGGGTCTGCGCGGGCCAGATCAACGCGACGGATTCAGCGATGAAGTAATCAGGCGCCATCGCGGCGATCCGTGTCACAGACTGACGCAGGGACTTGTCAGCTGCGATCTTTGCCTCGCGCGATGCATCTGTATCATTGAGGACCGCGAAAACTGGACGCAAAGCGGCAGCCGCATCCGCATCTGCATTGCGGCGCAGGTACAACACCTGCCGCGCAATCCCGACCGACCGGTGCGCGTCGGTGGGCCCGTCCTCGATCAGCTGAGTCATCGCGCGGGCAAAAAGAGTGGCATCTTCCCGTAGCGTCCTTTCAAGGACCGCAACGACCAGACCAATCTGCCGATCGCCCTCTGCGGCCTGAGCTTCTTCTAAAAGCCGCTCCATCACGGTCTCGCTGGGCAAGGGGCCCTTCGCAAAACTGGCGACAAGATGGGCGCGCGGCAGCCCGTCGGAGGGGCCGATGGCAATGGCGGCATCGAGCGCCGCCTCTGTCCCGATCTCGGCAAGCGCATCGAGGCTGGCCTCCGGATCGACCCCGGCGGCTTGCCGGTTATCGATGACATAGGCGATCCGGCTTTCGTCGTCGAGAAATGACATATCGCCAAGCCGATCGAGAAAGTGAAGGGTCGCTACCTCGCCGTGGGGAGCGTCGAAGACGGCCTGCTCCAGCGCAACCTGGACCGGGCCCGGTAATCCGTTCAGCGCCATCAGACGCACCGCATGATCAGGGGCCGTATCCAAAATCGACGTCACATCACGGGTCAAGGTCGCGTGGTCGACGCCCATTTGTGTTGCCGCTTCCAGCAAGCCGGAATAGAACTTGTCGCGCGTCACGAAATCAGGATCGATGATCGCGCTACGCACCAGATCTTCCGTTTCCGGGGCCCGCATCGCATAGAGTGCGGACAGCGCACCCAGCTTCAGCTCGTCGATCTGCGCGTCTGAGAATGCACCGCTTCCGTTATGCTCGACTGTAAAGCGCACCATGTCGCGGGCGGGCAGCGCATCTGTCGCCATGTCGATTAGCGCCTGAAGCGCCATGAGGCGGCGCATCATTACCGGCTCGGCCAGATCTTCGGCGTGCTCTAACGCTGTCTTGCCGCGCAGTTGGGCCTCGGGGTCATGCTCTGGCAGTGGCTCTTGGGCCGCCGTGTCCGGATCGGGCGGTGCGTACGTCTGCGCGGAAAGCGCGCCAGGAAGGGCCAGAAAGGCGATCATCGTCGTTGCGATCAGGACGTGGTGGCGTAGAGTTGGGATGCTCATCTTTCTCTCCAATCAGCAATGATATCAGGGAAGACGGGACGCAAATGCACGCATCAGCGTCATGTATTCGTCCTTGTTGAGCCATACCTCCCTCCGCTCAAGTACACTGGGCCACATCAGCGGAGCCAGAATGGCGAAATGCTCACCGTTTCCCTCCTGGGAAGATTTATTGTGCCCAGACAAGCCATCCGACGTCATTCGAAACCCGTCGAAGCCGCCCTCGGAGAATTCCCAGTGCGGGTAATCGACATCGGCATTGTTGCCCGGACGATGGGACAGGCCGAAGTAATGCCCGAATTCATGAACCAACCCTTCTGCCAATTCAGAGGGAGTGCGATCCAGCGTGACCGGCATCCCGACACCATGGCGGCCGTCCGTATGCGGTGTTTGGGAAATGGTTCTGCCGGGTTGATAGAAATCAGGCGGATAAAACACGACGAGAATATCGTTCCCGCTGAAATAACCACCAATGTCATCGCGCACGGCAAGGATAGTGTTTTTCAACGCCTCAAGATTCACGACTTCTCGCATCTCGGAGGTGAGGAACTCATTCATCGCCAAGTTTACTCTGGCGGGAAACTGGGAAGGAGGCGTTTCCGCCAACCAAAGCCCAAGTTTCGCGATACCCTCAGCATCCTCGGAAGGATAATCTTCCAACTCTGGCGAAAGACCCGTTCGGGAATAGTTGTCGGCAAGCCAACGGGTCAGGTCGGTCACCCCTGTTGAATCCTGGAGTTTAGCCATTTGGACGATAGAAGCGAACACGCCAGTGATGAAGTCACGGTGGATTTTCGCGTCATCTCTGTCCGCGTCTCGCCCCGTGTCGATGCCGTAGGCCTCCCTGACAGGCATGAGCTGCACCGCGAACTCCTCCGCCATGCGCACCATGGTCAGTGCCGCTTGCATCTCGGCCTCGGGAACGCCGCCTTCCCAGGATCCGACCTGAAGGAATGTATAGCGGAACACCAAGGGCGCGGGGTCGGTGTGCCAATGCTGCACCTCTCGCTCGGCGATCACGTCTTGCGCTGCGACCGACGGCGGATGCGGATCATGCGGGGTGAGACGAGTTTCAATCACGGAGGTGCCGCCTTGCTCGTCAGGTGTCCAGCCATAGACATTGATCGTGTTGCGGGCCTGCCTCTGAATCTGATCACTGGCTCCATCCTGTTCGAGCAGATCGCTCCGCACAACACGCACGACATCGCCCTTGACTGAGCCCCCCGCCTGTGGGTCGAGGCGCCATTGGCCCTGGTCCAGGACATTGATCTCCAGCTCTGCCTGAAAGGTCTCAGGCTGCCAGCCCTTGTGAATGTGATCGTGCGGTTCCCAATCCACGTAGATGCGCTGAAGGGCTGGCTTGTTCACCACCAGCGGCGCGTCCCGAACGGTCTGATAGACATGGTTGCGCACGGGCTCTTCGATCGGAACGCCATGGTTTTCCAGATCGACCAGCGTCGTGAATCGCCACCAATGGGCCTCCGAGGGCATTACCTCTCCGTCACGGCCCAGCACACCGTCTGGCCCCCCCTCGATGCGCGCTTCGTAGATCACGCCAGACTCAAGGTCGTAGTCAGGTTCAAACCGAAAGCGGGTGTCCGACAGTTGCAGGATTCGGCCCGTCATCTCCAAAGGATCACCGCGGATATCCCGGGTGGTTAGGGAGAAGTGCTCATCAAGATCATCGGCATCTACAGGAAAGTTGAAAGTCATCTCGATGCGCGGCGTCTGAAGGTGGACGTTCTCTCGCTGATGGGGCGGGCTGTTTGATGTCACCTGAAGGGGTTCGGGTGAGGCGCAGGTTTCGGGGTCTTCCTCCCAAGAGGCGCGGTCACACACCCAGCCGCGCACATCTGCGAAGCGACCAGTAGGTTCGGTCATGATGTAGCCACGGTCCCGATGAGTCCGCAATTCGCGGACACGGGCGGCAAAGTCGATCTTGTAGCTGCCAGAACGGCGCTGGATATGCATCTTGTTGAGCGACGGTAGATCCGTCTCGAAATATTCATCGGCGCCATCGACGCAACCGGTCCGGCCCGGTTCGAACATGTGGCACAGCCATGTCACCTCAAAAACGCTTTTAACCCCGTCAAGCTCGGTACCGAGAGCCACCCCACCCTCTTCGGGAGGGAAAGCCGCGCTGAGTGTGAAGACATGATCGCCGCCAGTCTGCAGCCGGGCATTGTACATGTGAAAGCCCTGCTTCCCGGTGAAGCGTTCGGGATCGACCTGCGGCGACGCCCCACGACCCTCGGTGAAATCGTTGACCTGAAGTGTACCTTCGCCAGTCATTTGCTCGGACCAATCGCCGGTCACCTCCATGCCCCAGACCACATCGACAAAGTCGTAGGGCGTCGCCCCCAGCATCTCTTCCAATACCGCCTCGGGCATGGTGCCGGTCATATCGAGTTCCATATACTCGAACATCTGGTTGACCGGGCCGCCAGACGGATCAGGCAGCGGGATCGGCTTGTAATTCTCGATCTCCTCGAATTCCGCTTCTGGGATTTCAAGCGTCAGTTGCGCTTGGCCGGGCGAGCCAAGTGCCAAGAGAGACACCGCGACTGCGGACCAAAACGGGGCGCGAAACAGCGGGCCGCCCCTCATCAGTTGGAGGTCCGGGACACTGGCGTGTCCGCCTCCTCCTCGCCGAGTTCCGTTTCGAACTGGCCAGCCACGAGAATGCAGACCTCGGGGTCGGGCACACCGTCAATCAGAGCGCGAATCGGACAGAGATTGCCCTCGAAGCTGCCTGCGGCGAAACCGCCGCCTTTGACAATTTCCAACCGTTCGAAAGCTACGGTGGCAGGCGTTCCGACATCATGTGACGACGCATAGAGTCCTGTGCCATCCCCGAAATTCTTGTGGTAGGAAATCTCGGCCTCGTTGGGACCGGTCGTCATCTGGTCTGTGGTGTCAGCCGAAAACGGCGGTAGCTCGATGGTCAATCCGCCCTGCCGCAATATGCGTTCAGCTTCCGGGTCAACGCCCATAATCCGCAGTTTCACCTGCTCTTCCCCATCGCCCCCAAACATCTGTGCCAACGGGTTGGCGGAGCCCTCGCCCATCATCTCCGACATCATCTCCATTTGCTCTTCCATCTGCGCGCGCTGCTCGTCACTCATTCCCGCAAGCGCGCCTCCCATCACGTTGGCCAGCGAATAGGGGCGCCACGCAGCAGAGGACATATCCCTGCCTTCCACCTCGCCCGCGATGGTCAGCCAGGCCCGTTCGGTGCCATCCGCCGTTCCATCGATCGAGCCGAGCACCGTCATCGTGCGCGTGCTCTGCGCGTCTGCAGTCTGCCCTATGAGGGCTGTCACGAGGCTAGACAGTAATATCCCGGAGCAGAGGGTCGGAGAAAGAAGGGCGGCTTGCATGGGGAAAACTCCTTGTAAATTTTACACTTCTCAATCCTGGCGGCAGCATTTTCCAAACTTTTAAAGTTAAAACGCTAACGCAATGAGAGCTCTAAGTCACGTCTCGCGACTTGAGCCAATCATTGCCTGCTCGAATGCCCGTTTTCCGGAAAACCCAGCTTTGTTGACAGGACTGACTAAAAGCTCTGTAAGCAGCGCATGGGATTGTCCATGACAATCTGTTTGGCTGGGCAGGCGTACAAGGTGGTCACTGCAAGTTTGCACGGACGTGTCCAGAAAAGCCACGGTGATGGCGTCAGGGAAGCCCTTCAGACCATCCACGACCGGCATCATTGAAAGGCAGGGGCGACGTCAACCTGAGGCGCGCGCTGTATCAAGCAGCGACTGTCATGATGAACCGCGATCGATTAACATGGTTGAGAACATGGGGAGTCCAGCTCGCAAACGCCGTGGCCGCAAGCGCGCCGTGGTCGCCCTTGCGCGTCGTATCGCGGTAATACTCCATCGGATCTGGGTCGATGGCACTGACTTCCACCGGATGCTGCGCCGAAAATGGCCTGACCGGTTGCTACTGCACTCGTTGCCTGCTCGATCGCAGGCCTTCGAGGTCCCGCAGGGACGTGGTTCCGATGATGCCGTGGTCTGGACTGTCGCTGACATCCATCAAGCACACCTATGAGATGGGTACATCGGAATTGCATCAAACCAGCATCATGTTGGCAGCCGACGCGCTGACCACGGACCGAAGCATGTACCCGAAGGGCCTGAGCCGAAAGCCGCGACAAAAAGCAGTACGACCACGACGAACCGAAAGCACCGCTCTGGCGGATCATTCTGTTTGCCCAAAATCTCTTGACTGGATCGGCCCCGTTATCGAAGTTCAGACCCTAGGCATTTGATAGGTATGGGCTTTGGGGTGTTTTTTCACTCAATTCAGTCTGCTGAGAACGGCGGTGCGAAAGTCGGCCACGGTAGCGGCGGGATGAGCCTGCTGCGGGCGGCGTAAAAGTCGTCCACCTTTACCCTTTCTGGTGACAGGGAGGGCGGGAG
>NZ_JBAPKZ010000070.1:0-8585 GCF_037083805.1 Roseovarius sp. D0-M9 | reverse complement strand
CTCCCGCCCTCCCTGTCACCAGAAAGGGTAAAGGTGGACGACTTTTACGCCGCCCGCAGCAGGCTCATCCCGCCGCTACCGTGGCCGACTTTCGCACCGCCGTTCTCAGATATCGAGTTGACCGGAGCCTGGGAAATCGATCTGAAAATGGTCTCGGAATTTGTTGCCATGCGAAAGGATGCGGGTGCCTCGATCGCGACGATCAATCGCGACCTCACGGCATTCAACCATCTGATGCGGCATATCAAGAATATGGGTTGGATCGAATTGAACCCTGTTCTGCAATTCGAGAGGCAAGGGATGAAGGAGAGCCTGCCGGACATCGTCCTTCCGACCGATGAGGCAATCCAAAAGCTGGGTCAGCGCGCATCGGGCACGCTGTCGTTCTTTCCAGGCTTTCTCGACGAGACCGGAGGTCGTGTCACCGAGATGTCGAAGATCAAATGGGCGGATCTGAAAGGCATGGAGCGTCCGGTCGAGGGCCATGTTACGCTGACCTTGCGACACACGAAGGGGCGCAAGGTCCGGACCATCGCACTCCGTCAGCAAGCCATCGAAATCCTCTTGCAGATCCCCCGCGCCAATCACTCGCCCTACATCTTCTGGAACAAGACCGAAGACGGCTACTATCGCTCTGCTGCCAACCTCTTCTGGGACTATGCTCAGGAGACGGGTTTCGGTGCCCGCCTCCACGACATCCGCCACAAGTTCGCCATCGAGCGGCTGAAGGAAGGCTGGTCGGTCTATCGTGTGCAGCGATACATCGGACACGGTTCAGTGAAGACGACTGAGCGATACTACTTCCGCTATCTCAGTCAAGAGCAGCAGGTGATCGCCAACGCCGATGGCAATGTCGGTCTCTGACGCAGACCGGCCAAGGTCGATGAAAGCCTCGCCCGAAACGGCGGGGCTTCGTCGTTTTTGGACGCGGCCAATCGAGTGCTCGCAGGGCCCAACTTGGTGGCGACACGGCATAGCCGGCGCATGCAGCGAGGCAGAGGGACGGCATAGTATGCCGACTTTGTCCATGGCCAAGCGGACAGGACTCTCGCCGCGGCGTATCTTAAAATACAATAATATCAGGGGCTTAGTGGCGGAGAGACAGGGATTCGAACCCTGGGAAGGCTTGCACCCTCAACGGTTTTCGAGATCGTTTTTGGGGTAGGGCGGGGAATTCCTAACCCCTATTTATATGGGTCCACTGAAATAATATGCCCGAAATCGGCGGTCTGAGCGCTGCAAGGCGGCATAGCAGGGCGGCATAGCGCCCACCTGGCAGACTGCTCAGTTGAGCGCGTCGTCAAGGTCGCCGTCGTACGGGCGCTATCACGCCCCAGGATCCAGCGCGCCCATCAAAAGCGGATAGACGGCCAGATAGAATATGTCTGCGGATGACGGAAACGGCTCCAGCCCCCGCAGGTCGAGCCAATACCATATGACGTGGCCGATGGCGGCCAGGGCCAGCGCTCCGGCGACCAGCATCCACGCGGTCGGCCGGAAATGCGATTGGCGGTATCCGCGACGGATCAATGAGGGCCGGTCAACCGGCCTGCCCATGTGGTCAGGTATCACCCAAGCGTAATTCCAACTACCTGTTCAACTATCCCCTTCGAGGGGTGTGCCTCCAACGGGACCGCAAGACGGGCAACGGCTTTCTGGAAACCGGATATCGTTGACGCCTCCTTTCTTCGCAAATTTGGCAAACATGGGAAGCTGGGAGACGCCGCCAAAAGGCAAATCCGGTTTTCAGCCGCGCTTCGCGCGAAAGGTATCCAATCTTGATACATTCAGAAGAAACCGCTTCAACGATCCCGTCATCCGCCCTGTCAGGCGATCTTCGGGCGCGGACGTCGTTGCTTCACGATCAAGCGGAAGCCTTGCTCGGGTTGCCGGACAGTATCACCAGCAGGAGCGAGTATGCCGATTGGCTTGCGCATTTTCTGGCGTTCTACGATCCTCTTGAACGCGCCTTCGGGGCCTTCTCCAAATGGGATATACTCGAACCGTTCTCGACAAAATCCACTCATTCCCGACGGCTGATCCGCGACCTCGGTGCATTGGGCTTCGACCTGCGCGCATTGAGCCATGCCCCCAATGCCCGCATTCCGACGATGCCGACCTTCGCCCACGCCTTGGGTGCGCGCTATGTTCTGGAAGGATCCGCGCTCGGGGGAAAGGTGATCTTGCGAAATCTGCAGCAGCGGATCGGAGCCGAGATCGCCGGAGCGACTGACTTTTTCGGTGGCGTCGAGCCTGCACCGTCGTCGGATTGGCGGGTGTTCAAGAAGGCCCTCGATCGCTTTGGCGATCAGCACCCGGAGGCCCGCGAAGATGTTTTGACGGGAGCAGAGGAGACCTTTCGCGCTTTGCTGGACTGGTTTGAACCGTTTGTTGCGCAAAAGAAGAAGATGGTGCAGCCCGTATGCTGCGGAAACAGCTTGAAATTTGTGAAGACTTTTCCACCGAATTTTCTTGACCCTGTGGGAGCCCAGAAATGAACGCTGCAATGCCCGCGAACAGCTCGGTGGATCTGGCAAGTTGCGAATGGGAGCCAATTGCCACCCCCGGCGCGATCCAACCGCACGGGGCTTTGCTTACCGCGGTGTATGACAGCGGGCTGATCGCACATGCGAGCGCCAACCTGGTAGAATTTCTCGGGTCGACGCCGGCGTCCGTTTTGGGGGAACCGATTGAAAAGGTGGTTGGAGACTTCGAGGGAATCTCCATCGCGGCACAGCGGCCTGGCTCCCAACTCCTGCAATCATCTGTCCATCTCTGCGATCCGAAGGGAAGGCCCCTGCAGCTTCACGCCTTCCGATCAGGCCGATATCTGTGCCTCGATATCGAAGCGATCTCCACGATTGGACAGAGAACGCAGGTCGGCCTCGTGCAATCAATCATCAAGAGCTTTTCAACGGCGCTGACTGAGGCAGACCTCTGCAAACTCGCCGTGGGCGGACTGAAGGAGGTGACGGGCTACGACCGCGTGATGGCCTATCGTTTCGGCAAGGACGGACATGGGGAGGTCATCGCCGAAGCGTGCAATCCGGGGATCGAATCCTATCTGGGACTTCGCTATCCTGCCTCGGATATTCCACAAATCGCGCGCGCGCTTTACCTGCGCCAGCGTGTTGGTTCGATCGCGAATTCGTCTTACGAACCGGTTCCGTTGTTCGGGCATCCCGAACTTGACGACGGAGAGCCGTTGGATTTAACCCACAGCAATCTGCGCAGCGTATCACCGATCCATCTCGAATACATGCGCAACATGCGAACCGCCGCAAGTCTCACCATTGGCCTCGCGGATGGTGAACGCCTCTGGGGAATGCTGGTTTGCCACCACTCAACACCAAAGAAACCTGATCCTGAACAAAGATCCGCGGCGGGCACGATCGGGCAGGTGGTCTCTCTGATGCTGAATAGCCTCGGCCAGGCAGAAACCTCGCGACAGGAACTCAGTAAGCAAGACACTCTGTCTGTTCTCGTGGAAAAGCTTGCGGTACCGGATACACTGACAGAGGCGTTCGCAGATGCGAGTGCCGAGCTTCTTAAGCTTGTCGATGCGACCGGTGCTCTGGTGCGGCTGTCGGGAAACGTCTTGCGTCTTGGCGTTCTTCCGCCGCCCAGCGTCATTGAAAGGGCGCTTTCCTTGCCCTTACCGACGACAGACGCGGACCCTCTTGGCGTTGACGATCTCGGAGTGCGCTATCCGGAGCTGGCGTCTTGCGTGGCCGACGGCAGTGGATTGCTGACCCTACCACTGGTCTCGGGAGGCGACGATCTGATTACCTGGTTCAGACCTGAACAAGTGCGCACGGTGAGGTGGGGAGGAGATCCGACCGACCACGCGACCTGGGATCCAGCCCTGGACCGAATGCACCCTCGTGCTTCTTTCGCCACCTGGAAGGAAACCGTTTCCGGTCGATCCAGTCCCTGGACGAGCGCTGATGTCAGCCTGGCACTGGCGCTTCGGCGCGAAGTCGCATCTGAAATGGCGCAGCGCACGAGCGCTGAACTGGCAAAGCTCAGATACTACGATCCGCTGACCGGGCTTGCCAACCGCAGTCTGCTGGAGGAGAGATTGACCGCTTTGCAGGCGACATCCGGCGCCGGTGCATCACTCCTGTTTCTCGATCTGGACGGCTTCAAGACCATCAACGATTCCATGGGGCATGACATCGGCGACGGTTTGTTGATCGCAATTTCACAACGGCTTGTAAGCGCTGTGCGCCCGGACGATCTGGTGATCAGGCTCGGTGGAGACGAATTTGTCGTGCTCTGCCAGGGTGTGGATCCGGTTGCGATCAGCGGGCTTGCCGAACGACTGCGGAAGCTCATCGACGAGCCTTTCGAGATCTCAGGTCGCTGGTGCCATGTGTCTGCCAGCATCGGCATCGCCGACACCTCCATGCTCGGCGATCTCGACCTCGTTCAGGCGGCCGACATCGCCATGTATGCCGCCAAGCAGGATGGCGGCAATCGTAGCCAGTCGTTCGCGTCTGGCTTGCATGATATCGCAGCGAAGCAAATTGCTCTTGACCACGACCTTCGTGAGGCGCTGGAAAATGATCAATTCATGTTGGTATATCAGCCGATCTTCGCCCTGAAGCCAGACAGAGACATTTTGAAGGGGTTTGAGGCGCTGTTGAGGTGGGAACATCCGCAGAAAGGCACGCTATCTCCGGATCTCTTTATCTCGACAGCCGAAAAACTGGGCCATATCCATCCGATCGGCGACTGGGTGCTGGCGACAGCAATCCGGCAGGCGCAGAGCTTCCGCACAGTTCGCCCCGATCTCGATCTCACGATTTTCGTTAACGTATCACCTCTGCAACTTGCTCATCCTGAGTTGATCGACAGGTTGCGTGAGATACTGCAAAGCGTGCCGACTTTTCCACCTCAGGCGCTTTGTGTCGAGGTCACCGAAAGCTTCGCAAGTGACGCAATCGTTGTCGCCGCTCTCACTGAAATCCGCGCATTGGGTGTGCGGGTCGCAATCGACGATTTCGGCACGGGCTTTTCTTCGCTCTCCAACCTTCGCCGATTGCCGGCCGATGAGGTGAAATTCGACCGTGAATTCTTGAACGACTTGAATGCCAACGGTAAGTCAGAAAAATTCTTTTACCTTTTGAATGAACTGATTCACTCAGCGGGTATGAGCGTTGTTCAAGAGGGGATCGAGACGCAAGATCAACTCGATTTTGTGCGTGCTGCCGGTGCCGATATAGTTCAGGGTTTCTTCTTATCCCTCCCCCTAAGCGCTGAGGATGCGACACAGCTTACTCTCGAACATGGCCAGCGATTACGCATCGGCAAATAATGTTCCCCCTTTTCTCTCTGATGGCCGACAAACCCGGCTTTCAGAATGTTCGGGTGAGCGCGTTCATTCAAAAAAGTTGTCGCCAGACGGGAAGGCTATTGCGTCAATTGCTGGGGACCTTTCCATCTTTCAATCTTCTTCCTGAATCCGTGCGAAACAGTTCTCGCAAAAGCCGTGCGAAAGCAGGGCGACCTCATCACCACCGCGTCGGTAGTAGTCGGAAGGTTCAATCCATTCTCGTCTGCCCGTGGGCGCCCCAATGGGCCAAGCCACGCGGGCACATATTGCACAAAGGGTCAGGATGTCCTCTGCATCGTGATCCGCAACTGCAGCGCCGAACAGGGGTAACCGTGGGGCAGAGGCGCAGGATCGCGCTTGCCGCTACGTTGCTGTCCGCACACCACGAAGCGGCGGAAGCCGCAGTCTGGTTTTCCGTCAGGCACGGTGGCCCCGGCCGACCTTGATGGCGCGTGTTGTGCCTCGGCCTTGGTCAAGCGCCGCTTTCATGCGCGCTGCCGTTTCCGGATGATGAGGCATTGCCCGCTCCATCGGCGTGGCGCAGGGCGATCTCATAGTGCTCGACCGCTTGCGCAAGCGAGGTCAGCGCGGCGTCCTTGCTGCCGGGTGCGCCGATTTCGATCATCAGAGCTTCGGCTTCTTCGATCAGCCCGACCATGGGGCCGTATTTCTTGGCCTTGGCGAGCTTGCCAAGGCTTGCGAAGAACTCTTCGAGCCGAGCGAATTGTTCACTCGTTCCATTGCTCTGCTGCAGCCGCGCGTGGTTCGGCTCCGGATTGCTGATCATGCTTTGCATCTGTGGCTGCGCCTCGTGGATCTTGCGCTCGGCGTAGAGCACGTCTTTCAAGGTGTGCAGGCACAGGTCGTCCAAGGTTTCGGCTTTCATGAATTTGCTCCTGAATTTCGGTCTGATGCGCTGTGAGCTTGTGTGGCAATGTCTCTTGCCAGTCAGTTGCCATGATCCAGGGTTCTCGTCGTTCGACGTTTCCCCCTTTCGGCATCGGCCTGAGGCGCTGGAACGAGCGATTTGAGATACGCGTTGACCCTGAGGCGCAGCTGCGTCTTCTTGCGCTGGACCTCATGGTCCCGCATCTCTTCGACTGTCTGAATGAAAACATTTGCTTGTGTCTTGGGCAGCATGGTGAGTTTCCTTTCGGGTTGCAGCGGAGCGCAAAGGCCGGAACAGAAGATCAGCCACCGCAGCAGAGCGATGGTGATCAAGGGACACAAGGCGATCCGCGGGTTGTTTAAAAAGGGGCGTGGGGATTGACCCGGTGGGTGTTGCCAATCCGGCACCGTCCGATGGCATCATGCCATCGGGCCTCGATCTGGGGTCTTTGATGATTTTTACTCCGCCCGATTGAGACGTCATCTTGGAGCGGTTCATTGCATTCGTCTGAAGGCTTCAGGTCATCAGGGCGCGCAATCAGCCAAAGCCGATGACAATTGCCCCAACAATGTAAACGATTTGGCTCATGGTTAGTCTTGGACACGAATCAACATTAAGTTTTGACGCAAACGTCACATAGGCTCGGAATCTACTCATCATGGGAAAGGGGTTCCACCAATTGGGATAGTATTATCCCGTTTGGGGAGGACCAGAGATGGCAGGCTTGGACACCCGCCACGGTTCGCCGCCTTCTCTTTCAGGGAGTCGAGCAGCAGCACGCGGCGCATTAGGTCGACGAACTCTTACTCGCTCACGTCCTGCCCATCCTTGACCGGATGCGGAGGTGGTCGCGCTTAACGGAGAGAAGCTGCGCCAATACAAGAGCGGCCTGCGCCGTACGGGTGGTCTGTTTTTAAGCTTAGTGTGTAACCGCACCGTTGTCACTGCGGTCTATAGGAGAGCGAGAATGAGCCACCAGTTCATGCTCCGCTCGCACGATAGATATCCAGAAGATCGGGCTTTGTCCCTTCTCCAAGCAATTCAGACTTGAGGCCTCGCAGAGCGTCCGAAGCGCAAGGTTGGAACCAAGCTTAGGGACGCCCCCCTGAACCCGAAGACCCCATCCGCAGGACAAGCGAAACGAACCTCCGGGCACAGATCCGGATCATTCGCCCGGCGTTACGCAGTCGGTGTATCGGCCGCCAGCGCCAGACGCACCAGCGCCGGCAAGGATCCGGCCCCCGTCTTGCGCATCACTGACGCGCGATGGTTCTCCACAGTGCGCTGGTTGATACCCAGGTCCGCCGCCATGATCTTGTTCGGTTTGCCCTCCAGAACGCCGGCAAGAACGTCTTGCTCGCGCGGCGTGAGGTTTGCGAACTTGGCTTTTGCCGCCTTGCGTGCGTTTGCCTTCAGGTTCCGGTCTTCCATCTGCGCGATGGCGNTCTTGCTCGCGCGGCGTGAGGTTTGCGAACTTGGCTTTTGCCGCCTTGCGTGCGTTTGCCTTCAGGTTCCGGTCTTCCATCTGCGCGATGGCGGAGCGGAAACTTGCCAGCAAATCAGCCGCGCTCGCCGGTTTCTCGATCAGGTCCGATGCGCCTGCTTTCATCGCCTCCACCGCCATATCGGCATCGCCGTGACCGGTCAGAATGATGGCGGGCACCTGTGACGCCTCCGACCGCAAAAGCGCGACCAGCGCGACCCCATCCATGCCGGGAAGAACGGCATCAACAAGAAGGCATGACGTGCCCTCAGGCCGAGGGGATGACAGGAAGTCCTCTGCCGAGACATATGTGATGACCTTCGACCCTTCGGCTTCGAACAGGCGCTGGGTGGTTTCGCGGATGATCGGATCATCCTCGATGACATTCAGAGTGATGCGCGAGAGCCCGTTGGTGTGGTGCGTCTTGCTGCGGGCCTTCAGCATCAGGTCCGAAATCTGTGAAATCAGGGCCTCGGGCATCAGCGGCTTCATGATTTGCTGATGGTCTGACCGGGCGATGGCCTGCAAGGTCGAAGTGGTGATATCTCCGGTCAGGATAAGTGTTGGCACTGGGCTGCCCAAGATATTGGGCAGCTCTTGCGCCAGCGCCAATCCGTTTGTCCCGCCGCGCAATTCGAAATCCGTCAGCAAAAGATCGGGCGGCATGTCAGTGTCCTGGGCCCAGGTCAGCGCCTCTTTGGCGTCGGCCCTGGAAATGACGGTATGACCTGCCTTGGTCAGAACGTCTTTCATCAGGTCCCTGAGATGCTCTTCGTCCTCGACCAAGAGGATCGTTCCCGTCTGTGCCTCGGCGGCAGTAAACTTGCGGACTGCCGGACGCGGCCCCTCGGGCTCAGGCTCGACACGTGGCAGTG
>NZ_JBAPKZ010000069.1:0-8636 GCF_037083805.1 Roseovarius sp. D0-M9 | reverse complement strand
GTCTTGGTCATGTGGCATATCCCTTTCTCTTCGGAGAATTGACGGCGCGTGAACACCGCCATGATATGCCGCCCCTCAGGGGCCATCACCAACTTTCAGCTATATCTCGCGCTATCCCCCAAACGACTAGTCGGGGATAGAGAGCCACTGAGCTGAGAACCAAGCCCTCTCCTGCCATAGCAGGGGAGGGCTCTTTCAATTCCATATGAAGAAAGAACGACAATGACCGACTACACCGCGAGTGTTTATCTCTTACGCGACACCATGGTTGAGATGCTGAGCGACGATTCCAACGAGCAGACACCCTATGTCCTCGCTGAACTGGCCGGCTTCCTGATACCTGGAACACGGAATCACGATCAATTTCTGACAGAACTGGGTGAACTGGATTCAGACCAGTGCCTCCACTTGCAGTCCTTCTGTGAGGCCATCGCTGTCCATCTCAAGGTCACCGAACCTGCCTGAACCAAACCCTCTCCCTGGAAACAGGGGAGGGGACTACACCGCTCTTTGGTGACATGACACACGCACTACAATGCGTCCGAGGTGAGCCAACCACCGACGTGTCATGTCTCTTGAGCGCAGTGATTACATACAGAAAAACCCCTCCCCAGGATGCATGCCAGGGAGGGGTTCTATGCACAACTGCAACGTGTGCTGGCCTCTGTCTTTTGGGAAAACCGGAGAACCTCAACCTTAACTTGGATCGATCGTTATCTGAGGCACCCTCAACCCTGACGCTGCTGTTGGGTGCCTCGGATGCAGGCTTAGACGTTGACCGGTCACTCCCACTCCGTTTCACTCCAACATCAGGGAGTGAACTACTCAGGTTACTCTCTGGTTACTCTCAGGTTTATGCGGGACCTTTACCTGTTCAAAGAGGTCGCGCCACGGTTTGCCATCTTCCCGTGTCCAAAGTTGGCCTTCGCCGGGGACTTCACCCGACCCGCTCTCGTACCGGCTCCGTTTAGGTGAGAGCAGAAACGCGACTACTATAACCCACCGGCCGTATGCAGGAGAGTCCTGTTTCAGTCCGGGGACTCTGCTCTTGGCTCATTGGTTCTTTACGAATGGTTGAACCAATGCTTGGCGCGGGGGACAGATGAGAACTCTGTGGGGAAGCGGCTGGCCTCCGATATCAGGCATCGCGTGGATACGGCGAATAGTTTGACGGGCCTTCCTCTGCATGCGGGGGGAAGGAGCGGGTGGAGGTAATGTATCCAATGCCCTTGCAATGCGCTTGGCTCAGGTGTTGAACTACCTTCTTGGTTCCTTTTGCGTAAACGTCTGGCGTCGCTGCTCTGCCGCGCANATCCAATGCCCTTGCAATGCGCTTGGCTCAGGTGTTGAACTACCTTCTTGGTTCCTTTTGCGTAAACGTCTGGCGTCGCTGCTCTGCCGCGCATCGATGATCGTGGCGTCCACCAACGTGCCCGAGCACAGCGTGATGCCCTGGTCCGCGAGATGGCCACTCACCTCAGCAAACAGCTTCTCGGTCAGCTGGTGCTTCTCCAGCAGGTGACGGAAGTTGAGAATGGTCGTCGTCGTCTGGGATCCGGTCGTCCCCGAGTTCGATACCGGCGAACCGGCGCATGGCGTCGCTGTCATACAGCATCTCCTCCGCCATCGGGTCACTGAGCGCATACCATGGCTGCAAGAAATACATTCGAAACATCGTGTGCAGCGGCATGGGCGGACGTCCACCCTTCGGTCCGACCCTCGGGTAGTGCGGCGCGATCAACGTCAGCAATCGTGCCCATGGCACCACCATATCCATCTCGCCGAGGAACTTCTCCCGGCGCGTCTGCTTCTTCTTCATCGCATGGCGGAGACCGGGAAAGGCGGGCTGCTTGAGCATAACGGGGCATCCTTCATCTTCCCGTCCAGTTTATTCCAACTCGCTCAGAGTGCGAGGTTTTTCAGATGAGCCAGCCGAAGTCAGCGAGAGTGGTGTGCGTAATCGTGCTGGCATCAGAAACACCGGTCAGATTAACGATCAAAGTAAGATTGCCTGCATTAATAGTAGTATCGGTGAAGCCACCCGCATCGGCTCGGAAAATTGCGCCGTTAGTACCATCAGATACTGCGATATATACGCTACTGTTGTCGTTCTGAAAGACGACTTGGTCAGTGCCATCGCCTGAGTTGTCGATATCAGCAAGATAGGCAGCGACATCTGTTGTTGAGAGGCTAGCTGCGTTACCCACGTTAGCACTGCCGTTATCGATTACTGCGAAACCGCTATTAATCTCCAGTATTTCGGAACCTGAAGTATTGGCACTAACGACAACCTGATGAGCGTCAGGATTCCTCACGTTGACCACATTCGAGTTACCGGTGAAGTCCAGAGTATTAGAACCGGTGAGGAAGTCCGTGATCGTATCTGTACCTTCGCCACCGAAGGCGATGTTGAAGGTATCATCACCTGCGCCACCGGTCATTTTGTCGTTACCTGCGCCACCAGTAATGGTGTCGTTACCTGCCCCACCAGTAATGGTATCGTTGCCGGCCCCGGCCAAAATTACGTCCGAACCATTGCCGCCGGTGATGTTGTCAGCCTTGGCAGTACCAGTGATCTTGACGCCCTGAGCAGCGCCAGCCACGGATACAGTCACACCTGCAGTGTTGGCTGATGCATCAAAGCTGGTCAGGTTGGTGAGCGTCGAGCCGGTGAAGTCCACACCGTGGTTACCCGACAGCGTGATGCTTTCCGCGGCTGCCGCATTCAGCGCCAGGGTGCTTGGTGCCGCCGGGTTTGCGGTGGTGTTACTGTCGGTGGACTCGATGGCAATCGACTCCACGCCATCAACATTAACCGCACCAGCAGCAAGGTTCGACGCGCCGTTCAGCTTCAGGTTTACGACGTCCGACGTGCCGGTGGTCGACGCCAGGTTGACCGTGGTCGAGCCAGCGTTCGCCCCCGTCAGTTCGACAGTAGCACCCGAAGCCAGACCGTTCAGCGTCAGTGCACCACTCGGACCTGTTGCCGTACCATCCGTGACAGTAATGGTGGGTCCAGTCGGGGGAGTTGCACCAGTGATGTTGAAGGTGGTGTCAATATCATCCACGGGCGTACTTGCAGCTGTGCTGGTGAAGGTAAGAATGGAGTCTCCTACAACCCCATTTTGTGCCACAGTCCAACCGGCTAACGTTCCGCTGATGACCGCGTTACCAGCATTGACCCCGCCAAGATAGGCAGCTTCGACCTGAGCTTCTGTCAGGTTGTCTCCATTTGCCGTAACGGTGCGGCCCGCGACGGTAATGCTCTCACCGCTGTTGAGCGCTTCGAACGAAACATCTGCCTCTTCAGTAACTCCTTTAACGGCGTCGACCCCTTGGTTCGTGACAGTGACCGTCGGCTGTGTGCCGCTTGCCGAGCTTGCAGTGAGATCAGCTTTGGCTTCAGCAGTTGCGCCGGTGAACGTGACAGTGGAGCCGTTCGCTGCGCCGGTGTAGCCGAACGCACCGTTATCCACCACAACAGCAGGACCTGTACCGCTTACACCGCCAGCAAGAGCTGCTGCTACTTCATTAGCCGTCAGGTTACCATTGTCACCTTGGGTGATGGTAGGCGTGACGTTGAGCGAAGGGCCCTCTTCAGTGATGGTGATATCCTGTACGTTCGTGTCCTGAACTATCGACGTAAAGGTGACTTCGCCGGTGGCAGGGTTATCAACTGCTGTGTAACCATTTAGGCTTCCGGAAACGGTAATGGTGCCACCGCCAGCTGTTGTGGTCGAGCCATCCGCAATCGCAGCAGCGATCTCGGCATGAGTGTAAGAGAACCCAAATGTGGCATTATCGGCCAAAGTAACCGTCCGGCCAGCAACAGTGTAAGACGAATCAATACCCGCGCCAAGCGTGTTAATATTACCGAACGTTGCCGTTGCAGTTTCAGTCACACCCGTTGCCGTCACAGTGCGGCTACCACCACCTGTATCGGTGATGGTCGTCGACTCACCCGCAAGAAGATCGCTCACCGAGACGTCAGCCACCTCTGCCTCTGCATTCACTTGAGCAACGCCTTGCGTTTCGTTGGAGACGTCATTGTTATCAAATGTCGCTGCGGAAGTGTTCTGCGCACTCGCTGTTACATCGACCTTGTCGCCAACCGTTTGCGCTGTGAGCACAACGGACGCCGTACCAGCGTTGTCAGCGGTGTTGTACGTTGCGCCACCGACAGTCACCGTGCTGTTGTTGTCGAATTCCTCCGCCACCTCGATAGCGGTCATATCCGACGCAGCCGTAACCGTTTTGCCGCCAATGGTTACTGACTGACCCTCAAGCAGGCTGTTGAATGTGACCGTGGCCGTTTCGTTCGTTGCCCCTGCTGCACCACCTGCTGCCGTACCTGCGGTGACAACATAGCTGATGTCATCGAGGTTCGCGAGGTTCACAGAATCAGTAGCATTACCCAGTGTCTGACCGAGGCTGACCTTCTCGAAGTTCGAGATGTTGGCTTCAAAGGTTGCAGTCGCGGAAGCGGTTGCCGCATTTGCCGAAGTCATCTTCAGTGTGTCAGTGCCGCCACCAGCGTCAACCGAACCGCCCGCGCCGAACGCCGTGGCGGTCATCTCGACGCTGTCATCACCATCACCCATGGTCGATGCTTTGGTCGACCCGGCAATTTTAATGGAGTCAGCACCGGACCCACCGGTGAACTGAACGCCATTAGCGAGAGCGGTACCGAACGACGCACCAGCAGTATTGGTGATAACAATGTCAGTCACAGCACCAAGTGTTTGACCAGTCAGTGTCAGCTTTGCATCACCAGCAACGTTCACCGTCTTCGCGCCATTGGCCACAAGGCTGTTCACCGTCGATGCAGCAGTGTTGCTGCCGATGTTCAACGTCGTGATATCGCTGTCGATGGTGACTGCCCCAGTTGTGGTCAGACCATTGACATTAACAGCCAAAGCCGTGTTAGCAGCGGTCGTCAGTGCACCGAGTGTCCCAGCGTTAACCGAAGTGCCCTTGCCTGCCAAGTTCAGGGCTGTCAGAGCACTCGAATTAACAGTCGCGGCGCCGAAGTTCTCAAGTGTAGCTATTGTGATCGTACCAGCAGCCGTTGTTGAAGTAGAGTTTGCATCAGTGATCGAAACATCACCAGCAGCAATACCACCCACACCAGTTACAGCTTCAACAGCAGCAGCACCGTCACTAATGGTTCTAGTAGGGAAGTCAGGTACTGTACTATCGCCCGAAGTGCCACGTGAGACTGAAATGTTAGCTACGTTTGTGTTAGGGGTCGTGCTGGTAAATACGACATTGGTGCCAGTTCCTGCAGCAGCAGTATAATCAAACAATGTGCCACTAACATTTGCGTTACCAGTGTCAGTTCCCGTTGCAAAGGCGACCGCAATATCAGCCGCAGTAGCCGTCTGACCGGGATTAACAAAGATTACTCGACCTGCAATAATCAATGACGATGTACCGTTAGCACCCCCGTTTGTAATATCAGCAAATGTGAAAGTTGCGGTTTCTGTCGCAGCAGTAACACCTGTCACAGCTGTTACTGCTGCAACAGCTTCGGACTGCTTAACAGTCGCAGCTGTGGTGTCAGCAGTACCGTTTACAGTGACATTGCCCTGCGTCACGGTCTGGCCGGCGGTGTTCGTGTTTGTAGCCGTCGTTGTCGTGTTGACAGTGGTGCCGCCCTTCACGGTGATTGCGCCACCGTTAACGGTACCAGCACCCGAAATCGTTTCCGAAATGGTAACTGCGCCCTTGGCAACTGTCGTGGCTCCAACATTAATCGTGCCAGTGGTCGTGCCGGAAGCCGTTACCGAGACATCCTTGCCGCCGTTTACGGAGATAGCACCATTGCCTTGAGTTGCGTTGGTAATGGCAACATCGGTGGTAGCCGCAGAAGTGGCAGCCACAGCACCCGGGGCAGAGATATTCAACGCGGTCAGACCGGTGAAGGTCGTCGTGTTAAGATCGGTTGCAGTCGTGCCCGAAACCACGTTCATCGTTTCGATATTCTTGACAGTTGCGCCGGTCGGGTTTGTGACAGCAGCAGTTTGCGTCACATTGAATGTGTCATTGCCCGCGCCGCCATCAATTGCGTCGCCAACACTCCAAGTAGCGGCCGTCGTTTGAGCCGCATTGAAAATGTCGTTGTTGGCTGTGCCGACGAACGCAGCGCCAGTGTCCGCACCTGTAGTGAGCGCAAAGCTGCGGCCAGTACCGGTGCCACCAGTATCAGTGGTGCCAGTATCAGTAGTGCCAGCAATAAACGTATCGGTCGAGGCTTTGGCAGTCGTCACCGACTGCGCAGTACCATCAACATTATCAAGGATCGAAGTTGCCGAGTCGAATGCAGCCTGGTTGTTAACAACGATCTTACCGTCGATTTCTACAGCAATCGGGTTTGCCGACAGGCCGATACCCGCTGCGGTCGCACTTTCAACCCAGTCAATACCGGTGTCAATTTTGTTGGTCACCGTCTCTGAGTCAGGGAAGCCGCCGCTGGCTTCGTCCTGCGCGCCCTCGAGGATCGCGAGAATAATCTCACCGACCGGCGTGCTGCCCGACGAAAGTTGCGCGCTCCAGAAAGCCTGACCAGCGGCATCGGGCGTACGGCCAAACAGGTTAGTGTAGATGCTCGCGATAAAAGTTTCTGCCGACGTGACGACGGGCGCATTGAAGAAGGGATACTTTGCTGTGGTTTCTGCTGCAGCCGAAAAGTCACTCGCGACTTGCGTCAGCGAACGGCCGCCCTGCACTTTGTCGACCCAGAACTGGAGACCCGCAGGATCCGGCGCGCGGTCGTAGTACGCGATATAGATGGCGGTGATTTGTTGCTGAACTGTAAGATCCGCGCTTGCAATGGGCATGATTGGTTTTCCCTCATGTTGGGTGACGCACTGAGTCTTATTGCGCCCGCCACAGCCCATGAGAAAATCTCAAAGCGCTACGACAAAACAAAGGCATCCGTCGGCCCCGTGCAGAGAGCAGACATTTTATGCCGCAATGACAGCTTTGAAGCTTGTGGCATGCACCAATGTCCAAAACTACTGGGCCTGTTGGACTAGCCATTCGGCTATTAGATAAATGCTGCCAAGCTGAAACAGGGTACCTCTGTAGCCTCGCAAGAATGGTGCGCTGATACATTGGCCTCCATTCCCAATGACGAGATCACCCGCTCGGGTGATCTCCTGCTTTGGCGCAGGTTGAACAAGGCATCCTAGCGGGAAGCCGCTCCCCATGCCCCTTTACTGGTTCCAAATTTCAAGCGTCTTTTGGAAGCTCTGCCTTCAGCGCATTCGTATACGGGCTTTCGCATCGGACAGAGATCGACCATGAAGAAATCTGGCTCTACACGAGCCGCTAGCCTGAGGCGGGTCCGGAACGACGGGCCAGGGTTCGGCGTTGGCTCCCTGCAACAGCAAGGAGCCCGCCATGAGCCAAGACCCCAAACCGACCCGCGGCATGCCCCGCAGCCTGATCTATGCGATGATCCCGGCGGGGTTTATCGTGCTTGTGCTGATCCTGATCCTGTACGGCGCTTGGGTCCAAGAAGAAACCGAAGAACCGCCCACCGTCGTCGAAGAACCGCCCGAACCGCTGGAGTTGGAGTGAGGGAACGCCACCGATCTGCAAGACCGATGCCGCATGCGCATCGACAGCCCTGCCGCCAACAACCTGACGCATGACCGGGTCGAGGGCGAGACGGCCAGCATCGTTGACACCCTCGTATCCGGCCAGCCGTCCGAATACCGATTGCCGTAACCGCCCGTCGAGCCGGTGGACGGTGGTTTGGCCGCGACGGTTGTCGCGCAGTCGTGGGCTGTCATGGATCCTGTTATGTGGATTTCATGCGGTGTGGAGGTGACCCCAAGGAGGATCGCTATCGCAAGAGGCTGTGAGGGCCTCCCTGATGGCTGAAATTTTGCTTGGCAGGCAAGGGCTCATCAAATCCCAAAGAGGGCGCCTAGAGAAGCTCTCACGGACTCTGGGAGTCGTTTTTATCTCGGGTAGTATCTGCTTGTCGCAGAGGATGGCTGAGGCTGGGGTTTTTAAGGCCTGGATCCATGAGATCTGGATCCAGCACGAATTGCCAGGATTTGCTGAGGGATGTTCTCGCACCGATGCGTCTGAGGTGCGCCTTTAGTTTGGAGAAGGCCATTTCGATAGGGTTGAGGTCTGGGCTGTATGCAGGCAGGAACAAAAACCAACAGCCGTGCGCCGTGAGCAATCGAGCAGCTCTGTCGCTCTTGTGGGTTGCCAGGTTGTCGAGGATGACGACGGACCCTGGTTCCAACTCCGGGACCAAGACTTTTTCGACGTAGGTGTCGAACGCATCGCGATCCATGGCGCCAGAGATAACCCACGGCGCCACGATCCCCTCGCAAGACAGGCCCGCAATCAGGGTTTGGTTTCCCCACCGCCGGAATGGGGCGGTCCCTTTGAGGCGAAGACCCTTGGGGCACCGTCCATACGCGCGGGTCATGTTCGTGTCAGTGCCCGTCTCGTCGATGAAGATCAGCCGATGGGGGTGGTCTTGCATGACTTTCTGCCGCCGGGCCCAGTCAAGTCGGGCTTTTCGGACTGCGGGCTTGTCGCGCTCTTGGGCGATCAGTCCTTTTTTTATATGAGTATCCGCGGCGACGCAGAAGAGCATCAATGCCACT
>NZ_JBAPKZ010000068.1:0-8708 GCF_037083805.1 Roseovarius sp. D0-M9 | reverse complement strand
CGCGGCGGCAACCGTTCATGGCCAACCTGTTGCCACGCATCGGTTTCATTGACGAAACCTCGCTCAAGACGAACATGGCCAAGACCACTGGATGGTCCCCCAAGGGCGCACGCCTGATTGACCACGCCCCATTCGGTCACTGGAACACGCAAACGTTTATCGCAGCGCTCCGCCACGACCGTCTGGATGCGCCCTGGGTGATCGAGGACGCAATGAACCGCAAACTGTTCGAGCTTTATGTCGAGACCCAACTGACCCCGACCTGGGTGCGCGACTGCGAGAAGGATGGTTGGCATGATTGGGAATGATTTGCCGCCGTGCAATCTGGCATCCAGAAGCACGACGACGTTTGTTGGACCAAAGCTGGCAGAACTTTACTTTATTTTTCAGCAACTCATACCCAGAAGCGCGATTGCGCGGCGAAACTCATCAGCCGTCAAGCATCGCGACTACCTCGTTCGTGGTCCAGAGTGCGTTTGCCATATACCGAAAATTGATGAGTGCGGCGAGATAGCCATCGCCCTCGGGTAGCATGGCTGCAGCCGTGCCATCGGAAACAACTGCCACTTCGAAGCCCTGCTCGAGGAGTTCTCGCATGTGGCTTTCGGTGCATAGATTGGCAGACATACCCGCAAGAATAACCTGATCCACACCGGCCTTGCGCAGCTGCAGCGCAAGGTCATTCGTTTCAGGACCATATACCTTGTGCGGTGAACACTGAATGGTCTTACCGTCATGGATATACTGTTTGTATTGCGGCATGTAATCGGCGCCAGATCCCTCGAAGCCTTCAAGGCTCAGTGGCCCTGGACGATCAAACATTCCGACATTGTGCATCAGCTTTTCCAGCGCGCCTTCGAATCTCCAACCGTGATCGGTCGGATAGTAGTAGTGTGGTGAGACGGCGACGGTGATATCTGCTTTCTTGGCGGCCTTGAACAGGCGTTCAATGTTATCGACGGTGTTGTTCCGAGTGACACTTTCACCAACGGCGCCCCATACGACACCATCCGGCGACAAAAAGTCGACTTGTGGATCCGTGACGACAAGCGCGGCGCGGGACAGGTCCAATTTCATGTCGCTTGGCGGCAGGAATGGCTCGGACGGGGGCGCGTAAGGATTATCTTGCGCTGTTGCGCTGCTGGCGGCGAGGGTTCCGGCCGTGGCAAGCGCGGCAGTGCCGGTCAGGGCTTGGCGGCGGGTTAATTTGGTATCGTGATCGTGGTTATGTCCATTACACATGGTCATGTCCTTTTGTGAATTGCAAATTGATCGCCTTCATTAAATAGAATCATGGAGGTGCCTTTACGTCCCAAATATGTGTCCGAAATTATTATTTCAGTGCCTTCCAGGTTTAACTGTAGGAAGCTGACGTCATGACTTATGACATCGAACACGATCACATCCTGAATGAGCTGGAGATCACCGCTGAGCCTTTTGCGGTCTGCGCACTCGAAGGGGTATGCAGTCTCAGTCTGGGCCGAGTGCCAAACGCAACACTGCATTATGTGTTGGGAGGGCAAGGTGAGGTGCGGCTGCAGAGACAGGCGCCCTTGCCGCTTTCACCGGGGCGGCTGGTATTGGTGCCCGCGGCGATGAGCCACAGCCTTCGCAACCACGGTGGCGGGCAGGTGGGGTTATCAACGTGCCGACCGGCGACCCTTGATCTGGCGGAGCACGTCGCCCGGGGTGAAGCTGGCGGCAATATGGTCGTGCTCTGCGCGACGATATCGCTCAGACTGCGGGCGACGCTTGGTCTGATCGATCTCTTGCGTGTGCCATTGAGTCTGGATGTGGCGAGTGCGCCAGTCGCTGCGCAGGCAATGGCAGCTCTTTTGGTTGAGATGGGCACAACGCGGGTCGGCGGTCGTGCGATGGTGCGCGCGCTATTGTTGCAATGCATGATCGAGATGCTGCGCAAAAAGCTGGAAGCACGCGACCCAGCAGTCGCATGGGTGGCGGGGCTGGCCGATCCGAGCCTTTGGCGCGCATTACGTGCGATGCTCGATGATCCTGCGGCACCGCACGGAGTCGATAGTCTCGCGGAGATAGCGGGTATGAGTCGATCCCGATTTGCCGAGCGGTTCCAAACCACCTATGGACAAGGCGCAATCGGGTTCTTGCGCGAACTGCGTATGGCGCGCGCCGCACAGATGTTAAGCGAAGGGCGCGAGCCGGTCAAGCGGGTGGCTCAGATGGTGGGATTTTCGAGCCGCAGCGCATTTACCCGTGCATTCGTTGAAGCTTGGGGGCAATCGCCGTCCGCCTTCAGAGAGCGCTGAATTTACAGCATTTCCACTTATACCAGCGGCCCGAACCTTTGATTCTCTGAGGATTCCCTTCCGCGTGAAAATCTGGATCACTGCCCCCAAATGGCGGAGGTATTGATGGCGGTTGATCTCACACGGAAGGACATGTCGGCGGGCGATCTTCGGGCGGCGTCGGCGCGGACGAAGGATGCGAAGGCTGCACGACGTCTTCTGGCGATCGCCCTGGTGCTGGAAGGCTCGGATCGCAAGACGGCAGCGGAGAGCTGTGGCATGGATAGGCAGACGCTGCGTGACTGGGTGCATCGCTACAACGCCGAGGGGATATTAGATCTGGCAAACCGTCATTCGGCGGGCGCAAAACCGCTGCTGAGCCCTGAGCAGAAGGCGGAGCTGGCGCAGATGGTGCGTGAGGGGCCTGAGGGGCCTGACCCTGCGGTTGATGGGGTGGTGCGCTGGCGTCGCATTGACCTCAAGCGCAAGATTGAAGACCGCTTCGGTGTGGTCATGCATGGCATGGTGCAAACGCGCTCTGCATCCCCGAAAACATCTCCATCGTGATGCTACCGCCCTACGCGCCAGAGTTAAACCCTGTCGAGAACATCTGGGCCTATCTTCGAGCGAACTGCCTCGCCATTTCGGTGTTCGATACCTACGACGACATCGTCACACGATGCTGCGAAGCATGGAGCTTCTTTGCAAACGATCCCGAGCGTGTCCGTTCAATCAGTGACCGCGAATATGCAAGAACGGTCAATTTATAGGGCCGTTGGTAGAGCTATGCGGGATTTTGGGTGACGCGGCCTGATCAAGCGGCGCGGTTTGCAGTGTCGTTTGCGGCGACACCGTCGGTGAATGTGACGCCTTCGATGACCAAAGGCAACTGATTGGCGCCCTTCAGACGCCGCCATGTCTTTGCGGCGGCCTGAACGAGCTTGAAGACCATGAGCTTCGCCGTCTTCTGCGACAGGGCGCCCTTGGTTCGCACTGTCCGATGCCGAACGGTGGCGAAGACGCTTTCGATGGGGTTGCCCGTGCGCAGGTGGTCCCAGTGGTCACTTGGAAAGTCGTAGAAGGTGAGCAACGCCTCCCTGTCCTTCGTCAGACAGGTGACCGCCTTCTCGTATTTGGCCCCGTATTTCTCGGAGAAGGTGTCCATGGCGGTCTCCGCTGCGGCGCGGGTGTCGGCCTGCCAGATCTCGCGCAGGTCGGACTTTACCGTCGGCTGCATGGATTTCGGGAACTTGTTCAGGACGTTGGAGATCTTGTGGACCCAACATCTTTGATGGCGCGTGCCTGGAAACACCTCGTCGAGCGCCTTCCAGAACCCCATCGCCCCATCCCCGACGGCGATCTCCGGCGGAACCGAGAGGCCGCGGGCCTTGATGCTGACCAGCAACTCACGTCCCGTTGACCGGCAGGCTCTTTTCCGTAGGAAAAGATGCCGAGAGGGGGCTCTGCGCGCTTTCGCGCATACCGGCCTGAAAGCCGACGACTTCCTTCTTTCCTTCGGGCGTCGCCCCAAGAATGACCAGAATACACTCGGCTTGAGGCTCCATCCGGGCTTGGAGGTAGACGCCGTCCGCCCAGATGTAGACGTAGCGCCGCGCCGAGAGATCACGGCGCTGCCAGCGGTCATAATCCTGCTGCCACTCTCCGGTCAGGCGCGAAATCACGCCCGGCGACAAGTTCGGCGCTTCCGCCCCCAAGATCGCAGAGAGCGCCTCCCGGAAGTCGCCGGTGGAAATGCCGCGCAGGTAGAGCACCGGCAGCAAGGCATCGAGGCTGCGCGACCGCCGCGCCCATTTCGGCAGGATGGCAGAGCTGAACCGCACCTTCTCGTCAGCAGGCCCGACCGCGCGGTCTCGCACCTTCGGGCGGCGCACATCAAGCGCGCCGATCCCGGTCTGGATGCTCCGCTCCGGCCCATACCCATGCCGGACGACACGCTGCCGGCCATCCGGCAGGACCTCTTCGGCATGCTGCGCGACGAAGGCGTCAGCCTCTGCCCGAAGTGCAGCGGCCAGCATCCGGCGCGCCCCATCCCGGGCAATCTCGGTCAGCGGATCATCCACAGATTCCGGCTGACGCAGGGCGATGATGTCGGTATCGTTCGTCATAGATGGGATGGTTGCCGCCCTCCCCAGACGGCATCGCAATGTGCCAAGATGGTGGTGTTGAAAGCCACCAAGCAAGGAGGACGGCGAGATGAAGGATACAATAATCGGAGTGGACTTGGCAAAACGAGTTTTCCAGCTCCATGGAGCTTCGATGACGGGGCACGTAAAGTTTCGGAAGAAGCAGACACGGGAGCAATTCCGGAGGTTCATGTCTGCTCAACCTGCGTGCGTTGTCGTGTTCGAGGCCTGCGGCAGCGCGAGCTACTGGGCCCGGGAGATGGAAGCGCTTGGTCATGACGTCAAACTGATCGCGCCCCAGTACGTCCGTCCCTTCGTTAAGCCCCAGAAAAATGACGCGGCTGATGCCGAGGCGATGGTGATCGCCGCGCGCCAGCCGGAGATGCGCTTCGTCGCGCCAAAGACGGCAGAGCAGCAGGCCAAGGCGGTAATATTCCGCAGCCGGGAGCGCCTGGTCCATCAGCGCACCGAACTCGTAAATGCGCTGCGGGCGGTGCTCTACGAGTATGGCCATGTGTTTCCTACGGGCCGCGTTCATCTGAAGCGGATCGAGGCGTTGTTGGATGATCCCGACTCCGATCTGCCGTCGCTGATCATTGCGGAATGCCAGGACTTGCTGGCGCAGATTGCTGAGAAGACGGAGAGGGTCGACTTGAAGACCAAGGGGATGAAGGCGCTCGCGGACGAGACGGATACCGCGCGGCGACTGCAAACTATGCCGGGGATCGGGCCTCTGACGGCGCTGGCGGTCGAGGCCTTCGCGCCCGATATGGCGCAGTTCAAGTGTGGCCGGGACTTCGCAGCTTGGCTTGGGCTCGTTCCACGGCAGCATTCCACGGGCGGCAAGCAACGGCTGGGGCGTGTCTCGAAGGCTGGCCAAGCAGATATTCGGCGGCTACTCATCATCGGAGCAATGTCGCGGCTGAATTGGCTGGGACGACGGACGATTCCCGAGGACTCTTGGCTTTCGCGTCTGGCAGCCCGAAAGCCGCGGATGCTCGTCGCCATCGCCCTGGCGAACAAGATGGCTCGCGCGATCTGGGCCATGCTGACGAAAAACGAGGAGTATCGGGCTCCGGCGCAGGGCGCAGCTGCATGATGTTCAAGCAGCGCAAGACAACCTGACGTCGGTCAAGGGGGGTGTGAGAAGCCAAGACCTAAATGGGCAAACGATCGAACAGATCCGGACGGTAGAACCAGGCGATACGCCAGAGCCACTGAGCTCGTTTCATAGATTTGGACCCGTTCCGCGCATCACCATTTCGGCCAGCGGCTCTTGAAGGTCGCACGAACAGGCCTGACACAAGACCGCGCTCGATCACATGCTCAAGGGTCAAAAACTTCTTGCATCACGGGCGGCAACCACACAAGGCGTATCGTTCCTTCTGGAAGTTCTGGCAGGCTTGATCACCCGCCACGATACGCCGCCTTCTCAAACACCGTCACCCATTTCCCAGCATAGCTCTTGCGGNCGTATCGTTCCTTCTGGAAGTTCTGGCAGGCTTGATCACCCGCCACGATACGCCGCCTTCTCAAACACCGTCACCCATTTCCCAGCATAGCTCTTGCGGCCGGGCATGTAGGCACTTTAGCTTCAGCCAGAATCCCGCCGTTCTGATCCACGACGCAAATCGCCGTCTCTTCCTGCGACACGTCCAACGCTGCAAATACACTCATGCTATTCCCCATGATTAGGTTGCTTCGACTGCCGAAGCAGCAACCCATGTTGCACCACATTGGTGCGAAGGGAGATGGCGATTACGCTAAGTGGTGGTGTAAGAGCGCCGACCTTCGGGAAGGCCCGGGTTTTGATCAGGACGCCACGGCGGGCAACCTAATGTTGGGATTGTCGTTCACGCGCGCGAGGGTTTCAAGACTCATGTATCGGCGCGCAACGGTCCATTCGTCGTTGGTCTCGAGCATGATCACGCCGACGAGCCTGATGATGGCGTCATCGTTGGGGAAGATCCCCACAACATCGGTGCGCCGCTTGATCTCGCGGTTCACCCTCTCCAGCGGGTTCGTAACCGGCATGATGATCCCGGTGTCGGTGTTCCGCCCCGACTCTTCGATCTGGGTGTAGACCTGTGCATCCTCCCCACAGATCAGGTCTAGATTTTTACAATGCCCTTTCTGCGCAGCGCAACGGCTGCGGCGAACGGTTTCCTAGGGCAATGAGAATTTCGTGTCGATCGCTGCGGATGGTTCAGTGCCCTGCTATTGCACCTATCAGGCAGCGACCGACCCCTAACAACTGCTGGCCTGATCTGGCAAATTCAAGACACAGAATTTCACGATACCTTGTGCGCAGGTACTGAGCTCTGGACTTTCAGAACGGTTATTCTGCTTACTGAGAAAGCAAGAAAGGGGGAATGAGATGCCGACAGCTCGGGTACATGAAGCGGCACTTGCTCAACTGCTAGCTAGCGGTGACAGAGCCGCATTCGAGCAGGTTTACAACCAGCACAATACATCACTGGTCCGCGTTGCGACCGGCGTCGTTCGGAGCCGCGCGACAGCTGAAGAGGTGGCCCAGGAAACATGGATCGCGGTCCTGAAGAGCATCTCCGGCTTTGAGGGACGTTCTTCGCTGGCAAGCTGGATCTTCTCGATTCTGATCAACAAGGCCCGAAGCCGTGCGAAGCGCGAGGGGCGCATCGTTTTGTTTGATGGCGCAGGCGACGACGACAATCTGGCAGCCGCCTTTGATGGCCGGGGGCGCTGGAAAGACATGCCAGACCTTTGGGAAACCCTGACGCCCGAACGCATTTTGGCGGGGCGTAGCGTAATGGACCATGTAAATGCTGCGATTGAAGCCTTGCCACCGGGCCAGCGGTCCGTGATCATTCTGCGCGCGCAACAGGGGCTGGACGCTGATGAAGTCTGCGCCATCCTTGGCATCAGCGAGGGAAACATGCGGGTTCTGTTGCACCGCGCCCGGCTGGGTGTTCGGGCTGCCCTCGACGGGCTGATGTGATGTAAGGTCTTGTATTCCGCTAAAACTGAATTATTTTTCGGACACGGGTAACGCGGCAGGGTTCCGTTCGTCCTGTTCATGTGAAGCACGTGAAAAGGATACCGCCAGATGTTGAGCTGCAAGGAAGTTGCGTCCCGCGCCAGCGCCCTGATCGACGGGGAACTGAGCACGTGGCAAACTTTCCAGATGCGTCTGCATCTTGCGATGTGCAAGGGATGCGAACGGTTCATCGGTCAAATGCGGACGACGCGCGACCTGACCGAGAGCCTGCCCGCATCCGACGCGCATGATGAGGCCGACGAAGGCCACATCAGCGCAATCCTTTCCCAGGTTCACGAAGGGAAGCAAGAGGGCGGCTGAGGTCCCCGGGAAAGGATGCATACCATGAACAAGATCACAGTCGGCGTTGTCGCTGCGCTCATTGCGGTTGCCGTTTTGTCGGCCATGATGCTGGCCATGGGCGTGATGCCGGACTTGGATGTCATCGTCATGTTCAGCGCCATGATGGGGACGTCCGCCGCGACGGGGTGGCTGGGTCACCTCATCATCGGACGGTCATTCGTGGTGGCGGATGTGCGCTGCTTTTCGGCCTGATCCCGGGCGGAACGGAGGGGTCAACGGCATCATTTGCTAACCGCCGCCGTTTTTTGCCTGAGCACTATGACGATCCGCCCTTTTTGTCCGCCCTAAAGGCATCCCGCTGGGGCATGTAGCCTGCGATGTGATGCATGACACATGCCACACCGAAAACTGTGAGGAATGCCACAAGCGCGAACGTAATTACAGCGTCGCCATTGACGATTGAATCGCAGGAGATTCCCACGGGACCTTTTTTCTGATTCACTCTCCTTGGGGAGGGTGTTGGATGAGCAATTCACTTTCGATGGACCTGCGGGTCCGGTTCAAGCGTCTGATGGATGGTGGAATGTGTGCAGCAGCAGCGGGTCGCACTTTGCTGCTCAGCGCTGCGACGGCTGCACGCTGGGGTAAAAAGGTTCGCGATGACGCGCCTCTCACCCCCCTGCCGTCAGGTCCGCGCAAAGGCAGCGGCAAACTCGAGCCATATGTCCCTTTGTTTGTAGAACTGATGGAACAGTACCCGGACATCACCTTGGCGGAGTTGCAAGCTGCCCTTCTGACAGCCCACGGGGTGGCCTGTTCCACGAGTGGCATTGATGCTCTTCTGCGTCGCCGCGAATACTCATATAAAAAAAAAAGACTGATCGCCCAAGAGCGCGACAAGCCCGCAGTCCGAAAAGCCCGACTTGACTGGGCCTGGCGGCAGAAAGTCATGCAAGACCACCCCCCATCGGCTGATCTTCATCG
>NZ_JBAPKZ010000067.1:0-8812 GCF_037083805.1 Roseovarius sp. D0-M9 | reverse complement strand
AACAACCTCAGATTACGAAGAAGCGCGGTGGCCGCCAGACCCGGCCGCGCGCTGCGCTACGCCAAGGGCTTCGCGCGCGGCCTCTTACACCACCCGGTGGGGCACTACCTCCTTCCCGGAGAGGTGCTTGAACGGCGTCTTTTTTGGCAGATCAACCGGCTTGCATCCGACCAGCTTCAGGAGATGACTCGATCAATTCTTTCCGTGGCGCGGCGAGAGCTTGCTCGTGAATAGCGTCCGCGGGAATAGTCGGAAACCTCGCACTGCCGCCGGTCATGCGCCTGCGGCGAATAGCTGGTTCGGTGACGCTGCGCTGCGGCAATGATCGAGGCGTTGAATACGCCTGTGCGGATGGCTGCTGCATTGCAAGAGGTTTTCGGCGATTATTGCGGTCATTTTGGTCAGTACAGTCGTGTGTCCGGCCTGTTTGCGTGGCAGCGTTGTCGCCACTGGCCCTGATGAACTCCGCAAGCGATGTTCCAATCGGCTCATCGGCCTCGGAGGGCCGCTGACATTCCCGAAGTGTCCTTGCTCTTGGTTGACTTAATTCCGCATCATCACGTCAACGTCTTGCATCTCGTGGGCAGCTGGTGCGTTCAGAACGCAGGCTGCCGGTATTCCTGTTTCTTTGTGACCATCGCCCATATGCTCCTTGCTGCTTTGTTGGCCATCGCGGTTGTTGCCAAGCGGAACGGTTTGTCGGCGATGACCTTCGCGGTCCACAGATCCACCTTCTCAGGCGAACGCTTCGCCACTGAGTGCGCGCAGCGCGATACAGACCATCGACATGATCGTGCGCGACAAGGGTGTCCTGGCCGATGCCTTGGGTGCCCAGCATCCTTGGAACATGTCGGGCACGCCCGAACTCATCGTGACCGATTGTGGGTCCGCCTTCATCGATTTCGACACCCGTGCCGGAGCCACTGATCTCCTCCCCCAAGATGAAGAAAATCGAGAAGGCACTGACGGATGCGCTGCGGCGCCTTGATCCAGATGCGCCACCGATCACGATTCAGGCCCGCGCATGGCTGATGGCCGAAAGGTCTGAACGCAGACGGCGCCGACTCTGAATACCTTTTTGGCCGCATGCCAAACCATGAGGCGTGCGGTTTGTGACATCCATGGCAAACCCGTTTGCCGTCGTATTTTTTGGCTTAGTGAACAAGATTTGTGGCGCACTTATGATCGGCGCAGCGGCATTGCTGGCGAGCAAGGACTTTCAGCCGCAACGGTAGTCGCGTGATCGGATTGCCGACATTCCTGCCTTGCGCATCCTGCACTGTGGGCTCCGTGCGGACTTCTGATGCGGCGTAGCTTTACGTGATAAGGTGAACGTCAAGGTCTACTTGTCATCGGGGATGCCTGGCAGCCCCCGGGATCGTTGCAAGCAACAGCTATTCGCGCTTTGATAATGGCAAGCTGCCACGTAAGGAGGGATGAAGCATGAGTAGTGCGACAAGATTTTCTGGCCGCTGCCTTTGCGGTGAGGTCACGATCAGCGTCAACGGCGAGCACGACGCCCAGCCAGGCGCCTGTCACTGCCGAATGTGTCAACGATGGTCAGGCGGGGTCTTTCTGGCGTTCACTGCCGCAGCCGATGCGGTGACAATAGTGGGTCCGGTGAAGCGCTTTCAATCTACCCGATTTGCTGAACGCGCATTTTGCGCCACGTGCGGAACGCATCTCTGGATGCGAAACACGGGCAATCAAGCGGAGGGCTATGACCTGATGCCCGGATTGTTCGATGCCGCACATGACTGGCCGCTGCGCTCTGAGATATACATAGACAAGGCCATGGCTTCGGTTCGCTTGCAAGGTGACCACCCTCGCGAGACTGAGGCGGCATATGAGGCATCCAATCGACACATGAAATGACCGCAGTGTTGCGATGCGTGCCTATTTACGGCCCAGACCAGACAGATATTCCAACAACCAGCGCTGCAATGCAGCTAACTCGTTGCTGCCATTCGTGCGGGCTGCGGTATTTCCAAAAGGCAGTTGAGAATGCGCCTCGGATTCCTCCACAGCCACAGTAGAACGATTTGCGTTAAACGTCTGCCACAACCTCGCCCTTCATCTCCCCCGTCATTCGGGTCATATCCTCTCTGCGGACCGATTTGCGTACCTCGTCGATCTTCAGCTCGGCCGCGTCCCTCGTGATCTTATCCGGCCATTCTGTGATCGCGGCACTGGTCCGTGCGCTTGTGCGGATCACGGTGACGCGGCTTGCCCCTAAACTCTTTAGTGCGGGCAGGCGTTTTTCTTCAATCGAGCGCAGAGATATATTGTAGTCAATGCCGTCCACGATCTCCCAAGTGGTGATTGTTATATAGCGCATGTTTACCTCCATCGGTTACGGTGTAAGTCTACCACAAAAATCGGCAATTCGCCTTGTTCCCTTTCCCCTGCCGCCCAATGTACTTGCGCAACAAAACGGCCCTTTTCTGCCATCTTTGCGCCAGCCCAATGCTGCGGTGCAGCCCAAAAAAGCGGTCATTCACGGATCGTGCAGCATTTGTCGGATGAAGCGTTGGTCAGCGAACTTTCTGTCATTCGCCGCAGCTGCGAAATTCCTGTCGGCGAACCGAGCCCCCTCGAAGATTGCACTCGGCGGTGGCGGGTGCCGGGATGCATTTCGGTTCAGCGCCAGCCGGACCGGGAGCATCATCGTCAGGATCATGCCCAGTCACATCGCAGCAGATTTCAGCGCGTCTGCCAGGCCCCATTTCCCGCTTGCGGTGGCGCAGAAGGGCAGCGCATTTTCGAATGCGATTGGATCGCCAAGAACCTGGGCCCTCATAAGGGCAAGATTTGCACGCCTGGCCCCGCCTCATCGAGTGAGTGATCCGGGTGTGTCCATCCTCAGCAGTTGGGCCAGGGCAGAGCCCCAGCCAAGCACGATGAGCCCGACGAGCAGCAAATGCGTGCCTTATCTGCCGCGTGCGTCGACGCTGATGGCCGGCCATGACGTCATTTTTTGCGCACTCGTGCCAGTTGCCCTGCGGCAGCGGCGCTGGCAAAGGGGTTGGTGTACAATTTGTCGTGGCTTTCGACGCCCACGTCGAAGACGCAATCCTCGTTCGGGCGGGCCACGCAGAGCAAGACGTAACCTTCGTCGGACTGGCGCTTGTTCAGCGCCGTGCCTTTTGGTTGGCGGACAGATCCTGAAATCATCCTGGCCGCGCATGTGATGCAGCCACCGTATCGGCAGGCGATCGGCAAGACATGTCCCGCCGTCTCGGCCACGTCGATGATTGGCTCGTCCTCGCCGACCTCGAAGGACACGCTGCCGCGGTTTCGCAGCGTCACTGTGTGCTTGCGCATGTCTCCTCCTTGCAGATGGGTCCCGGCCCCGAGGGGCCGGGAAAGCTGGGGAAGAGTAGTCAGACCCAGATGTCTGAGGAACAGTCGCCGCCGGGATAGCGTGTTTCATGCGCCCGCGCGGGCCCGTGCGGCTCTTCATTGAAATCGATGATGAAGTCGTCACGGATTTTCATGCCGCCGTTTTCATTATCGCAATCCACGATCAGCATGATGCCACCCTTGTCCTTCATCGACGGGTAGAACTGGTTGTCCCAGGTCGAGAAAAGCGACGTCGTAACATAGAGCCGCTTGCCGTCGAGCGACAACTGGATCATCTGCGGCGCGCCATCGACGGTGCGGCCGTTCACCTCGTGTGCCTTGCCCAGCAGCCCGCCGATCCAGACCTGGCCGGTCAGTTTCGGGTTGAACGGATCGGAGATGTCGTACTGCCTCAGATCCCCATGCAGCCAGTTCGAGAAGTAGAGGTACCTGTCGTCCATCGACACGAGGATATCGGTGATCAGGCTTGGCATCGGAACGGGGAAACCTTCGACATCCACGGGAGGCACGTCGATGATCTTGTTGACCTCGATCTTGCCGTTGTCCTTGTGGTAATGAAAGATGTTCGATGCCAGCGCCGCGCCGACAAAGCCATGCGTGCTGTCGGGATCGTGGTGGAACCGTGCCTCCAGCGGGATCATCCCTTCCTCGCCCAGGTCGATCGATTGCTCGACCTTGCGATTCTTGAAGTCCCAGAAATGGATGTGCTGGCCGTATTTGCCCCGCGCCACATCCTCAAGGTCAAAGCCCGGCATGAAGGTGTTGGGCGAGGCCCATTCAGTCGAGATCATCATGTTGTGGCGCGGCTGATACCAGAAGTCGTAGTTGTACTTCATCTCGCCCAAGTCATTTTCCCAGCGCCCAATGATGTTGAAATCCTTGTCCAGATGCAGGAACCCGCCCGGTCCGTTACCATCGGCATCCCCCAGCATCGACACGATGATGTCAGCGCCGAGACAATGCACGGTGTGCGGGGCAGACAGGTTGGTCTTGGCCTTGATCTCGCCCCCGTCGATGGTCTTGAACAGGGTCGGCTTGCGCGGATCGGTGGCGGTATCGACGATGTAGAAATTGGTGGTGCGCACGCCCGGGATGATCAGGTATTTGCGCTCCATGCTGCCATCGGTGTTGCACGAGGAACAGGCGTTCCAGCCCATGTGGTGCAACTCATCCCCGACGACCGGCATTTCCGTTCGGTGAATTACCTTGCCGTAGGTCGGGCTCTCTTCGTCAACGTCGATGGTGGCCAGGTAATCGGGTTTCTCGATCCCGGTCCCGGTATAGATGCAGATCGTGTAGACAACTTTCTCGCGCGGAGCCTTGATCGCCTCTTGTGGCGACGCATAGCCAGGCCCTGCACAGTAGCTTCCGTTGTTCTCGGTCATGTCATTCCTCCTCTAATGTCGACGCGGTGGCTGGTTTCCTCGTTCTTCCATCGGTTTCAGCAGTGGGATGTCGGTTTCTTGCATCTGGGCCAAGTTGCACAGTTGGATCGCAGCGCTAATTTTAGCTGCAACTTGTATCAATTCTTCACCAATCTCGTTGCGATAGGCCGGCTTCAAGCGGCGGACAGGACCTACCGCGCCGACACTGAACGACGCCCCGATATGGCCGATCAGCACCGGCGCGGCGACGCTTGAGACACCCATGTCGATTTCCTGATCGCATTCGGCATACCCCTGTTTCACAATCCTTGCGAATTCGGCCTTGAGCCGCGCTTTTGTGGATTTTGTGTATTTCGTGTAGGCGCTGAGCGTGCCGCTGAGAATTTCCTCCTGGAAGCTTTCGTCGGCAAAGGCTGCAATTGCCTTGGAGCAAGAACATGCATGCATCGGGCGCGCGCCGAGGCCGGGATGTATGAACCCGCGTGCGGGGTCGTCTGGCGTTTCAACGTGGATGATTTCGACCTGTCGGCTGCGAAATCGGGCCAGGAACACGGTGTCGCCAAACTTGACTGCTGCCGCCTTCAGCGCTGGTGCGCATGCCCGGCGTACGTCGATGTCGGATTTGCCCAGCAGCGCGATCCGGATCAGACGCTCTCCGATCAGATATTGCGCATTGCCGTCCGAGTGGTCGATCAGCCGATGGTTCGCCAGTGTTTGCAGCAGCCGGTAGCAGGTGGGGCGCGGCAATCCGGTTGCCTTCTGCACCTCTGGCGCGGTCAGCCCGCGACCGGCAACGGCAATGATCTCCAGAATTGCAATGAGGCGGTCCAAATGCACGGCAAGTCTCGCGATTCGAGTAACTGTCTCGAATGATGATCCCTTGAGCGGTGTTGACGCAAGGAAAATCTTGGGGCGCGTCCGATCTCTGCCGCCCCTGCCAGACGTTCAAGAAGACGGCCTCTGGCTAAAAGGATGCCGTTGGATCCATGAGCGCGCTCAAATCCTTGACGTCCTCGGTGGTAGGATACCTTCTGCAAAAAAAATGCCTTGACCCTGCCGGTGAATTTACGCCCGCAGCGACCGATTGGATTGACGGGCGGCGTCGCAACAACTCGGTGGAACTACGGGCGGCCCCTGTGGACCGCCTTTTCACTGGCAATTTTCCTGCATCCGCCGGGTGCTGCAACTGCTTGCTCGACAACGATGGGCTTGTAGCCGACCTCGGAGGCAATACTACATCTTGTGATACAATGATCCGTCAATGTCGGGTTGCCGATGTGGGAGGGTACCCAAAGGATTAGCTTGCAACAACGTCGTTCCGCGGCCATTAGGCTGGCGTGACCATTTCATCAGATCATTCCGCAGTTTCATTGGCCGCTCTCGGCTGGTTGGCGTTTTTTTCCGAGCAATTGGAGGCTGGCGAGGCAGGCCTTGCTCCGATGCGCATTGCGACCGTTCACCGGGACCGGCTCACTGCGGTATCCGAACTCGGCCCAGTGCGGCTGGAGCTATCCGCTCAGTCGCATACGGCGGACTTCGCCGTGGGGGATTGGGTTCTGGTGGACCCCGGGACAGACTTGCTGGTGCGGCGGCTGAATAGACGCATGCTGTTGCAGCGGAAAACCGAAGGCAGTCGGCCAACGCAGCTGATTGCTGCGAACGTCGACACGCTCTTGATCGTCACCTCCTGCAACGACGACTTCAATCCGGCACGGCTGGAGCGGTATCTGGCGCTTGCGAACGAGGCTGGGGCGACCCCGGTGATTGTTCTGACGAAGATCGATCAGACGGCTGATGCTGCCCCCTACCTGCGGCAGGCCGAAGCCCTTCAACTCGGATTGGATGTCGTCATGTTGAATGCAAAAGCACCGGAGGCGGCACTGACATTGGCTCCCTGGTGCGGCCCCGGGCAGACCGTTGCCCTTGTCGGATCGTCCGGGGTAGGCAAGTCGACCTTGCTCAATACCCTGTCGAAGACGTCATCCGAGGACGCACAGCCGACAGGACCCATTCGCGAGGCCGACGCCAAGGGGCGTCACACAACCACGTCGCGTTCGCTCCATGCAATTGCCGGTGGCGGCTGGGTGATCGACACGCCCGGGATGCGGACGCTGCATGTCAGCGACGTCACGGATGGGCTCAATACTCTGTTCGCGGAGATTGTCGACCTCGCCTCCCGGTGTCGCTTCCGGGATTGCACCCATGATCATGAACCCGGTTGCGCGGTTCAGGGCGCGACAGCCGACGGGACACTCGATCCTGCGCGCCTTGGCCGATGGCGCAAGCTTGTGGCGGAAAACCTGACCAACACCTCCATCCAGTCCGGGCCTCGAGGTAACAAGATCACGAGGCACATCGGCAAGCGACGCTGACGACCTCGGCCCGGAGCTCNACCTGACCAACACCTCCATCCAGTCCGGGCCTCGAGGTAACAAGATCACGAGGCACATCGGCAAGCGACGCTGACGACCTCGGCCCGGAGCTCCCGTTCGTAGTGTCGGTGCTATGCTGCGGCGCGGCCCGTCGAACCGGCCGTTCGCTGCACGCTGAAAATCTTGGGCCCGGTGAACTTGCACACTGCGGAGTTTTCTGCGGTTGAGGAGCCAGACATGAAGGTCCGTCCCTCTCGGCTTTATGGACTTTCCATGTGGATCGCACACGGTTTGCAAAAAAAACAGAGCCGTAAGCGCCTTGGTTGCCCATACAAAATGGTCTGTTCTTACAGCAGCAGCACTGTGAGCCTGAAACCCGATCGTGACCCCTTTTTGCCACCGAAGGTGCGAACGTCTCCCATGCAGGCCCTCTCTTTCAGCTCCTGCTTCAAAAAGACGGGTTCGGCACATCCAGGTACCGTCAGGGGAGAGCGGCATGCATCTACGGAAAGCCCGCGCGCTTCAGCCCGTCCAGAAAGATCTCCAGATGCTCGGGGATGCGCACGAAAAACAGCCGCGCGCGTGCAAAATCGCAGGAAAAGTCGGGACGTGCGCGCATCAGCGCCGGCACGTGCCTGCGCGCGCCTTCGAGATCGCCGGACCGAGCCAGCCAGGATATGAGTATTGCGCGCGCCCAGTAATGCGCGTTGGGCACCAGTGTCGCTCTGCGCGCCCATTGAACTGCCGCCTCGCAATCGCCCAGAAACATGTGTGCAAGCGAGCGGTAGGACATGAAGGCCCATCGGAACGGGTCGTTGGGGCTGAGTGCTAGTGCGCGCTCGAAATACGGGATGGCACTCTCTGCCCTTCCATCCAGGGCAAGCGCATCCCCGAGCCCGCAATGCGACAGGGCGTGGCAGGGATTGAGCGCGATCGCGGTCTCAAGCGCGTCGATCGCTGCCGCGTATTCGCCCCGCACCAACCGCACCTCCCCCAGCGCAAAGAAGGCATCTGCCTCCTGGTCGTCAAGCGCCGTGCCGCGTTTGGCCAGCCGTAGCGCCTCTTTTAGATTTGCCTCGTCTGTCTGCCCGTCGAAATAGACAATTTCCAGAACCATCGCATAGGCCAGACATGAATGGGGTTCTGCAAAGTCCGGTGCGCGGGCAAGGGACTGACGCATCAGGTTCTGGCAGCGCCGGTTGCCTTCGCCGGTAAAGCGATGAAACTCAGATAGTCCGAGCTGGTAAAGTTCCCATGCACCCAGACTGGACGGCGGCAACCGCCCGGCGCGTTTCTGTTCGTTGATGCCAAGTTGGCTGGCGATGCGCGCGGCAACAAGGCCCGACACCTCGTCCTCGAGGTCGAAGATATCGCGGAGCCGGCGGTCGAACCGTTCCGACCAGATGCAGCGCAGGCCTGGCATCTCGACAAGCTGGACCGTGACGCGGACGCGGTCCCCGGAAAGGCGCACGCTGCCCGTCACGCCGTAGTCAGACCCGAGCGAGTGCAGAATCTCGTCAAGCGGTTCGCCCGAGCGACCGAGCGCGAAGGCGGAATTGCGGGTGACGACACGCATCCACCGATGAGAACGGCGGTGCGAAAGTCGGCCACGGTAGCGGCGGGATGAGCCTGCTGCGGGCGGCGTAAAAGTCGTCCACCTTTACCCTTTCTGGTGACAGGGAGGGCGGGAGA
>NZ_JBAPKZ010000066.1:0-8853 GCF_037083805.1 Roseovarius sp. D0-M9 | reverse complement strand
GTCGCTCTGACAGCCCTCATGCGAAAGCTCATCGAACTGGCCAACGCACTCGTCCGACAAGACCGAGAATGGACGCCAAAAACAGCTTGATCAAGACGGATACTCTAAAAGCTTCCCCGGGCAGCCTCCGTCAGGATCGTCTTATCAAGCGTCAGATCCGATGCCGCACGCCTGAGCCGTTGGTTCTCGGTCGCAAGCGACTTCAACCGTTTGAGCTGGTCTCAGGACATCCCGCCGTATTCTTTGCGTCATCGATAGTAGGTCTGAACCGTCGCACCGATCTGACGGGCTGACTCTTGAACAGACTTCCTTTGTCCTCGTAGTAATTCAACTTGCCGCAGCTTCAGCATGATATCCTCGGGCTTCTCTCGCTTTCCTGCCATACTTTAGTCCTCCTGAAAGCGGGATAATCATATCCCAGTGAGGGGGCATTCCAGACGCGCGGACATCGTCAGTATCGGCCACGCCGTTTCACTAAAAACCGTGATCCAGGTTTCTGGCGGGCCGCTCTTCTTTGCTGCATTGACCGTCTCACAAGATTGCGCCAACGATGAAAAAGACTCACAGTTAAGGGCGTACTCATGAAAATTGCTATGATCGGAACTGGCTATGTGGGCTTGGTCTCAGGGGTCTGTTTCTCTGATTTCGGTCATGAAGTTGTCTGTGTTGACAAAGACCCGTCCAAGATCAGGATGTTAGAACGTGGGGAGGTACCGATCTTCGAACCAGGGCTGGCGCCACTCATGGCCAAGAACGTTGATGCTGGACATCTGACCTTTACCATGGATCTGGCGCAGGCCATTGATGGCGCCGATGCAGTGTTTATTGCGGTAGGCACCCCGACGCGACGCGGCGATGGTCATGCGGATCTGACTTATGTGATGGCCGCTGCCGAAGAAATTGCGCGTGCGGCAGGGGATTATGTGGTTATTGTTACCAAGTCGACTGTCCCGGTGGGCACCAACCGAAAGGTTGCTGAAGTTGTTGCTAATGCGAATCCAAAGCTTGATTTCGACGTCGCCTCCAATCCTGAGTTTTTGCGTGAAGGCGCGGCGATTGACGACTTCATGAAGCCTGACCGCGTGGTCGTGGGCGTACAGACTGACCGGGCAGCTAAAGTCATGGAGGACATCTATCGCCCACTCTATCTGCGCGATTTTCCTATTGTAATCACTGATTTGGAAAGCGCTGAGATTATCAAATACGCAGCCAATGCGTTTTTGGCGACCAAAATCACCTTTATCAACGAGATCGCAGCCCTCTGCGAAAGGGTGGGTGCAGATGTAAAGGAAGTATCCAAGGGAATTGGCATGGACGGGCGCATTGGCAACAAATTCCTGCATGCCGGGCCCGGCTATGGTGGATCATGCTTCCCTAAGGATACCAGCGCATTGGCTCGGATTGGGCAAGAACATGGCCAGCCGATGCAAATCACTGAGGCGGTCATCAAAGTCAATGAAGAGGTCAAGCGCCGAATGATCGCCAAGCTGCTTGATCTGTGTGGAGACAGCTTCAATGGCAAACGAGTTGGCGTCCTGGGTGTGACCTTCAAACCGAATACTGACGACATGCGCGCTGCTCCTTCACTGACCATTGTACCGGCGCTCGTAGGAGGAGGAGCGAAGGTAAGGGTTTCCGATCCGCAAGGTCGCCGCGAAGGCGAGGCGCTCTTGCCGGGGGTTGAATGGGTGAACGATGCCTATGCAGCTGCGAAAGACGCCGATCTATTGGTTGTACTCACCGAATGGAACGAGTTTCGCGCACTTGATTTGAAACGCATAGCCAAGTCCATGAATACGTCGCGCATGGCTGATCTACGCAATATCTATACCGCGAAAGACGCCAAAGAGGCGGGCTTCGAGGCTTATGTCAGTGTCGGGCGCGTTTAGACGTTTCCTCAAGAAGACGGGAAGACAGCCGCTCCTGGAACGGCTACGCGAGTTGTTGTTCGAGCTTGAGTTTCCGAGCCTCCTAATCCGGCATAAAGCGGCTCAAGAGGTCAAAGAAGGCGGTGCCATGATAGGGGTACTAGATATGGCACAGATCATGGGTGATCACATAGTCGACAGACTCTGTAGGCCCAAGGGGCTCGAACCTGCATATCTGGGCTTTTGAAAGAACAAATCATGTACGCTTCATGTGCTTGAACTCTGCAGGTACATCGCGACGTTGTCAGCAGGGAACTTGAAGCCGCGACCATCGGCGACGCGCCCGGCGCTGATGGGGTACTTCGGTCTGTTTGGGTTGATGGCGACGATACGGAAGAGATCATCTTTCGATCGGAAGGTTCTACCGTAGTCAGAGGCTTCCAGTCCGAAATGCGGTGCGAGCACTTCGAACATGGCTTTGTCCGGCGAATAGATCGCGCCGTCTGCCATCGGGATGCCGACGCGGAAGCCAATGTTGAAGCTGTGACGCAGATCGATATCGCTCAGCTCGCCGCCTTCAACCATCAACCCATGCGATTCAGCGACAGTGAGGCAGGCCTTCATCATGTCCCGGCGCAGGCGCTTGCATAGCTCTGGCGTCAGATTGCGCGGCGGGGAAACTTTGGAACTTGTCTGGATAGACGTCGTCTTCTTGGGGGCCTTTGGCTTGCGTGTGTTCTTTTTCATGATGCAGCCAACCCGTTGCCGTTGTGGCCCAAGGTCATTTGGGCCTTTGCTTTATAGACGGTTCCGCGAGAGATCCCCATCTCGCGTGCGATTTCAGTGGGCGAGCATCCCTCGATCAGCTTTGTCTGAATGGCCTCGCGATCAATTTTCGATTTGCGCCCGCGATAGACACCGCGCTGCTTTGCTGAGGCAATACCCTCAGCCTGACGTTCCCGACGCAGGTTGGTTTCGAACTCAGCGAAGACGCCAAGCATATCGAAGAAGACTTTTCCGGTCGCAGTGGATGTATTCACGGGCTGCTCGGTTGCAGCCAGATGCGCGCCCTTGGATTTCAGGTCGGTGACGATGGACTGCAGATCACTGAGGCTGCGGGCCAGTCGGTCAATGCGTGTGACCACCAGCATCTCACCCGGATTAATAAAATCTAGGATCGTTTTGAGCTCGGGTCGTCTCTCCAGGCTGGTCCCGCTCTTTTGCTCGTTGCGGACCATGCCGCAACCGGCTGCTTTCAAGGCAGCAATCTGCGCATCGAGGTTCTGTTCGACCGTTGATGCGCGCGCGTACCCGATTTTGGCCTGATAAGTGTGCATTTTGGGTGTGCCTCTGACGTGATCTGTTCATTATCTCGAAACAGACCCAAAGTGAACAGGAAAATGGGTGTTTTCACTGTTCATGCGCGACGTCACTATGAGTGCACCCATCTTGACGCACCTAGCCATCCAGAACCCAACGTGATGTCCGCCGCGTTTTCTGTCTTTGCAGTTTTGCGAACTGCTTGCTGAAAACATCGGCGTGCATTTCATTATGGCTCCAGTCAACGTACCCAGCTTCCTCCGCCCAATCGTGTTCTAGGTGGCTTGCGTCCTCACGCGCTTCCTTGAAGACCTCGTACATCGGCGGGCCTCCGATATCCTCTGGCGGGGTCGCCCACTGACCGCCGACAAAATGCGGCAAGGCCTCGTTAGGTTCGATGGGTCGCTTCGAGATCAACTCAATCCGATGCGCCCAGTCATCCCCGAAATCATAGGTGTAGACCACAAGTGGCACTTTGCTGTTCAGGAAGAAGTCCAGCCTTTTCCTGGTGACCTCCATCACAGCCGGGCCAAACATGGGTTCGATCCAGAACTCTTCGCTTTTCACCTGGTATTTCCGGTCGCCTATTTCGAAATCCCACAAATGCAGATCGTTCCACAGAAAGGCCGCCTGAATGGCATCATGCAGATGGGGTAGGGTCTTGTCCGAACGGATGTCGATTTCACGCCACGGTGCGGGGTCGACATGCTCAAGGGTGATCTTAAGTCGCAGGACCTGGGGTTCTTTCTTCGACATGAACGCCTCTATGCTGCCAAGGGCTCGAAATCGATCCGCATATCCAGAACGACCTCGAGGTGGCCATAAGGATTGATGTGTGGATAGGTGAGCGGGGACTGGCCGCTTTAGTCCTCAGGGGCCAAGCGTGCGACCACTTTTTTGTTGCGCAGGATGGTTGCACCACCCGCGTGTTCACGTCAACCAACGACGATTGAAGCAAATGCAGATCATGAGCGGCGGTTTCCTCGTCCCGAACATGGTTGGTGGCAATTTCGTCGCCCATGGCGAAGAACATAAAGCTGTTGGCGCTGTTCTCGTTCTCTACGACGTTTAGCCCTTCGTGAATTTCCCGGCGGAAGGCCTCAAAGCGGAGGTGGCGGCACAGGGAGTATCGTCTTGATGGCGCGCCCGAGTTCTGCCGGCGCCTTTTAGGTGAGTTCGGATTGGGCAAACCGTCGAAGGATGGCTTCGGGATCAACAGTCCCGTGCTGCATGGCCGCGGCGTACTTGACCATTTCGTCATACTGACGTTCGATCTCCTCCAATCGATTACGCCAGACAGGATGGGCAAAGGGTTGGGAAGTTGACCCCGCACGCACGGACTCGGAAGGGCCATTTTCTGTCGCGCGATGGCCTTGAGACGCGGTGCAAGCTCAAAGCCCAGAAGATGGCAGAAGGCAAAGGCAACCGCGCTTTGGGGTGCATCTACTGCTGGGAGGCGTTTGTATGCAAAGCTCGAGGGGCGATGATGATCCGTCAATGGAAACGTGCGTTCTTTGAGGGCGCAACAGGCGTGTTCGAACGCGGCGGTCGAAAGAAGCCCGAATTCGATGAGGTGAAGGAACTCCACGCCCGGCGCGCTTGCCCAAAATGACCGATCGGACTACCAATCTTAAACCGGAAGACTCTCATTATGAACGAGGGCGACCGGGGGCAAGTCACGCTTATCTTTGTTGCGTAGGAAATGCCCGAGAGCGTATTGTACAGCTTTCTGGCAAGATCTTTCAAAGGCGAAAGATTTCTATTTGAGCAGCCTCAATAGATATTGCCCATAGCTGTTCTTGGAAAACGCTGCTGCACGTTTTTCAAGGGATCCTGCGTCTATCCAGCCTTTGGCAAAAGCGATTTCATCCGGGCTACCCACCTGCAAGCCTTGACGCTCACTTAACGTACGAACAAAATTCCCAGCATCTAACAGGGATGAGTGGGTGCCAGTATCCAGCCAAGCGTAGCCCCGCCCCATCTTCCTTACATTCAGTAGCCCATCCGCCAGATACGTCTCCAGTAGCGAAGTAATTTCCAGTTCCCCCCTCGCAGAAGGGGTTACACCCTTTGCGCGATCCGGGGCTGTCTCATCCAGAAAATACAGACCTGTGACCGCATAAGACGATGGTGCCACTTCAGGCTTTTCCACAATAGCTCTGACGGTCCCATTAGGGGCAAAATCTACCACACCATAGCGTTCAGGATTTGCGACCTGATATCCGAATACAGTACTCCCGTTTCGATGGCTGTCGGCGGCAATCAGATGCTCAGGCAAGCCATGACCAAAGAAGATGTTGTCTCCCAAAACCATTGCGCTGGGAGCGCCATTCAAAAAATCTTCAGCTAGAATATAGGCTTGCGCCAAGCCGTCGGGAGATGGTTGCAAGATGTAGCTCAGTGATAGGCCCCATTGGCTACCGTCGCCCAAGGTCTGCATGAACTGTTCCTGATCCTGAGGAGTGGTGATCACTGCGATCTCTCGGATTCCAGCCAACATCAGCACGGTGAGAGGGTAGTAAATCATTGGTTTATCGTAGACCGGCAAGAGCTGCTTGGATACGCCAAGCGTCACGGGATAAAGCCGCGTTCCTGACCCGCCTGCTAGAATGATACCCTTGCGCTGCGTCATGTTTTTTTTGCTCCAAGTTCTGAAAGAATAGTCGTTAGCCCCGTCGACCAGCAAGGGCGCGAAATCCCAAAGGTGGCCTTGGTCGAAAGGCAGTCCAGACGGGAATTCAGCGGGCGCGGCGCCGGGGTGGGATACTGCGCGCTAGGGATATCCTCGACCGTGCAAGACAAGCCCGCCTGCACGAATATGTCACGCGCAAAATCCGCCCAGCTAATGTCAGGCGCGCCTGAAAAATGATAGGTGCCTGATTTCGACGGCGCCTCTCGCAACTGGCCTGCGATGACAAGGCAAGCCTCCGCGATGTCAGCCGCACAGGTCGGGCCGCCAATCTGATCCGCCACAATGCTCAACTGATCACGCTCATCGCCGAGGCGCAGCATCGTCTTGACGAAATTGCTGCCATGGGCAGACACGACCCAGGAAGTGCGCAAAATGACATGCACGCCGCCCGCGGCCCTCACGGCGTCTTCACCGGCCAGCTTGCTGCGCCCATAGGCACCCAGAGGTGCAGGTGTGTCGCCGGGTGCGAAGGGCGTCTGTCCTGATCCATCGAACACATAATCGGTCGAGATATGTATGACAGGTAGCCCCCGCGCCGCCGCCGCCCGCGCAATCGCGCCCGGCGCCGCGGCATTGACAAGCATGGCGGTCTCTTCGTCCTCTTCGGCGCGATCGACAGCCGTGTAGGCGACCGCGTTGATCACAGCCTGCGCATCGGTGGCCATGACATGGGCCGCGCAGGCGGCAGGATCGGTAAAACCGGCGGCATCGCGGCCCAGCACCTCCAGCTCGGTGGCCCCTGCCTTGCGCTGTACCTCCCGTGCAAGCTGACCCGTCCGCCCGAAGAGCAAGATCTTCATTGCCCGGTCCCCATGCGCTGGCCCACACCGGCCCGCGCCTGTAGGGGGCGCCACCAATCCTCATTCTTCAGATACCACTGCACGGTCTTCTCAAGCCCTTCCTCGACGCTCACGCTGGGGCGCCAGCCCAGCTCGTTCCGGATGCGGGATGGGTCAATCGCATAGCGGGCATCATGGCCGGGCCGGTCGGCCACAAAGGTGATCTGATCGGCATACGGTTTGCCATCGTCCCGAGGGCGCAGCCGATCCAGAATGGTGCATAGGGTTTGAACCAGCTCCAGGTTGCTGCGCTCGTTCTCGCCGCCGATGTTGTAGGAACGACCAGGCGTGCCGCTATCCAGCACGGTCAGCAGCGCGTCCGCATGATCCTCGACATAGAGCCAATCACGCACATTCGAGCCGTTTCCATAAATCGGCAGGTCCTTGCCCGCGAGCGCATTGAGAATGATCACCGGCACCAGCTTTTCGGGGAAGTGATAGGGGCCGTAATTGTTCGAGCAGTTGGTCAGGACCACCGGCAGCCCGTAGGTCTCGTGCCAGGCGCGCACCAGGTGATCCGAACTGGCCTTGGAGGCCGAATAGGGACTGCGTGGATCATAAGGTGTCTCTTCGGTGAATTGCACCGCCGGATCCGACGGCAGCGATCCAAAGACCTCATCCGTGCTGATGTGGTGAAAGCGAAAGCTGTCAGGCCTGGCGTCGCGCTCCCACAGGGCACGCGCCGATTGCAGCAGATTGTAGGTGCCGATCACATTGGTCTCGATGAACACGCCCGGCCCATCAATTGAGCGGTCGACATGGCTTTCGGCTGCAAGATGCATGATGGCATCGGGTGCATGGCGCGCAATACACGCCTCTATCCCCGCGCCGTCACGGATATCCATCTGCTCGAAGCTGTAAAGCGGGCTGCTTGCCACCGAGGCCACGTTATCCAGGCACGCCGCATAAGTAAGAGCATCGACATTGACTACCTCATGCCCCCGCGCCACCGCAAGACGCACGACCGCCGATCCGATGAAGCCGGCCCCGCCGGTGACAAGCAGTTTCATGACGATGTCTCACCTTTGTAAATGAAAGGGCTGTCGAACTCGGCGAGGGCGGGCGCGGTCTCATCCTTACCGGACAAAATCGGATCAAGCCCGCCCAGTGGCCAATCAATGCCGCAACTATCCCAAGCCACCGCGCCATCACATTCGGGCGCGTAGTAATCGGTACACTTATAGATGATCTCGGTATCGGGCTCTTGCGTCATGAACCCGTGCAGAAATCCTGCCGGCACCCAAAGCTGGCGGTCATTTTCAAAACTCAACTCGGTTCCGGTCCAGTGACCATAGGTGGGGCTACCCCGGCGGACATCGACCGCCACATCAAAAAGCCGGCCACGCCCACACCGAATCAGCTTGCCTTGCGCATGAGGCGGCGACTGAAAATGCAGGCCGCGCAATGTGCCAACCTGCGTGGACAACGAGTGATTGTCCTGAACGAACTCGGGTAGGTCCAACCCGAAGTCCACCAGTCGCTTCTTGTTCCAACTTTCTGAGAAGAACCCACGATGGTCGCCAAAACGCGCGGGGGTCACGACCACTACACCTTCAAGGGCAGTCTTCTCAATCTGCACAGCGGCAATCTCCAGCGGCTCACTCTAACGACGCTTTGTCTAGTTATCTACCAAGCCCATGATTGTCACCTGCCGCGTCAAATTGGTCGTGAGGTATAGGGAGCAATTGGAAAGCAGGCCCGCAGATCGCCGAACTACGGTTCGCGCTGGCCGTGAGCCGTGCTTTTTCTGGGAGGGTGAACGGGAAAAGCTATGGCCTGAGATGGCCAGAACGACAAGTCGGTGGATTGCGTCAAAAAACAGAAGACCAACTGAGACGTGCAGAGCCGACGAGCTGATCCATGAAACATAAAAGTTGCCCCGGAGTGCTGTTGCACAACCGGGGCTAAGTCGAGGTTTGGATATATTGGGTCCTATCTATGCAGGGCTTTCTTGCGAACCGCAAGCGCAACCATTGGGAGGCTCATAAAAAAACCTGGCGACCTAGGGTTGCAAGGTACTTTGAAGAAATTTGGCTTCTTCGCGGTTTGTGTGGGTGTGCGGGTCTCCGGTCAGTTCACGACCACACCAGATGTTGTGTCGTAGGGTGACGCGGGCAGGTGCTTGAGCCGACCG
>NZ_JBAPKZ010000065.1:0-9542 GCF_037083805.1 Roseovarius sp. D0-M9 | reverse complement strand
GTCGCCGGTCGGCTCAAGCACCTGCCCGCGTCACCCTACGACACAACATCTGGTGTGGTCGTGAACTGACCGGAGACCCGCACACCCACACAAACCGCGAAGAAGCCAGATATCAGGGTACGATCGGCATCGGTCGAACCGGTTGCATGCGGCCGTTGGAGAGATGCGCCAAGAGTTACCTGTTTTCGCGGCTGGTGCCAACGAATGTGTGGGCGGGATCCAATCCGCATTCGGCTCCTGATTTCATTGGAGTTGTTTTATAAATCTGGTGCATACTACGCCACGCAATATCAATAATTCAGCGGGTACGCTGTAAACCGGTTTGTGGTGGTTTACATCTATTGATCGCTTGCGTTCTGCCCAGGATTGTATTCCCTGGGAGTATGACAAAGCTCGTGCTGCTACATAAGGCGGATTCTATTTACGACGACGAACCTGACGTCGTCTACGACTTTCCTCGCAGCTATCTCAAGGCTGTCCAGGAAGCCGTGGGCGACTGGGTCATTTACTATGAGCCAGTGAAGGCTGGCCCGCGTGGGTATTTCGCGGTTGCGAAGATCGAGCAGGTGATCCCGAAGCCCGGAGTTGACGGCCGCTACCTTGCCATGATCGAGCCGGGCAGCTTCCTGCCGCTCGATACTGAAGTTCCAAGGCTGATCGACGGCAGTCCATTGGAACAGGCACTCACGGAGCCAGATGGGACCCCGAAGAAGGGTGGGGCCGTGCAGCTCGCGGTTCGGCGTCTCCCGGACGATGATTTCGCTCGGATCTTGCGATTGGGGCTTCCTGAAGACCTCGAGAGGCAAGAGGCGGCACGATACGATCTGGAGGGCTCTGAGGTGGCCGAGGAGGCGGCGATTTTCGAGCGTCCGGTTTTGGAACGTCTCACACGGCGCCCATACCGGGACGTCGCGTTCCGCCGGAAGGTGCGCGAGGCTTACGACTACCGCTGCGCCATTTCCGGGCTGATGCTCAGAAACGGCGGAGGGCGCCCGGAGGTGCAAGCAGCTCATATCCGCCCCGTCGAACACAACGGCAGCGATTCCGTGAGAAACGGGCTGGCGCTGTCAGGTACATTGCATTGGATGTTCGATCGTGGGCTGATCTCGGTCGGCGATGACAACGAAACAATCCTCGTGTCTCGCAACAAGGTGCCAAGTGATGTCGTCGACCGGCTGTTACGTCCGGATGGAAAGATCTGGATGCCCGAAGACAATAGAAACTGGCCGCACCCCGCAAATCTAACATGGCATCGAGAGAACATTTTTGGTCAAATGGCGGCGGAAGGTTCCGCTCCTTGGGAATAAATATTGACCTGCCAGTATGAAAAACATAATTTCCCGCGGCATATCGAAAGCCCTTGGCCTTGGCCGACCACAGCAGCCTGAAAAGCCTGAGGCTGATCCGCCGGGAATTAACAGTATTCAAATGCCGCGGGAACAATCCAAAATCTTGCCGCGCTGTCTGTCGATTGATCTGGAGGTCAATCCCAAGGAAGCCCAGGTATTCGCCTTTGCAGCCGTGCCAGAAGGCGATGGAGAGGGGATTGTTCATCGGAAAGGTGACCCGAAGGCCGCGCTTGAAAAACTCGACCTGTTTTGCGCCGGTTTCGCACATGTCGTTGGGCACAATATTCTGCGCCATGATCTGCCGCATCTCATGGCGGTCTCGCCGCGCTTCGCAAAGCTCGCGGACGGACCGATTGACACGCTGTGGCTCAACCCCTTGGCGTTCCCGCGCAATCCCTATCATCATCTGGTCAAACACTACCGCGATGGGCGGCTACAAAGTGGCCACGTCAACGATCCCGAGTTCGACGCGCGGCTTGTGTTCGAGGTTCTTCGCAACCAGATCGACGCCTTCGTATCGCTGAACACTTTGTCGCCAGAGACGATGATGGCCTATCACTGGCTTTGCTGCCGAGGACCGGGTAGCGACGGGTTTGATCAGTTGTTTAGCGACCTGCGCGGGGCGTCCATCCCGACCGAAGCAGAAGCGCACGGGGCCATTCACACGCTGCTAAAAGAGCTGGCCTGCGGCGCGCAGGTGGACGCTGTGCTTGAGCGGCTCCCGGACACTGAGCTGGGCTGGCCGATGGCATATGCCCTTGCCTGGATTTCGGTCGCTGGTGGGGATTCTGTCATGCCGCCCTGGGTGCGGGCGCAGTTCCGTGACGCAGCACGGCTCGTCAAAGACCTGAGGGACTCGAATTGTCGTGATCCGCACTGTGCCTACTGCGCAGTGCACAACGATCCCACCCGTGCCCTCGAACGCTGGTTCGGCTTTCCAAGTTTCCGCCCGGAACCGGTCGACGAGGACGGACGCCCGCTTCAGGAAAAGATCGTGGCGACGGCGATGGAAGGCGACAATCTGTTGGGCATCCTGCCGACGGGCACGGGCAAATCCATCTGCTATCAGATCCCCGCGCTGTCTCGGTTCGACAAGACCGGGGCCTTGACCGTCGTTATATCGCCGCTTGTGGCGCTGATGGCAGACCAGGTTCAGGGCTTGGTGCGGGCCGGCATTTCCTCGGCGATTACGATTAACGGACTGTTGTCTTTGCCCGAGCGTCAGGATGCGCTTGACAAGGTGCGGCTTGGGGATGCTGCGATCCTTTTGATTTCTCCCGAACAACTGCGCAGCACAACAGTTCGGTCCGTTCTGGCACAGCGCGAGGTGGGGCTGTGGGTGCTGGACGAGGCGCACTGCGTGTCCAAGTGGGGGCACGATTTCCGACCCGACTATCGCTACGTTTCGCGGTTTATCAAGGAGAGCTCAGGCGATGAACCGGCTCCGGTGCTTTGCTTGACCGCAACGGCAAAGCCGGACGTAGTGCAGGACATCTGCAGTCATTTCAAAGAGCGGCTGGGATCTGAGTTGGCGTTGATCGACGGTGGCGCATCGCGGTCGAATTTGAGCTTTCAGGTGCTGCCAACGCAGCGGGCAACCAAGATGACCGATATCCTCGACACGATCGAGGCCCAGCTTCCGCGCGAGGGCGTGTCGGGGGCGGTCGTCTATTGTGCGACCCGAAACGCCACCGAGCGCGTGGCGGAGTTCTTAAAACAACAGGGCATTGCCGCTGAACGGTATCATGCGGGCCTTAGCGCCGATGACAAGCGTGAGATCCAGGAGGACTTCCGTGTCGGCAATCTGCGCGTGATCGCGGCCACCAACGCCTTTGGTATGGGGGTCGACAAGCCGGACATCCGTCTGGTGGTTCACGGTGACGTGCCGGGGTCGCTGGAAAACTACCTACAAGAGGCGGGGCGCGCCGGGCGGGACCGCGATCCTGCAAACTGCGTCCTTCTATATAATACAGAAGACGTCGATCGTCAGTTCAGCCTCAGTGCGCGGTCTCGGCTTGCGCGGCACGAAATCGGTGCGATTCTGAAAGCGCTTCGGCGCCTTGATGCAAGGACCGGAAAAGGCGGTGAGATCGTTGCCACACCGGGTGAAATTGTTCACGAGGAGAAAGACCGGGATTTCCAGCGAGACAGCAATACCGACGATACGCGGGTAAAGACGGCCGTCGCTTGGCTGGAAGAGGCGCACCTTCTAAACCGCGAGGAAAACCGGGTTCAGGTGTTTCCCGCCTCGCTCCGGATAAGGAGCATGCAGGAGGTCCGCGAGATCCTTGCATCCGCCGAAATCACCCAGCGGCGGCGCGAGGATCTTGCCGTCATCGTACAGCACATCATCAACGCGCCGCAGGAAGAGGGCATCACCACGGACGAGCTTTGCGGAGTCAGTGGGCTGACGGTGTCGGGCGTGCGCAAGGCCTTGGCGGATCTCGAAGCCTTGGGAATTGCAAAGGATGATACAAACATCACCATCTTCGTGCATGTGCGTGTCGAGAATGCCTCGCCGAAACGGTTTGAAGCGGCATCCCGGTTTGAAGTCGACATGATTGCGATCCTTAGAGAGCAAGCGCCAGACGCGGACATCAACGAGGCTTGGCCGTGTCACCTGGCCTCGGTGGCGCACGCCCTGCGGGAGCACGGACACGCCTCTGTGCGGCCCGATATTGTCGAAGGGTTGCTCCGTGGGATTGCGCAGGATGGCCGCGACATGGACGGCGGCAAAGGCAATATCGGCCTGCGCAAGGTGTCCAAAGGCAGTCTCATGGTGCGAATGCAAAGATCATGGGCGGTAATCGAGCAGACCGCTCAGCTTCGCAGGCAGGCGGCAGAGCGGTTGGTTTCATACTTGATCGACAAGGTTCAGGCCGGCCTGCGTGGGAAAGATGTTCCTGTCGAGACCACGCTTGGCGACCTTCTTGCGGCGATCAACAGCGATGCGCTGATGCGGGCGTCTGTCAATGATCCGGCAAAGCTGATGGACCGGGCGCTTCTGTGGCTGCACGAACAGCAGGTGGTGACTCTGGGCAAGGGATTGTCCGTGTTCCGCTCCGCCATGACGTTGCACATCAATCCGAAAGGCGGCAGCTTTACCGCACAGCATTTCGCGCCGCTCGAAGACCACTACAGCGAACAGACCGTCCAAACCCACGTGATGGCGGCTTATGCGACCAAAGGCATCGACGATATCGATAAGGCCCAGCGGCTCGCGCATGACTATTTTGCAATGGAGCAGTCCGACTTCATGAAAGTTTGGATGCCGGGGAAAATTTCGGAGTTCAGACGGCAGGCAACGCCCCAGTCCTTTGCCGAGATCGTCGACAATCTGGGGAATTCGACACAAGAGCAGATCGTGCGTGACGACCGCGAACAGACCAATGTGCTTGTGCTCGCGGGGCCGGGATCGGGCAAGACACGCGTGCTGGTCCATCGTGTCGCCTATCTGGTCAGGATCAAGCGCGAAGATCCGAACGGTATACTGGTGCTCGCCTACAATCGTCACGCGGCCGCAGAGATCCGGGAACGCTTGCGTCTACTGATTGGCGAAGATGCTCGCTTCGTGACGGTTTTGACCATCCATGCCTTAGCCATGCGGTTGGTTGGCGCGAGTTTCGCCGGACGGGCAGGGGCCGATGAACCTGATTTTGAGACGCTTCTGACCGATGCGGCATGTCTCTTGCGTGGCGACGGGCTGGACAAAGTCGAGGCCGAAGCCCTGCGAGAGACCTTAATCCAGGGGTTCCGCTGGATTCTTGTGGACGAATATCAGGATGTGGGCCCCGAGGAATACGCCTTGATCGCTGCGGTGGCCGGTCGCAGCATCGACGACCCCGACCAACGGATTAGCCTGTTCGCGGTCGGCGATGACGACCAGAATATTTATGCGTTTGCCGGCGCATCGGTGCGCCACATTCGGCAATTCGAACAGGATTATTCAGCCAAGCCGGTCTTTCTGACCGACAATTACCGCTCGTCGAAGAACGTCATCAACGCAGCAAACGCAGTGATCGAAGGATCTCGGGAACGCATGAAAACAGCGCATGGGATTACCGTCGACCAATCGCGGCAAAAGGACCCGGCCGGGGGCATCATGGAAAGCCTCGACCCGGTTGCACAGGGACGGGTCCAAATCCTTGGCTGCCCGGCCGGAAATTACGCTCAGGCCCTTGCGGCGGTCAACGAGATGATCCGCCTGTCAAAACTGATCCCGGATTGGAGTTGGAAGGGGGCGGCAATCATTTCTCGTGATTGGCGCAAGCTTCTGCCGGTCCGCGACTTTGCCGAGGCGCATGGAATTCCCCTCGAAATGGCGAACGAGAACCTGCCAAGTGTGTGGCGCACCCGTGAGATGCAGGGTTTTATCGGCGGCCTGCGCGAGAGGTATGGGGCCATGGTCAGCTTGGGCGACCTGACCGAAACCCTGAATGCGATACCCGCAAGCCGTTGGACGGACCGGATCGGCGAGGGACTTGGCCAGCTTGCGCGTGAAATTGATGGCAAAGCGCTCCCGACCCCTGACGTGATCGAATGGTTTGCTGAATGGTCGAAGGATTCATGGGGTGAGCAGCGCGGCCTCAAGTTGTTGACGGCGCACCGCGCGAAAGGCCTCGAATTCGACGATGTCGTGATCATGGATGGCGGTTGGGAACGGCCCTCGCGAAACGAAGATCAGGACGCGCCGAGGCGATTGTTCTACGTCGCCATGACACGTGCGCGGCGCAATTTGATCGTCATGAGCAACGACAATCACGAATACCTTCCCACCGAGTCGCCTTCCGTGCTCACGCGGCATGTGGTGCCCGACTTGGCGACAGTCCCCGGCCCACGCCGGTTCTTTCAATCGTCTGAAATGAAGATGGTCGACCTGTCATTCGCAGGACGCCAAGGTGATCGGCACATTGTTCATGACGCGATCGCCGAAGCACAGGTCGGCGCCCCGGTCAGGCTCTCCAGTGTCGGGGACCGCTGGCAGATCGAGGATTTTCGAGGGCGGGCCCTCGGGCGGATGTCAAAAGCATTTGCGCCACCGATTGGCACGAAATTTGTCACCGGCGAGATCGCAGTCATCATACAGTGGCGTAAAGAGGATGCCGATGAGCGTTTTCATCATCTGTTGAAACGCTCAAATTGGGAAGTCGTTTTGCCTGAACTGGTCTTCGAGGAGGTCACATGACAACGAAAAGTCCTGAGGCCCTGCGCGGCTCGAAGCGGGTCGTCGTGCTCGGCGGCACCGGGACGATCGGACGGGCGACCGTCGCCGCCCTTCTCGAGCGGGGGCACCGGGTGATATGCCCAGTGCGGCCCGAGAGCTACCGCAAAGGGCGCATGCAACTCCACCCGGACGCCGAAATCCGGCCGTGCGAAATCACCAAGCCGGGCGCTCTTGCCCGCGATGGTTTTGGCGGTGAAACCTTCGACGCACTGGTCTCCTGTCTTGCCTCTCGCACTGGCGCACCGCGGGATGCGTGGGCCATTGACTACGCGGCACATTCGCAGGCCCTTGCTGTTGCGCGCGACGTAGGCATATCGCACATGGTCCTGCTCTCGGCGATCTGTGTGCAGCGACCTCGGTTGGAGTTTCAAAAAGCCAAGCTTGCCTTCGAGGAGGAGCTGATCGGGTCTGGCCTGACATTCTCGATCGTGCGGCCGACCGCCTATTTCAAATCCCTGTCGGGGCAGATCGACCGGGTTCGTCGCGGGAAGCCGTATCTTGTTTTCGGGACTGGCCGGCTCACGGCCTGCAAGCCGATCAGCGACAGGGATCTGGGAGTTTATCTCGCAGAATGTTTGGACGATGAGTGTCGCTGGAACCGGGTGCTTCCTATTGGTGGGCCGGGCCCAGCAATAACGCCCCTTGCGCAAGCCAAAAGGCTCTTTGAATTACTGGATGAGACGCCACGCGTGCGGAGAGTGCCAGTTATGCTGCTCGATGCCATCATCATGGGGTTGAGTGTGCTGGGAACGGTCTCGGGGCGTCTGCGAGACAAGGCCGAACTCGCCCGGATTGGGCGATACTACGCCACCGAGTCCATGCTGGTTTTCGATGAGGCGAGTGGTGGCTACGACGCAGACGCGACACCGTCCACGGGCGCCGACAACCTCTACGATTTCTACGCAAAGGTTGTGGCCCAAGATGCGAAGATTGATCTCGGGGAACACGCGGTTTTTTGAAGTTCGGCTTTTCGGTTCGGAACTGATCGCCATTGCCTTCAAAAGGCGTCCACCTGGTTTTTTTTCGCAGGGCTTCGCAGCCGCGGCGCATATTGAGCACTCCCAGCGAAAGGTGGGATACGTCCGCACAGCGATCATCCGCTCTTCGCGCAGCAACGACAGCGGTCATGCCCGCTGGCGCGAGGTCGCTGACAACCTGCGCGAGCGGTTCAGGGATGTCGCCGAGCTGATGGACGAGGCCGAGCACGACGTGCTGGCCTACATGGCCTTCGACGAAAGTCTACGCTCGAAGTTGCACAGCACCAACCCACTGGAGCGCGTCAACAAGGAGATCAAGCGGCGGACCAACGTCGTTGGGATCTTTCCCAACCGCGACGCCGTCATCCGGCTGGTCGGCGCGCTCATGCTGGAGCAAGACGATGAATGGGCCGTATCCCGCCGCTACATGCCGGTGGAAAAGCTGACGGCCGTGTGCAACGCTACGGAGACGGCGACGATGATCGCCGTGCAGTGAATGAGCGACACCAGCTATGAAGAAGCAGGTGGACGCCAGTTCCTACACCACCTCCCGGGGCACTACCTAAGGCGAAGCTCGACCTCAGACCGATTTGTGCAAAAAAGCCCCTAACCGACTGAAGTTGCAGCAAGTCCTGCAGTCCTTCAGGGATAGCCAGTTTATTGGCTTGGCCATGGGCCTATTAGTCGAGCAAAGCGGCGTGCCGTCAACGACATGCGGCGTGCCGTCAACGACATGATGGCATCTTCTTCAGTATAGAAATCAACATTGCACGCTGATCCAGATTAGCGACGAAAGCACCAATCCGGGCTATAATATCGGGGACGTGAGCTGATCTGCCCCGACGAGAATGGGACCCTTCAGAAAAATCACATCACATCGAACAATCGCGCATGCCAAATGGCCAATCGGTCAACGCATAGCGCTTTGCGATGGACCTGAATAAAGGAACCCACCCAATGAAACATCTGTGGACCACAGCACTTTGCACCGGTCTCGCGCTGGCCTTCACTGGCCCGCTTGCCGCAATGGACAAGACCGTGTCTGCCGTCGAGGTCAAGGCTGACATGAGCGCCTACGAGGACAGCAACGTTCTCAAATACTGGCCAACTTTGGAGACTGATCTGGCTGCGTCCATCGCATCCAAAGTGACCGTGGATGATAACGCGGACGCGCCGCGGCTCACCGTCGAGATCAACAAGGTCGCGATTGACGGCGATACCTTCCTCCCGGACTCGGGAGAGTTCAATCAAATCGAAGGTACCGTGGTGATGCATCAGGGGGACAACGCGGTCAATTCGTCATCAACCACCGACACCCAGGAAGAGCAGACTGGTGGCTATCCTCTGAATATGACCGCCATCTCAGGTTCGGGTGACGCGCCAGAAGGTTGGATTGTAGTAGAGCCGTCCCAGGACGATTTCTACGACGCTCTCATTAACGCCTATGCTGATACTGTTGTCGAGCGTATCGAGCAGTAAATCCTGTTCGCAAGGTCAATCCACCTAACGGTGGGTTGGCTCTTCGGCATCAAGTTAAATAATAATATGGAATATCAAAATGGCAGATCCAGATCGCAGTGAGCGGGTCACGACGACCACGACGACAAGTGGAAGCACAGGTATTGGCATCATCTTGGGCGGGCTGGTCGTAGCAGTAGCAGTTCTTGCGTACTTCATGTTTGCGAACGGTTCAGCACCCGGCTCTGATTCCGTAAATATCAAAATTGAAGGGGCAGGTGACGCTATCGAGGGTGCTGCCGAAGCGGTTGAGGGGACTGCCGAGGGTAACTAATGTTGCGGGGGTCTGATTTCTACAAACGTGCAGTGGTTCGGTGAACCTGACTGAACCGGAATGCCTTGGCCAAACCGAGAACATCGCCCATTTGCGGTCCCTTCTCGTTCCGTGTGGGTAGTCGGGCGCACCGGTGCTTGAGCCGCTCCCATATTTCGTGCCTTCGGTAGGCGCGTCCGACGCGGAGACCTCAGCCATCG
>NZ_JBAPKZ010000064.1:0-10152 GCF_037083805.1 Roseovarius sp. D0-M9 | reverse complement strand
AGTCGCTCTGACAGCCCTCATGCGAAAGCTCATCGAACTGGCCAACGCACTCGTCCGACAAGACCGAGAATGGACGCCAAAAACAGCTTGATCAAGACGGATACTCTAATCGGAATGCGCAATCGTCTGGGACGGAAGCGTCTAGCGCTGGCACCACAGAATGTGCTTGTTCTTATGGAAACTGTATCTGACAAGCTTAGGCTACGCTGAATTTCGTCAAGTCATAAGGCAGGTATCCATGAGCACCGACCAGATGCTGATTGCCTGTATTCTGGTCGGCACGATGGGGCTGTTCCTGTGGGGTCGGTTTCGACACGATATCGTGGCTCTGGCCGCGCTTATGGCTTGCGTGGTCGCGGATCTGGTCCCGGCGGCAGATGCCTTTGCCGGGTTCGGTCATCCAGCCGTGATTACCGTGGCCTGTGTGCTGATCCTCAGCCGGGGGTTGCAGAACACGGGCGCCGTCGACTGGTTGGCGCGCAGCGTCTTGCCGCGCGACGCAGGACGGCTGACAAGCATGATCGCACTGATGGGTCTGGGCGCTACGCTGTCGGGTTTCATGAACAACGTCGGCGCTATGGCGTTGTTGATGCCGATTGCGGTGCAACTGTCGGATCGGTTGGACCTGGCGCCTGGCCAGGTGCTGATGCCGTTGGCGTTCGGCACCATTCTGGGCGGTATGACAACGCTGATCGGTACCCCCCCGAACCTGATCGTTTCGGGCTTTCGAGCCGAGGCCGGTCTGGGTCATTTCGCGATTTTCGATTTTGCACCTGTCGGCGCGGCTGTCGCCGTTGCCGGGGTGGTCTTTGTCGCCTTGCTCGGCTGGCGGCTGGTTCCCGCGCGAAAATCCGCAGCTGGCGCAGAGTTCGATACAGGCGCCTATTTCACGGAACTGCGCGTCCCCGAAAGCAGCAAGGCTGTCGGGCTGACCTTGCGTGCCTTCGAGAGCGAGATCGAAGACAGCAATGTGCAAATCGTTGGCCTCGTCCGTAACGACGTGCGCATGACCGCACCGCATGGCGGCCGGCGCATTCGCGCCGATGATATTCTGGTTCTCGAAGCCGAAGTCGATGCGCTGGCAGAGGCGCTGTCGGTGTTCGACATAAAGCTGGAGCAATCCATTGTCGCCCCACCCGATGAAGGCGAAGGGGAGACGTCAGCCAAGTCCTCGGCGACACCGGATGGCGCGGACGATCCGTCCACCGATGATAAGGCAGCCGATGATGAGGCCGATCCGAAAAAAGATGGGAACAGTGAAATCGTGCTGCGCGAGCTGGCGGTGCTTCCGGGGGCGAGCATCGTCGGGCGCTCGGCCGAGGAGATGTATCTACGCGCGCGTTATGGGCTGAACCTGCTGGCCGTTTCGCGTGAAGGGCATCCTCCGCGATCTGGTTTGCGAACGCTCAAGTTGAAATCCGGTGATCTGCTATTGGTCCAGGGCCCGGCGGGTGCCGTGTCCGGGTTTATCAGCGAAACGGGCTGCGTGCCCCTGGGCGCGCGCGATCTCCGCATCCCAGACAAACGCATGGCCATCGTCGCCGCCGCGATCATGTTGGGGTCGATTGGGCTGGTGACATTGGGCGTGCTTCCTGCGGCCGCGGCCTTTGCGCTTGGCGTTCTGGCCACGATGGTGGCGCGCACGGTGCCGCTGCGAGAGGTATACACCTCCATTGATTGGCCGGTGATCGTCCTGCTGGCGGCGCTCATCCCCGTCGCGGGCGCGATGCAAAGCACGGGGGCCGCAGAAATGCTGGCGCGGTTTCTCGTGGAAACAGTCGCCCAAGGCAATCCGGTTGCGGCGCTGATCGTGGTTATGGTCACCACGATGTTCCTGTCTGATGTGATGAATAACGCCGCTACCGCCGCCGTTTTGTGCCCAATAGCGCTTGGCATATCATCGACATTGGGAGCCAACCCTGACAGCTTCTTGATGGCCGTCGCAATCGGCGCCTCCTGCGCGTTCCTGACCCCGATCGGCCATCAGAACAACACCTTGATCCTAGGGCCGGGCGGGTTCCGCTTTGGTGATTACTGGAAACTCGGCCTGCCGCTCGAGGTGCTTGTCGTCACCATCAGCGTGCCAATGCTGCTGTTTGTTTGGCCGTTGTGATCTGTCGGTAACCTGGGCGTCGAATGAGAGGAGTTCGTCCCCGCGAAACCGGCGGGTTGGTGCAAACAGATGATTGATATGGCAACGCAAGACGACCGTAGTCTGTCAAACAAAATTATAGCATCGCCGTACCACAAAGCGACATAACCGGCATTAAGTATTCAATCTTGCTGTCGAGCATGAGCTAACAAGCGGCCACGGATGAGTTACGGCCTCTCCCGGCTCCGTACGCTTCAAATGTGAGCAAACCGGCCGATGGACCCGGATTGGGTGGTGCGTTCTTAACAATCAGCGCCGCACGGACGAGCAGCGTACTAAAGCAGGCAAGTAGGCCTTCCGCGAGACGCGGCTGTCATGCTGGTAGTTCCACGACACTGAGGTTCGGCTACAAGTGCACCCAGTAGCGTACAACCTGATAGCAATAGATGAACGAAAGTGGCAGGTCATGTCTGACTCCCGCACTGTGAAAAATGCCGCTGCCTGGCCAGGATGATGCGGCTTTGCAGTGCGATCTGCCCGCATTCGAGCGGTCCAGCGATCGCAAACCACACTGGGAAAGCAAAACAGTTGATCCGCTGCCCTGATCGGGGGATGCTTTTAGCGGCAGGGCACTTGGGGAATGTCGGTTAAGGCGCAGCGAGTTGTCTAATTGGAACGTCATCTATCGAAATGCTGTGCGTTTACTGGCCTTTGCGACATCCGGCGACATTTGAGAGGGAGAAAGCAATATGAAGTCGCTCCTATTGATTGTCGCATACCTTTTCGCGGTCACATTTCCATTGATTTTGTCTTGGCTCGTCGGTGGGCCGCCACGCGCGTTTCACCAAGAACTTGCATCTGGCCTTGGCATTCTGGCTTTTTCCATGATCCTTATGGAGTTTGTCATGTCTGGCCGATTCAAGAGTATTTCGAATGGCATTGGCATGGATCGGACCATGCGGTTTCATCAGGTCATGGCGCGCACGGCATTGGTTTTTGCTCTCCTACATCCCTTCCTCTACCAAGGCACCCCTTCAGCTGGCCAGCGTCCTTGGGACCCTACCCGGCAGCTGACGATCACAACCGATTTTTCCGATCTTTTGACAGGGATTGCTGCTTTCATACTTCTTCCAAGCCTTGTTCTGCTGGCAATTGCGCGCACTCAATTGGACTACAATTACGAGACATGGCGCCTGATACATGGGATCGGCGCTCTCCTGATCGCGTTACTTCTGTTGCATCATACTGTTTATGCGGGCCGTTACGGATCGCAGCCCGCGATGACCTTGGTCTGGCTCGCAATGACGGGAGTGGCTGTTGGGTCACTGCTTTATGTTTACTTGTTCGTGCCTTTTCTGGACATGTTACGCCCTTGGCGCGTGACCTCCGTTGTCCAATTGACGCCAAAGCAATGGGAAGTGACCGTTAAACCAGACGGTCATTGCGGCCTTGACTACAGAGCCGGGCAATTTGTCTGGCTGAATTTGGGGCACAACTCATTCTCGATGAAGGAAAATCCGTTCTCCATTTGCTCCGCACCTGCGGCTAAGCCGGAAATATCATTCATGATCAAAGAGCTCGGCGACTTCACGCGAACCATTGGCCAGACCAAACCTGGAACGGTCGCCTACCTTGATGGCCCTTTTGGCAATCTGTCGGTTGAAGGTCGGAACGAACCGGGGGTTGCACTGATTGCAGGCGGTGTGGGGCTCGCACCGTTGCTGGGCATATTCAGGCAAATGCGCCTGACCCGCGATCCGCGCGAGGTGAAGTTGATCTATGGAAACCGCATCGTCGAACAGATTGCCTATCGTGATGAATTAGGTGCGCAGGACGTGTTCCATGTACTGTCAGAACCGCCAGAAACCTGGCATGGAGAGACGGGTTTCATAAATGCGGCGCTGATAGATCGCGTTTTTTCAGTAAAAGAAATCAGCGAATGGGTCTTTGTGTTGTGCGGACCCTCAGTCATGATGGATACCGTTGAAGATCACCTGATTAAAAGGGGTGCGCCCTCTCATCGTATCCTGTCGGAGCGGTTCGATTATGATTAATGCATTCAAGTATATGACGTCGAGGCGCCGGGTCTCTTTGACGATCTGGGTTCTGAACATCATACTTTGCTTGGTAGGCTTGGCCTTTGCATTGCGCTAATTTTTTGAAACGGAGCGCCGTGTGCCGCCTGCTGTGGTCCCATCATCGGCGCCGACCTCCGCCAGACTGGCAAGTGATGAAGCGACAATCAGCCCTCTCAAATGTGGCTGATCACCTCGACTGAACAAGTCCATTGGTGCCCATTGATCGCGGATCTTGCTTGACTGGATAGCCTGAATTTGGCCTTGTGACGCTGGTTCATGCTGCCAGCCGCTCGCGCCCATGTTGGCAAGGTGAAAGCATCGCGGACGCGTCACACAAGCCCCCCCGTCCAGTGACTATCGGCAATGCGAGCACCGTGGGCGTTCACTGGCAGGAGGATGCGATGACAAATGCCGACCAAGCCAAAACCATGGCGCGGCAGCTTCGGGCTGCGCTTTCTTCAGACGGGATGGCCATCTCTCATTCCAAGTCCTTGGAACTTATTGCCAAGACCTTGGGACATGCTGACTGGAATACCGCAAGCGCAAGGCTGAATCATGTGCGTGCAGCGCCCAACGAGGTGCGCTTCACACGCTCCAGCCCAATCCTGCGCATATTCGACGAAAAGAAGGCAAGGGAGTTCTATTGCGATTTCCTCGGGTTCCAGATCACGTTCGAGCATCGTTTTTCTGAGGGCATGCCGCTCTACTTCGGGCTCGAACGGGGCGCCCTGAGCCTGCATCTTACCGAGCATCATGGGGATGCAAGCCCCGGAGCCAATGTGTTTGTGGCAACCGCCAACATCCGTGACTTCCATCGCGAGCTTGCACAGAAGCAGTACGCCTATAATCGGCCCGATTTGGAGGACCTGCCATGGGGGCTGCAAATGCAGGTGAACGATCCTTTCGGCAATCGTATTCGCTTCTGTCAGCAGGTCGATTAGGCTTCTTATCCAACGCGAGGCCGTGCAAGCACAGCGAATGGTGGCATGGGCCGCGCCCGCCTTCTACTTCGCAGTTTGTTGACGTAAGGCCGCAGGTTTCGGCTGGCTTCGCGCTTGGTGGACGGCGCGTGCGCGGTCTTGCGTAGGGCTGCGATTTGATGAGAGCTGCTTGATCGCCCGTTCGACATCTTACAGAACCAACGGCTGTTCAGTCTGGTCCGGCCGCAGTATGGTCTGCCGTGCCAGACAGCCAACAGGTTTCAGACAATGATGGTGGACAACCAGACCGCAGACCTCGCCATTTGCGCGCGAGGGCTTGTTCGAAGTTACGGCGATCTCACCGCCGTGGCCGGGATTGATCTCGATGTTCGACGCGGGATGATCTTTGCCGTGCTTGGACCCAACGGCGCGGGCAAGACGACTTTGCTTCGGATGCTTGCAACGCTGACATCTGCAGATGCCGGAACTGCAACCGTTATGGGGCATGATATCGCTTCGGCGCCGCAGAAGGTCCGGGCCTCGATTGCGATGACCGGCCAGTTTGCTTCGCTCGACGAGGATCTGACCGGGCGTGATAATCTCGTGATGCTTGCCCGTCTCTGGGGCTTCCGGGGGCGGACGGCGCGGGTGCGGGCCGACGAACTGTTGACCGCCTTCGAGCTGTCGGGGGCGGCGCGCAAGCAGGTCAAGGATTACTCGGGCGGGATGCGGCGCAGGCTGGACATTGCGGCCTCGCTGATCGTGACGCCGGGGGTGCTCTTTCTGGACGAACCGACCACCGGCCTCGATCCGTCAGCGCGGCAAGGTGTGTGGCATCTGATCCGGCAACTTGCCGGGGCCGGTGTGACCATCCTGCTCACGACCCAATATCTTGAGGAAGCCGATCAACTGGCCGAACGGATCGCGGTGATCGACCATGGACGCAAGATCGCCGAAGGCACCAGCCGCGACCTGAAGGCCGCCACGGGATCGGGCGTCCTGCATGTGTCGCTGGTGGACCGGAAGCAGCTCGATGCCGCCGCGCAATTCTTGTCAGCGCGTCTTGATAGCGTGGTTCACCGCAGCCCCGAAGGCGCGGAACTTTCGGTGCTTGCGGGTGATGCAGTGGCCGCCAATGCTGCGATATCGGCCCTCATCGCCGAAGGCTTCGGTCTGGCAGACTTCCGCATGGGGGCCCCGAGCCTTGATGAGGTGTTTTTCGCACTGACTGAACGCCCCGCGGCACAAGCAGAGGCAGCGCAATGACCGACCATGTTACCGAGTACGGCGATCTAACGAGACGCAATGACAGCCCTTCTGCGTCGGGGGCGCCGGACATCGCCGCGCTGCGCACCGTTGCCCCGCCTGCGCCACCGGGGCCGATGTCGAACGCGCTCGTCTTTGGTTGGCGGGCGATCCTGAAGTTCCGGCACGTTCCTGAACAGCTGTTCGATCTTGTGATGACGCCGATCATGTTTACGCTGCTGTTCACTTTCGTGTTCGGCGGGGCGCTCGCGGGCTCGACCGGTGACTACTTGCAGTTTTTCCTTCCGGGCATCCTTGTTCAGACGGTGGTTTTCAATTCGGTTTATTCGGGGATGGGATTGTCGAAGGACTTCCAGAAGGGTCTCTTTGACCGTTTCCGAACGCTGCCGATCTGGCCTCTCGCGCCTTTTGCGGGGCTAATGGTCGGAGACCTGCTGCGACATCTGATCGCCGGCGCCATCATTCTCGGCATCGGTCTGATCCTTGGCTACCGTCCGGAAGCCGGCCTGATCGGCACGCTTCTCGCTTTCGCGATGCTGTTGACGATCGGCTTCGGCATGGGCTGGGTGTTTATCGTGCTTGGACTGCTGGTGCGGACGCCGATGACGGTAATGACGCTGGGATTCACCATCTTGTTCCCTGTCACCTTCGCCTCGAACATCATGGTTGATCCGGCAACGATGCCTGACTGGCTGCGCAGCTTTGTCGAAGTGAACCCGGTATCACTAATGACAACGGCGCTGCGCGGGTTGATGGCCGGTACGGCGACGCTTTCACAGATTGGCTTGGCCCTGATCGCGCCGATCGTTCTGACAGTGTCGCTCGCGCCGCTGGTGCTCTGGCTCTACCGACGCAGGTGAGGATGCCCGGTGGTGGCATGGACGCCGCGGTGGACGACATCGCTTCGTTTGCGCGTCTTTGTAAAGATCGGTCAGAACAGCAATCTTTAGTGGACCACCAGACCTCTATCTTGCAACTGACCCAGCAGTTTCGCGACATCGTGATTTATTGATGGCGCGGGCGTTTCCGGAAAGACTTCGTGCAGGGTCGTGGCAATATCCGTGCCTGATTGCGGCAGCTCCAGAAGGGTCCAGATGGCGCCACCTATGGGATTGAGGCTGAAGAAATTGCGCCCTTCCATCTGCCAGAGGAATGTATCGTCGCCGATGCGCCGCGTGATGACATCGCCGGCGCGGGCGTAGCGCGCGCTCAGATCGGCGGGCTGGGCCCCCTCGTCTGGCTCCTCCACGGGCAAGGCCGGGCCAAGCGGGGCTCCAATATGGGGGATCTCGGTCGCCTCAAAGGTCGATCTGACAAGCGCGACAGCCTCTTCCAGGTCGCAATAGACGAGCGTGAGGCAGACCAGCCCTTCGGCCAGTGACGAGATACGGTCATAGTGGGCCTCGGGATCTCCGGGATCCGCGATGTTCTGACGGATCAGAAAGGCGGCAGCCTGGCTCGTGGGCAGCCGGTGAAGGCGCGCGCGTGCACCGTCCTTCCGGCGCAGCACCACCATCGCGGCGAGAGGGGCGCGCGTGCCGAAGGGGGCTTGGCCGGGATTGCGGACATAGCCATAGCGATGATCCTTGACCGTCAGGCGGCCTGCCACCTCCTCGCGGAAGGCAGGTGTCACGCCATCGGGCAAAGGCAGGCGCAGGCGGGGCTGCACCCCCAGCGCCACGGCCGTGCCAGCCGCATCGACTGCCAGGATATCGTCGCAGAATAGCGCGCATCCGGTCTCGGACGCCAACCGGGTGACCAGCGTGGACTTGCCCGCGCGATACGAGCCGGTGAATGCCACAAGGTGCCCGCCGATCCTGATCGCGCCGCAATGCAGGCCCAGGACATCCGGTCTTGCATCAACATAGGCTTGAATGAGATCCGCGACCGCGCCGCAGGTCGCTCCGGCAATACCGAGCCCGGTCAGGGGGCTCTCTCCCCAGCAAGACTGAAAGCAGTAGGTGCCATCAGCTTCCTGGCAGATCGCAGAGCGATCTGCGCCGCCCGGTGCTTCGCTCGCCCGAGCCTTGGCCACGGTAATGCCCCATGCCGGCATCACCGTGGCCAGGGCCTGGCCCAGAACATCGCAGCCAGCGACGTCGACGGTATGCGCAACCTTTGCGCTTTGCACGCTCGAGAGGATGGCTGCCGGAGCGCACTGGTGGTGCGCCCCGGCAGCCGGTGTTCTGTGACGTGGTTTGGCCATCGCGATTTCAGAACCCGAGGTCATTCAGCGCGCCGCGCACCGCCTGGCCGAATCCCAGGCCAGAACGGTTGCTCCGGCCCGACGGGCCCGAAGAGCCGCCACGTCTGCCGCCGGATGGACCGGATCCGCCGCTTCCACCCCCGCGACCACCGCCCGAGCCACCGCGTCCGCCGCCCGAACCACCACCCGAACCACCGCCCGCGCCACCGCCGCCGGATCCGCCGGAGGCACGCGCGGCACTCAGGTGCATCATCGCGGGCGCCACATAGGCCACGCCTGTGGCCAGGCCAAGCTTTGCCAGCATACGGCGGCGGGAAATGTTGGAGTTCTGATCATCAGCCATCATTCTTCTCCTTGTGCTTTGTTTTGCCGGCCACTCGCAGTGGCCATGTAAGGAAAACGGCTGTAGGGGCGGTTTATTCCCCGGCGGCCGAAAAAGCCTCTGTCTCTTTGGCAAAGCACTGTCCTGGCGCAGCAACCAGCCCGTGACCGAAAATCGGATCGCGGCCCGTCTCTCCCAGATCCTTCGCGCAGCGCGTCATTTCATCGATGACCTGATTCAGCGGAACCGCTGGTGCGCGCAGGCGCTGCACAGCGAGTGAGGCCGTCACGAATAGCGCGGCGTAGGACGTGCCCGATTGAAGCCGCCCGCCTGATATGGACGCGGCGGCCCACACACGAACGCCCGGCGCTGCAAAATTGATGTATGGCCCGCGGTTCGCCTGTCGGTAGACGCGCTCGTTGTGGTCGATGGCCGTGACCGCCAGCACTTGCTCGAAGGCAGCCGGATACGCCGGATCTGCCCCCGGTCCGTCATTTCCGGCAGCGGCTACAACGGCCACGTCCCTTTCGCCGGCCTGCGCCAGCAACGCTTCCAGCACAGTGTTATGTGGGCCTGAAAAGCTCATATTGATGACGCTCACATCTGCTTTCAGCAAAATGTCCATTGCCGAGGCCAGCGAAAAGACATCCGTTTGTTCCCCATAATAGCCTTGGTGAAAAGCCTCGACGGCCACCAGTTCGGCATTGGGCACCAGCCCCGGCACGCGCTGGTCCAGCCTTCCGATGAGCATCGCGGCGATCGCGGTGCCATGTTTGCGCCCCGCCGCCTGTCGGTCGCCCAGATCGGCCTGATTGACGGTAAGGTTCTGACCGGCCAGCGCGAGGTGATCTTGGTTGATTCCAGTGTCGATCATCCCGATCCGGGGCGCGTAGATACTGGGCCAGCCGGACCAGCCGATCATGTCGTGGGCGTCGCAGCCTTCGTCGTCACATAGAAAGTCGTCGGGCGTGTAGATATGATTTTCATCCACCAAGGCGCCGGGCAAAAGCGCGGACAACTCGGTCAGGCTGTCGGAGATCGATCGCCCGCCGGGCGGGTCAAGCCTGTAGATGGTCCCGCCGAGAACGGTGTTTGGCGTTTCGCCCCGCACCATGTAGCCAGCCTCGCGCGCAGGGCCGATGGGGGTGCCGGTCTCTAGCAGGGTGCGGAAATAGTCCCGCCTCGACAGTGATTTAAGAACATGATTCACTTCCGGAACGATATCGGCGGGGGTGAGGAATGCGCGGGACGGACGAGACGAGCAGGTC
>NZ_JBAPKZ010000063.1:0-10473 GCF_037083805.1 Roseovarius sp. D0-M9 | reverse complement strand
GTCGCCGGTCGGCTCAAGCACCTGCCCGCGTCACCCTACGACACAACATCTGGTGTGGTCGTGAACTGACCGGAGACCCGCACACCCACACAAACCGCGAAGAAGCCGTATTTTGGCGTTTTGGACATCTTGATGAAACCTTATTTTGTATCACAAAATGTATCACAATTTTCACCGTTTCTGTCCAGTGTATTTCTGATGATTTAATAAAAAAGTAAGGAAAGCAGTGTGTTAAGGTCATTTCGCACCTAATGGGCGAAGATGAGAGATTCCGCCCCCGGGCACCACTTGTTCAGCTAGATCATTGGCAACACCCCAGCTTGTAACTTGAGCCAGAAGCCGAAGACCATTTCAGGCCCTTTCACCTTCGCTAAGGACGAGCTGATCTATTTTCACTCGCCGCATTAAATGGGTGAAGCACCACGCCTCATTGTCTCGGATCTATCACGCAGAGAACGCCTGCTGAAAACGGAATGTTCTTGGCGCAGGTCGGTAAGGTCTTGGCCAGCGAAATCGGTAGGCGCTTCAGCGACGTGGTGGCGGGCAACATTTCCAATGTTCTGCACGAGTCGGGAACCAAGGCGATCTGATTTTTGGGGCGGCAGCCCTCAGGTTTGGTGGATGTAATGTCCCGGTGCTGCATCCAGCACCGGATAGCCGCAATCAGTTGAGCCAGGTCTGCGCGCGGGAACGGTACCGGTGCTGTAGTCCTTCAGCCAGCTTGCCCATTCGTGCCACCAAGAGCCCGGCACCGGGTCATGCGTGGCCAGCCATGTCTGGGGGTCGCGATAATGTGCGCCAGCGGGTCGGTGGCCGATGCGATAGTGTCGACCGGCATGGCCCGGCTCTGAAAGGATGCCGCTGTTATGGCCACCTTTGGTCAGCAGGAACTGCAGGTCGCAATCGGTGAAGAGCGCTGTCTTGTAGACCGACCGCCATGGCGCGATGTGGTCGGTTTCGGTGCCGACCACGAACATTGGCGCAGCGATATCCTTGAGGGCAATAACGCGGCCATCGACGGAAAACCGCCCGGCCGTGATGCGGTTCTCAAGGAATATCCCGCGCAGGTATTCCGAGTGCATTCGTGCGGGCATGCGTGTCGTGTCGTTCACCCAGACAGTGATATCGGTCGGCAGGTCAGGTTCGCCCAGAAAATATCGCCGGACTGCGCGCGACCAGATCAGATCTTCGGACCTGATCGCAGCGAAGGCTCCGGACATCTGCGGACGGTCCAGATAACCTTGGGACCACATCAAATCTTCCAGAAAGGCGACCTGGCTTTCGTCCAGAAAGAGGAGCAGCTCGCCAGCCTCGGCAAAGTCGACCTGTGCTGCCATCAGCGTGACCGAGGCCAGACGATCATCGCTGTCACGCGCCATGGTTGCCGCTGCGATGGCCAAGAGTGTCCCGCCAAGACAGTAGCCATTGGCATGCACCTTTTGCCCCGGCACGATGGCGTTGATCACGTCAAGCGCCTGCATGATACCCTGCTGGCGGTAGTCCTGAAGCGAAAGCTCCGCATGCTCGACCACGGGGTTGCGCCAAGAGATGCAGAACACCGTGTATCCCTCGCCGACCAGCCACCTGATGAACGAATTTTCCGGCGACAGGTCGAGAATGTAGTATTTCATGATCCAGGCCGGCACGATCAGGACCGGTTCGGCCTGCACCTGCTGCGTGGTGGGGGAATACTGAATCAGCTCCATCAGGTCGTTACGGTAAACGACCTTGCCCGGTGTCGCGGCCAGCGCTTTGCCAAGCGCAAAGTTCTCGGGCACAGGGCGGTGCTCCTGCGCCGCGATGTGGCGGGCATCGTCGGCGAAATGCGCCAACCCATCAACAAGGTTGCGCCCGGCGGTCTGCCATGTCTTTTCAAGGATTTCAGGGTTACCCAAGGGGAAATTTGACGGCGAGACCGTATCGAGAAGCTGCCGGATCATGAAGCCTGTCCGTTCCCCATTCGGTTTGTGCAGGCCTCTAAGCTCGGACGTTGCAGCGCTCCACCAATCCTGAGTGGCCAGAAAGCTTTGCTGCCAGTGCGCGAATGGTCCCTTGTCCCATCCGTCATGCGACCAGCGCGTATCGTAGCGGCCCGGCTTGAAGGGTTTTTCCGCGGTCCGGCCCGTCATCCTGGTCTGGGTGTAGTGTGCCAGTTTCAATCCGTTGGCCTGTGCCCGCTCGATCAGTTCCAGCTGCCTGCCAGGTGCGCGGGCCAGATGAATTGCCCAATCGCTCCACGCGTCGATAATCGCATGGGGAGACAGCCCGGCGGTCAGACGAGCAAGGCTGGCCATGGTGCTACGATCCAGCGCGGCGTGGCGATGGGGTGCCGTATCCGAAGGACCGGCACCGCCGGATTGGACTGCGACAGGATGGGTCACTGCCGGCAACTGGGGCGCGCGCTCCTCGGTCGGCAATTGCGAATTGTGGTGGGAGTCTCGGGTGGATTTGCGGGTCATACGGCGGCCGCCTTACTTGGTTGCGGGGGATGGACAGTCCGTGAGTGTGGTTTGATCGAAACCCGAAAGCAGCGTCGCGGCAGCCTCAAGTTTGGCGTGACACTTCTTCAATCTTTCAATTACCCGGTTAGGGGCAATCTTCAGCAGACCGCGCGCGCCCGGATCGACATCGCCCGGTCGCTTGAGCATGATCTCGTGGGGCAGGGCCGCTATGCTTTTTGCCCAGAGTGTCGCCAAGATGCCGCGAGCCGGCTCAGGATACCCGAGAATCGTCTCATAGGGAATTCGCTTGGGCTCAGATGCCTGCGAAAACCGACATCTCATTGGCACCAGCAGCACGACAGATCGAACGAGGCACCGGGCGGGGCGCGATTGTTTTTCGTCCATGGCGTTTTCCGTATGCCCCCCGATCAGATCTATCACCGACTGGCCTGCTTGGGCCCGACGCAGTCGCCGGATGACCCCACCGCGCGCCACGCGAGCCGGTTGAAAGGCTGCATACTCACCCGATCCACGTCGCCGATCCCTGATCTGGATCAAATCGGCTGCGCCGGTGCTTCTTCAAACCCGGACGTCGCGAAGCCGATGTCGATTTATCTGATGTATTCGGCAGAAAAAGCGTTTCGCCTTTGCTGACGCCTCAGGTTAAAGGCGAAACGCTTTAGGCTTACCATGATGATGGGTCCGTCAGGCCCGTCATTCATTTTTGCGTCGCAAAAGCCGACTTCCACCGTCTGGCTGCGTGCTTGTCAAACTCAAGGAAAACAAGCAGCAGCACGCCCGCCACTGCACATTGTGCAATCTGCAATGGGCTCAGCGCCACTGTAGCGAACAAGCGCTGCATGACCGGCACGTAGGTCAAGATGGCCTGCAACAGCACCACGAGCGCGACAGCTATCAAGACCGCCGGTGTGCCTTTGGCCCCTTGCCAAGTCAGCGACCAGCCATGGCTGTAACGGACAGAGAACAGATAGAATATTTCCATGGCGACAAGTGTATTCAAGGCCATCGTGCGGGCCTCATCCAGTCCAGCGCCCTGCGCTTGCGCTAGTTCGAACTGGCCGAATATGCCGATTGCGAACAAAATAGACACCAAGAACACGCGCCAAAGAATAAAGCGTGACAGGATCGAGGCCGCGACCCGCCTTGGCGGTTGCTCCATGACCGTCCGTTCGGGCGGCTCGAAGGCAAGTGACAGTCCCAAGGTGACGGCGGTCACCATATTGACCCACAGGATCTGCAAGGGTGTGATTGGCAGCATCAGCCCAAAGAGCACCGCGATGATCAAGGAGATGGACTCGCCCCCATTAGTCGGCAAAGTCCAGGCAATGACCTTCTTGAGATTGGCATAAACAGTGCGGCCTTGCTTTACCGCCTCGGCGATCGAGGCGAAATTGTCATCGGCCAGAACGAAGTCGGAGGCTTCGCGCGCCGCTTCCGATCCTTTTCGCCCCATGGCAATGCCTGCATCGGCGCGCTTTAGGGCGGGGGCGTCGTTCACGCCGTCACCAGTCATGGCGACAACCTCGCCTTGGGCCTGAAGCGCCTGCACCAGCCTCAGCTTGTGTTCGGGTGAGGTGCGGGCAAAGACATCGGTGTGCGCAATTGCAGATTCCAGCGCGCTGTCATCCATCTGGTCGATTTCTGCGCCGGTCAGGGGCGTATCTGTCTGCGCGAGCCCGATCTGGCGCCCTATGGCGGCCGCCGTGCCCGCATGATCGCCGGTGATCATCTTGACCGAGATACCTGCTGCGCGGCACTCGGCCACGGCAGTTATGGCCTCCTCCCTCGGGGGGTCGATCAGGCTGACCAAGCCCAGAAATGTCAGCCCTGATGCAACCGTGTCGTGGGTCAGGTCACCGCCCGGATGCGTCATTTCGGCCAAGGCCAGAACGCGCTGGCCATCGCCGGCAATCGTCGCGCTCGCGGCCTCCCAATAGCCCTTGTCGAGCGGCTCCGGGCCGCCCGGGCCCATCTGATCGGCGCAATGTGCCATGACCTGCTCGGGCGCACCTTTGACCAGCACCTGTCCATCATGAAGCACAGCCATGTAACGATAACGCGCGTCGAAGGGTATCGACGCCGTGGGGCGCGGGCGGTTCTCGATGTCGGCTCCCAGCTTGCCCGCAAAGGCCAGAAGCGCGCCTTCCATCGGATCGCCTTCGACCCTCCAGACGTTCTCGCCCCCTCGCACGAGGGCGGCCGTGTTGCAAAGCGCCGCGACCTGCGCCATGGCACTCAGCGCGTCTGATGTGCTGCCCGAAATCTCGCCCTCGGGGGCATAGCCATTGCCTTTGACTTGCACGGTGTCAGATGCAGTCACGGCGCTTGAGACCGTCATTTCGTTTCGTGTCAGCGTGCCGGTCTTGTCCGTGCAGATCGTCGAGACCGCGCCCAGCGTCTCGATGATCGGAAGGCGCCGGATGATCGCATTGCGCCGTGCCATGGACTGCACACCGATGGCCAGCGTCACCGTCAGGACGGCGGGCAACCCCTCGGGAATGGCCGCCACAAAGAGGCCAACGACGATCATGAACGCCTCGTCGAAGGGCATTGCGCGCACGGCCACGGTGAAGGCCAGAATACCCGCTGCCACCGCAAGGATGAACCCTGTCAGGTATTTGGCAAACACCTCCATCTGATGGATCAGCGGCGTCTTGAGGGTCTGGACCTGTGACATCATCGTGCTGATGCGACCGATTTCGGTGCCGCGGCCCGTGGCGGTGACGACGCCGATGCCTGTGCCCTCGGCCACCATGGTGCCGCTGAACCCCATGGATGTGCGATCGCCCAAATGGGCATCTTGCGCCACAGGATCGGTCGCCTTGCGCACAGGCACGGACTCCCCTGTCAGCATCGCTTCTTCGACGGTCATGCCTGCGACGTCGATGAGGCGCAGATCGGCAGGGATCCTGTCGCCGGCCTCCAGCACGACGATGTCGCCCGGCACGAGGTCAGCGCCCGCAATCGACTTGCGTTCGCCCGCACGGATCACATTGGCCTTGGGGGCCAGCATGTCGCGCAGCGCGTCCAGGGCCGCTTCGGCCTTGCCTTCCTGAACAAAGCCGATCACCGCGTTGATGACGACGACCGTCAGGATGACGCCCGTGTCTATCCAATGCCCAAGGCTGGCGGTGATGGCTGCGGCGGCGATCAACACGAGGATCAGCAGGTTATTGAACTGCCGCGCCAGTCTGGCCAACAGACCGGGGCGCGGGGCGTCGGGCAGCTTGTTGGGGCCATGATCGCGCAAAAGGGCCGCCGCGCGCTCTGCCTCCAGCCCGTCTTCGGTGCTGTTCAGGGCGCTGAGCACATCATCGGTTGCAAGGGCCCACGGGGCCCGACTTCTGTCCGGTCCGTTCACGGCGCAGTATATCCGCCATCGACCAGATGATAGCTGCCGGTCACGAAGCTCGCCCGATCCGAAAGCAGAAAACAGGTTAGCGCGGATACTTCACTGGCCGTGCCGGTGCGCCCCATCGGGTGCAACCCCGCCAGCCCATCCAGCATCTCTTGGTCCAGATTTTCTGTCAGCAGCGGCGTCTGGATAAAGGCCGGGCCGACCGCATTGATGCGAATCTTCTTGGTCGCGTATTCGATGGCTGCCGTCTTTGTGAGGCCCAAAAGCGCATGTTTGGATGCAACATAGGCTGAAGAATTGGCAAACCCGACGCTCCCCAGAATGGAAGCCATGTTGACGATCGCGCCGCCGCCGGCGCGTTCCATCGCCGGGATCTGGTAGCGCATGCCGTAAAAGACGCCATTCAGGTTGATGTCGATGACCTGCCTCCAAGCGTCCAGCGGGTATTCACTCACCGTCGCTTGGGCGCCACCGATACCCGCATTGTTCACGGCCAGATGCAGGGCTCCTGTCTCTTTTTCGGCAAAGGATACCAGCGCTTCCATCGCTTCCGCATCAGCGACATCCGCGGCAAAGCCGGCAGCCTTGCCGCCGTCGTTCTGAATGTCGGCAACGGTTTTGGCGCAGTCGTTATCGTGCAGGTCGGACACGATGACATAAGCACCGCAGGCGGAAAGCTCCTTGGCGATCGCCTCACCGATCCCTGACGCGGCCCCGGTGACGATTGCCGTTTTTCCCGAAAAATCGAACATGGTCTCTCACTCCTGTGTTGCGGATGATCGCAAGTCTTTCCTCATCCTGAAAATCGTGGTGCAAGGCGGTGGTATCAGGCAGAGATGGGTGCTGCTTTGCGCTGGCTCAAACGCGGACGGCGCGCATCCTGCCTAATGGTCATAGTGCCACCGTTTCGCACACCAGAAACATCACGCCGTCTTGCCGCGGCGTGTTCAGCAGGCGGGATAAATCTCTCCCAGTTGTGCGCTGGCGCCCGACGCGCTCGCGCCGGCGCTCCACCAGCCGACAGAGGGCCAGTCGCGGGCCATGAGCCGCGCCAGCGGCGCCCGTCAATGTACCGGGTCGGGAAGCCCCGTGACGACGCCGGTGCGCAGGACATCCGGGTCGTATGCCTTGCGCGCAAAGACCGTCCGCACGTCCTCGGCAAAGCTGTCCAGCGGGTCCATGGGGTAGGCGGGATCGAAGCTCGACTGATCCCATCGTTCGCAGAAGTCCGCGCAGGACTGGTAGCAGGGATGATCCTTGAACCGCTGACGTTCCTCGGGATCCCAGTCGAAGTGGTGGGCATAATAGGCCATCTGGAAGATGCCGTGATGCTCGACGACCCAAGACACTTCTTCGCGGACATAAGGGCGCAGGATCTCTGCCGCCATCCGGTCGTGATTCTGCGGCGCGAGCCTGTCGCCAATGTCATGCAAAAGCGCTGCCACGACCCAGTCCAGGTCGGCCCCGTCGTGCCGGGCGCGGGTGGCCGCCTGCAACCCGTGTTCCAGCCGGGTGATCCTGTAACCCGACAGGGTCTCCTCCGCCTGCGCGGCGAGTTCCTTCAACAGACGGTCGGCCGTGCCCGCCAGGAACGGCTTTTCAAGCGTCTCGAGCAACTCGTAGTCCGCGCGCGTTCCGTCCTTCATCTGCGTAAAGGAAACCGTGGGCTGTTTCTCGTTCATTGTATCGCCTCCGTCTTGTCGAACTTGCGTTGATGGCGTGTATAGCTCCTCACGACCGTATGGTTGCCAAAGTGATGCCTGGCGAACGCCTCATGGAAGTAGGGAGCACCTACGTCGGATGCTACTATCATTGATGGTGATCTGGCAAAGCGCGATTTCCAAGTAAAGAGCCGCGGGGACGGCGGTTCTGCCGTGTTCCGCAAGACGCCTTCACGGCCCGTTTCTGGCGCTCAGCGCGCAGCAACCGAGGTCGTTTGGTGCAATGGAGAACTGCGCCGTGGCGTGCGGCTGCACCCTTTCGACGATGCGGCTGGTTCAAGCCGACATGCGTTCCGAGCCTCTCGGCAAAGGACGCGCAGGGCACGAAAAGCGTGACCCTGTTTTGTATGACCTGCAATGGTCCCTTGAAACTTGGTGTGTTCGGCAGGCCGCAATTGCAAGGAACGGCGGCGCCTACGCTTCCAGAATCGATTTCAATTTTTGGGACAGTTCATTGTTCTGCACCAGAATCGTTTGAACCGGAATCTCGCGTTTCCACGTCGGTTTGAACTGACCTGGAGTATCTTCCATGGCCGAAGTTTCGAACAGAACATACCGTCTGCCGCTTGGATGGTGCACGAGATACCATGCGTCGCGCTCCAGTCGATTGTGACGAATAACCTCGTGAATTCTGGTCAGCTGAGACATCCCCGTATCCCCCCTTGGCGACTGCTCATAAAGTCACCGCGTTGCCACGACTATGACGCAGATCAATTTCCCTGCTGAAAATTGCTCTGGTCTCACTGCTGGTGAGGCGAGGCAGCTCGCCCCTCTTCCATCTTGGGTTGCACCCCTAGTCTAGCAGATTGTTCTGCCGGTGGGGTGCATTCCGTACGACCCGTGCTGATGACGCCGTCGCCCTGATGGCATAGGGTCCCTGCCTGTCTGAACCGTGTAAGGCCGTCTCGCCGGTGGGCGGCGTGCGCCGGCTGATATTGATATCCTTCATTCATCCTGTCTTGCTCCAGAGTTACATGTTTGCGGGTGCCGCGTTTGCGAGACCACATTTGGCACCCGGGCATCCGCAAAGGAGATCATCCGCCGTGTCTTCTCGTCCCACAGCTGTTTGCTTACGCAGTTCAGGCTTTCCCGGAGCGTGAGGCGCTGCGCCACAGCCAGCTGTGGATGATCGTGCAGGATCTCCGGCAGACGGTAGAAGGGAACACGGGCCTGAAGATGGTGAACGTGATGCACGCCAATGTTGGCGGTGAGCCAAGGCAGGATGCCGGGCAAAACGTAGTGCGAACTGCCATGAAGGGCGGCATCGTGAAGCCGCCAGTCGGCTTCGTGATCCCAGTGCGCTTCCTCGAATTGATGCTGAACATAGAACAACCAGACCCCGATCGACGCGGCGACAAGCATCATGGGCAGGAAGACGAAAATGAGAACTTTCGCACCGCCCAACCAGCCGACGATCCCCAGCAAGGCAATCAGCGCCAGATTGGTGCCCATTGCGCTGATCCAGTACCGCCACCCATCCCGCATGAAGCCGACTGGTAGCCGGTTCTGGAGGAAGAACAGGTAAAACGGACCAACGCCGAAAAGAACAAGTGGATGGCGGTAAAGGCGATAGCGAAGACGGCCAAAGGTCGAAAGATCGCGAAACTCTTCGACAGTCAGGGTAAGGACGTCGCCCATCCCGCGCCTGTCCAGATTGCCCGTCGACGCATGGTGCGCGCCGTGCATGCGGCGCCAAACGTAGTAGGGGGTAAGCGTCAGCACGCCGATGGCCCGCCCGGTCCAATTGTTCAGCGAGCGGCTTTTGAAGAATGACGCATGTCCGCAATCATGCTGGATCATGAAAAGCCGGGCCAGAAACGCCGCGTTCAGAATCGACAGGAAGGCGGCCAGCGCATAGCTGACATTGGTGCTCCACCACGCGAGCGCCCACAGCGCCAGAAACGGACCCGCGGTGACGCCTATTTCCCACAGGCTGCGCCAGAGCGATGGCTCCCGGTAGGCCGACAGGACGGCGACCCATTCCCGACTGTCGCGGATCTGCTCGGTGCCGGGGACGTGCAAACTGCGTCTCACCGGATGCGGATTCGGGTTCTGTGTCATGGGATTTGTCACCGCTCTGCTGTGCACCTCCATTTGGTCACCAGACGCCCCCCCTTGATGGGAAGTGTTCCGCCATGAGGCCGCCCGCCGCGCCTATCGGTCATTCCTTTCGTCCGTGGTGCTGCCCAAGGCGTCTCGGACCTCCCCTTCGGATTCTCGGCTGTGCTTTCTGTCATGTCTGCGTCAATTGGCATTGCGTGAAGCGATCCATCTTGGTCCAACGCCGGTTTGCGTGATTGCCCCCGGCCGCGCATGGTTTGCCGCCAAACAACAGCGTTTGGCACCGAAGCGTTCCGAAAAAATTTCAATGAAGCCTGCGTGCGGTTCGGGGGGATGGATTGCTATGGGCGCGACACTGACGCGGCGGGCAAGCACGGCGGCACGGGCTCCGTCATCTTTGCGGTGCGTTCCGTACTACCTCGGGCTTAGGTCTACCTTCCGCGATTGGGTGGCAGAGCGAACGAGCTACCCCGGTGAGTTGGCCGAGATTGCGTTAGCCCATAAGGTTGGCAACTCGGTAGAGGCTGCGTACCGACGCGGCGATCAATTGGAGAAGCGGCGGCAAATGATGGCGGCATGGGGCGATTTCTTGTCAGGAGACAGAAATCCCAAAGTAGTTCGGTTGGAGTTGGATTATGGCTGAGTTGACGCTGGCTGAGGCTGAGAAATATTTGAAGGGTGGAACGGAAGATTTCCAGAATGCCAATGATGAATTTCGACAAAGAGGGGCAGTTCGCATGTGGTTGGCGGGCGCTCTCATATATTTTCGGCTTCTTCGCGGTTTGTGTGGGTGTGCGGGTCTCCGGTCAGTTCACGACCACACCAGATGTTGTGTCGTAGGGTGACGCGGGCAGGTGCTTGAGCCGACCGG
>NZ_JBAPKZ010000062.1:0-10652 GCF_037083805.1 Roseovarius sp. D0-M9 | reverse complement strand
CGATGGCTGAGGTCTCCGCGTCGGACGCGCCTACCGAAGGCACGAAATATGGGAGCGGCTCAAGCACCGGTGCGCCCGACTACCCACACGGAACGAGAAGGGACCAATTATTCCCCGCAAGGTCGCAGAAATTCCCCGCCGATCTGACAGCGACGTCAGAGGGATTATTGAGCCTCATCGGCCGAGCAGGAGGCCGCACCAGTTTACGGGTAGCCACCTCGGTCTTGACGATTTTCGTGACCGCATGGCGGCATCTGGACCCTAACGCGCATGCCCCAACAATGCATGTGGGTGCATTTGGATTGCCCGGCCCTCGATCCTGTTCCTCCAAACATCAGGAAACATGCGCCGTCGTCTTCCGCGAGAAACCGGATCGACCAATATGCTGATTACGACGGGGCGAGCATCACGTTGCCGTCCCCGGGAGTCGTCACCGATCTATCACAAAAGGAGGCAATTGAACGTCGGGGACATCGACCGTTTTGCAAGAAATTTCCTTTTCTCGCTGATTTCGTTTCCGGATCTCAACCGTCCTTCCAATGTTCCATCAGAGGCGCAGTGCTGCCTCAGTCAAAACCCAGTGCAACCTTCTAAATGCAACCTCCTAAAGGAACTTTTTATGTTTATTCTCGCCTGTGGGCAGCCATCGCCCTCTCCGATTCTCGCCCAAGATGGTGCCGTCATGACCATTGACGGCGACGGACCGGATTTACTTGCAACTGCCAAAATCCAGGTCGCAAATCTTACGGATACGGAGATCAAGGCAGCGCAAAACGGCAAGATCAAAATCGCTCTCGTGAATGTCAGATCCCGTGCCGGGTCTTTCCCGATCTTTCTTTTCAAGATCGGCGGAATGGTCCTTGATGCCCCGGTCTCTCTCGGGTTGGCCGCTGCAGACGAGCGTGAGCGCTTGACCCATGCGCTGTTGCATGCGGGTGGCCTGACACGGAACGCCACGTGGGGGCTGACCATTGAAATCGTCGAGCGCTCCACTCACACGACGCAGTCCATCCGAATGATCGCGCCGTCGTCCCGTTTCTGGAGGGCCGCCGCCGACGCGCTTCTGGGGTCTGTTGATCTGTCCGGGCAACAGCAACAGGAGATGCTACGGCGCCTTTATTTGAAGTATCCGGCGCCGTCACAGCTATTGCGTCGTGCGGTTCACGTCGAGGAATTCCGATAAACCCGCCGGCTTTCCACCAGGCGGGCAGAAGGCGCGCCTGGTTTCTATCGTGGAGCTTCTGGCCATCGCTCTTGGCGCGCAGCGTTGTGACGCGCGCCGCGGACGATGTCCGGTAGGCACCGGGGTGAGTGTCGGAAAATTCAACGAAATGGAGAACTCTGATGCCCTGCTTTGCACCAACCGAAATCGACTGGACGCTCGATCTCTGCGCCGGAGATATTGTCGCCTATACGTGGCCGTTGATCGACCCGGCGCCCGACGAGAGTCCGAAAACCCGTCCGACGCTCGTGGTTGCGCTTCACGAGATTGACGGTGCCCGTTGCGCGGAGATCGTGTTCGGCACCGGGCGGCTGCGACGGCGCGGCCCCGAGGATGTGGTTCTCGACGACCCGCGCGACCTGCGCTGTGCCGGGATCCGCAAACCGACGCGGTTCGAGTCCGAGCGCCGGGCCATCGTGCCGTTGGACGACCCGGGCTTCGGGGTCTCGGCCGCGTGGGGCACCGCGATCCTCGGGCGACTGCCCGAGAGCAATGACCGCGACCGCGGCCCGCGATCCTGTCATCTTTTCCGTCAGCCGCCGCGGGAGCGGGATCGCACCCAGGCGTGATCCTCGGGCGTCGCAATCGCCCCCCCCGTGCTTGACGCTGCCGCCAAGGAGCAGAGCTCATATGTTCGACTGTTCAGACACGTCTGCCCCGCAAACAAGCCGGGCAGACGCCAGGATGATTGCGCGAGACACGCGGTTCCAATCCGTCCTGCGGAAGACCCGTGCCATTGCCAGAAATCCGCTGCCAGTTCCAAAAACGCCCCCGTGCATAAATTGGCGTTATGCATGGCGGTGTTCTTGGAAACTGCCGCCTTGAAGCAGAAAACCGATGCAAGGCTTGGAAAGCCGCTGCCAAGCTCCAGCCCCTCTGCAAGCCTGCGCTGAACGCGCCGCGCCCGCCGGAGCCGGGCGGGCGCGCAGTGAAATGGTGAGCGAAGATTCATGTCTTCAGGTGGCCTGGGTGAGGTCGACACAGGTCTCGACGGCATGTGCGCGCAGTTTCCGAAGCGACACCTCACATCCGTAGCGGCCGGCCAGCCAGTCGGCCGCGTCGAGCGCGTTGAGACGCACCGAGTCCCGGACGTTGCGCGTCGGCAGGCCCTCCGCCAGCCATCGATCGACCGTGCGCAGCGACCGGTGCGTTTTTGCTGCGAGCCCCTGCCGGGAGAGCAGGTCGCTCATGTAGCGGGGGTAGAGCGCATCGCGCGGCGTCGGACCCTGCTCGCAGGCCCAGGCATTCGGCCAGTCGATGACGTAGGAGCCAAACAATTCGGCCGGCAGCGCGCCGGACTTGATCATCTTGTAGACCGTCCGCGTCGAGATATCGAGGTGGCGTGCGCAGCGGGAGACGGTGAGGAAGGGCAGGGCGGATGTCATCATGATCGGGATATAGGTCCCGGCCGTGGTCCTCGGAAATCTTGTGGTGATGAAATCGAAGGCCCTTGGCGCCGGAGTCTCCGGTGACCCGGCTGGCCCTGCGTCATCGCGCTGTCCTCGATGTCTATGTCCCGCGTTTCGCCGAGGCTACCCGCGATCCGGGCCCCGCACGCTGCACGTCTCGGGGCAGATGAGACACATATTTTGTCGGTCCGTTTGGAATGCCGCGAGATTTTCCCTCTCTCCCTGGTGGAGAGGGAAACTCTCCGGCAACCCAAGGACAACGACATGCTGACAACAATGCTCACAATGCTGGACTTCTACGAGTCTCCCCAGGCGCAAGAGGCGCCCTACAAGACCCGGCTCGAAATTGATAAGCTGCCCAAGCGGCTGCGCCTCGACGAGATCGAGGATCTCATCGAGTATGACGCGGACCTGAAGGTTTTCGAGGACCGGATCGCGCCGGCCGGCGAAGCGCTCTTCGCCAAGGCCAGGGTGCCGGCGACGGCGCAGGGCCAGACCAATTCCCGCATCCGCACCGCGCTCAAGGCCTTCCTTGCGGCACAAAAAACGGGTCCGGCGCCGGTCACCCATCCCGATTTCATCTGTGTCGGGGAGTGGGTGCGCGACAACGAGGGTCTCACTGCGCGGGGCGATCTCTTCCCGCAAGGCCGCGGCGCGGCGATCGCCAGCCTGGCCAAGCAGTTCCGCGGCATGGCTTTCCGCGATCTTGTCCCGGCGGACGCGGGGGCCGTGCTCGCGCAGATGCCCTCGGGCAAGCGCCGGAGCTTTCGCAGCGCCCTGGCCTACGCCGACGCGTTGCGGGAGATGGCGCCGCAGCTGCCGCCGGAGGTCGCGGCCTGCCTGCCCCGGGAGCCGCTGCGCGTACCCGGACGGGACAAGCCAGTCTTCTGGCCAGATCTGCCACCCGGCCTGCGCGCCTCGGCGAGCGCCGTGCTCAAAGCCCTGCTGCAACAGACCTCCGCCCAAGCTGACGCGGCGCTGGCGCGGATCAAGGCCGGGGAGGACCCCGAGGCGGTGGCGCGTGAGGTGAATGCCGAGCGCGCCAAGGATATCACAAATCCTGCCAAGTGGGTTGAGGGTCAGCAGGGACATCTGAGCTGGCTCTATCGCGGGGCGATGCGGCGCGGCTGCTGGCCGGAAAGCCTTGCCGAGCTTCTGACGCTCGATCATTTCGAAGCGGCGATCGAGGTGCATGCTGTCGCCGCAAAGGCTGGCCGCGTGCGGGACCTCAACGAGACCGCGACACTGAAAGGCCGGTTCACCGGGTTGATCCAACTCGCCGGGATGGGACTGCGGGACCCCGGCCTGGCCGCTTCGCTCCAGGTCCTGCGCGCGACCCGCCAGGCCGAGGTCAACAACCCCTACGTCAAGGGCCTGTCGAAGAGCGCCGATGCGCTCGTGGACACGCTGCATGATGGGGGCGAGGCGCTTTACCGGCGGATCGTCACCGCGCCCGAACTGATCGAGGCCGAGGTGCGGGCCCGGCTCCAGGCCTGGGACACGATGCCCCAGGCCAGGCGGCTCGAGACGCTCAAACTCGGGGCGGCGGCCGCGATCTGGGCATTGCAGCTCTGCCGACCGCGACGACGGGCCAACGTGCTGTTTGAGCGGCTGCGCGCGGTGCGCGATCCGGACACCCGCGTCAGGCTGCAGGCCCGGACCCTGCGGGAGGAGGGACGGGACTATGTCTCGCTGACCCCCAAGGGCGAGGTCAAGAACCTGCGCAAGATCGAGTTTGTCATCCGCGCCCAGGATGCTGCAATCCTGCGCTGGTGGATCGAGGAGCTGCGCCCGCGCTACATCGAGACCCGCCAGATCAATGACAGCTGCTACCTGTTTCCGGGCACGGCCACGCCGCGCAATCTCCGCGCCGGCCTCGACCTGCCGACGGGCTGCGTCAGCGGCGCCTGGTTTGCCGAAGCCTGGAACGCGGGCGCCGAGATCGTCGGGCTGCGCCTGACCAGCCATCAGGCTCGGCACACCGCCGCGGTGATTTGGCTCGCGCGGCACCCGGGGGACTTTGCCGGCGCCGCGGCGCTGCTCGGCTCCAGCGAAGACATCGTGCGCGAGAAATACGGCGCCGACGACTCCGCCGGCGTGGCAGCCGAAGCCCGCGCCGACGCCTACAACACCTACGGAATCTGAGGAGATCCCAATGCCCAAACCTGAGCAAGTCCTGGCGAAACTGCGCGCGGCGCGCAGGATACCGCCGGCCGTGCGCGCCGCCATGTCCCGTGCGCCCGCCAAGATAGAGCCCGGCGCCATCGATGTGCTGGAGCGGTTCTACAAAGAGTTGCGCGCCCGCCGCCGCGACTATGACTGCCCGCCGCGGGCCTGTTTCGATGCGGCGGCGGCGAGCGAGTCCACGCTCGCCGCGTTGCTGCGCACGCTCGAGCGCTTCGCGCCGGAGATGTCGCTCGCCGAGGGCCGCGTGGCCCGCAAGGCCTGGTACAAGAGGCGGCAAGGCGCGGTGCGGTCCCACCCCCGGAAAGCTGTCTCTCTCGTCGAAGCCGGGCCGCCGGAGTGCTGGCCAGCCCTCTGGCACCCGGCCTATGCCCGTCTCGTCGCGGAGAGCCCGAAGGCATCCACCGCCAGGCGTCATATCAACAGTCTCAACCGCTGCGCACGGGAGCTGGCCAAGCTCGGGCTGACCCCGACCCCCGACCGCCTCCGCGCGCTCCTGCTCGGTGAGACGTTCTCTGCCCAAGGCCTCTCACCGCGCACGGTGCGCAACTATCTCGGCGCCTACCGGCGTCTTGCGCAGTGTCTCGACGCAGACCGGGAGACGCGCGACGGGCTTGCGGACATCTTTGCCGTGTGGAAGGCCCGGGCCAGCAGAGCGCCGAAGCGGAAGGACCTCAAGCTCGATAGCTTCGCCGAGGAGGGCGGGACATGGCATGGGCTGCTGGGCCAGGCGCTCGATCTGTGTGCGGCCTTCGAGCGTGGAAGCACCTCCTGGCGCGCCGCCGAAGAGCGGTCCCGGCTGCAGGCGGCGGTGCTGCTCCTCGCGCTCAACACCAATGCCCGCACCGGCGACATCGCCGCCTGGAGCATTGGCCGGGAGCTGAAACGTCGCGAGGACGGCACCTGGTCGCTGCGCTACCGGTCGATCAAAACCGGTAAGGCGGTGAAGTTCAGCCGGCTTTGGCCCGAGACGCATGCCGCGCTCGATGCCGTGCTTCTGGCGGGCCGGCCCGAGCGGATGCTCGGCGAACGCTACGCCGCGCTCGAGGGATGCAGCTGGATGCGGCACACCCGCAAACCTGTCCCGGCGAGGCATCCCAGCGAGCTCATCAAGGAGATCGCGACGCTCTCATCACATCCGCTCCGGACCCTCGCTGCCGATGTCCTTCGCAGGATCGATCCCGGTGAAAGCCCGAGGAAGATCGCCACCTGGCTCGGCCATCACAATCGCCGCAGCCAGGAAGACTACACAATTGCCGGCGAAGGCTGCGCGCTGAGCGATGACTGGGCGCAGGAGCGGGAGCGGATCAGGTCGACGCCCGCCGGTTAAAGCGTTTCGCCTCTGATGTCTCAGGTTAAAGGCGAAACGCTTTAGGGGCGGGCTCTTAGGGTCTCAATGGTCATGTTCCAGACTGCCCAAACCGGTGGACAGCCGCGCGCGGCAACGGGCGAAGGAGCTTTGCCTCTCGGACACGAAAAAACGGGGGGCAGGGCTCCACGGGAGGAGGAGCTGATCTGCGCGGTATTTTGGGGCGCGGGGGATCGTGTCCCCCGGCGATTTCACGCCTCCCCCGTCGATCCCACGACGGGAGGCCAGCGCCCAGATCGCGACAGGGTCGCCTGCTTTGCCTTCAGACGGCCCGAAAACTCCGGATCGTCATCGAAGATGAGTTCCCAGTCGCGAACTACCTCACAGATGATGGGCAAATCATCTGACGCCAGGACCCAAGTTCATGGGGCCCAGGGAAGCGGTCGCATCATTGCGAACACTCCAGAATACCCGCCCGTGCCGTGGCCGGCGACCAGCAGTTTGTCAGCCGTGACAAAGAACGGCAAATCCTCGGAGCCCGTGAGGATCTTGCAGAGAAGCGCCGCCCCCGCGATAAATGCCAGCCGCTTGGACGGGAACGGAGACGCGTCGGGCGTGCCCAGAGTTTGTGGCGCGCCGGGCGGGAGATTGTCAAAAGTGATGTTGGCTCCCCAGCCGCCAGGACGCTGCTCGAGGTAGAACCCTGCCACATCGCAATTGTCGAGGTTGCCTGGGAGGCCCAGTACAGGGCGCTGACAGGGAAAGCGGTCCTTTGCCTCCAGAGCATCGGTTACGATGTCGAGCAGACAAGCAGAAGTCGCGGAGACTTGCGGGGCGGTGTCGTTGATGTTCATGGTCAGATCCTTGTTTTTGAGTGATGAGAGGCGTTTTTGGGCGCCTCTGAGAAGAAGATTGGTCGATTGGGATCGGGGGAAAAAAGAAAACCGGAATTTCTGGCTTTGCATCCGAGTGCATCCGTTGGACCGGGGCTTGAAGTTTGCCCGCGGGCATTTCGAGGCCTTCAGGGGGTCTTTCTTTTCAGATGGTTCGACTGTCGTTGATTAACACTATCAGTGCGTTAACCGCCCCGAGCGACGCTATCGCCAGACCGGCGTGGGCCCAGTCAAAAGCCCTGGAAGCCGGCTAAGCCGTCCTGGCAGTGGAAATTTCCAACTCCGCAACATGAGCCATGCCATGGGGCACGGCATCCCGGGAAAATGTGCGAAGCCCGTCATGCGGGCCCGCTACAGGTGAGCGTTCCGCGTTCGTAGACAGCGCGGCGCAGGGTCCATATGAGCAGTGGATACATGGATCCCGGCAACCTCTGACCCCGACGAGTGTGACACAGGGCGGTTCGCCTCATCTGAGTCTTGGCGCGCCATCGTCAGGTCTATCCAGGTTTTCAAATCTTGCTTGCTGCGCAGCTGGATAAAATTTCAGTCGCATGTCAGTAGCCCTCCCGGCGCTGGCGGGGCCGGGAGGGAATGCTTCATGCGATGCCAGCCAGCTTGCGGGCATTCGCTTCGAGCGCGACGCGCGCATGGTTCGACATATCATCCTTGATATCCTGCGTCCCAAAGTCGATGTGCAGGCGCTTATCAGCATAGAGCGTGGCAGCGCGTGTCTGCCCGGCGGTGAGGGAAACATCGCAGTATTCCCGCCTCCGCGGATAGGCCCGCCCCTCGGAAATGCCGACGACGAACCACGCCGACGCGCCGCGCTCGATCCAGACCTCGGTCGACTTTGCGCCATACTTGTACGATTTCGCGGACGGGCCTGCGGGCATACATTTTACCCGGGCCCCTTTCCAGCCGCCCTTCGGCAGTATCCTCGCGAGCTGTTTCTCTGCGCGCGCAACATAGCGATCAAGCTCGTGGGCGTTGCAGATGGTGAAAGACGTTGCCCGGCCGTTCACTGCATCCAATGCGGCCTGGATTTTCGGATGGTTCTGAGAAGTGATCTTGAGACGCATGCTTGGGCGCTCCGTATTTGTGAAAGTTTGAATGGGGTGATGCCGGATGCTCCGGTCCGCCTATGCGGCGGCTGATTTTGACAAGAGCTTCACGATCTCGAGCAGGTTAGGGGTCGCGACGTCACCATTCAGGATCGCGCTGACTGTGTGTTCGCTTCCAAGCCGGAGGTCCAGGTGGAGCGACTCCGGGCGCTGGCGCTCCTGAAGCAGCGAACGGACAATCTCGACATAGCGTCTGGCCTTGGCGATCAGTGTCGGGTCATCCTGCTCGCCGGAGATCTCGATCACGCACGGAGCCAAGTCCGGATCCTCCTCGAGCGCGTACATGATCTCCAACGGATCCCGAATGACACGGCTGTCGATGATGATCCTCGCATCGGCGAATGTGACGACGAGCATCTGATAGAACATGGGCTCGGGGACCATCTCGCGGCGAAGCACATCGTCTTGGATGTCGTCACCCAGGAAAATGCGTTCCAGCGCAAGCTGCGCGCCCTGCTCCCGGCTTGCGCCGGAAAGTTGATCGTAAAACCTGAATGCAGGACCCGTCTGATCGGCGACATAAAAGCCCTCGAGTACACGATACAAATCAGAACGCTGCTCGAAATTGGCCTTGTAGCCGGAAATCAGGGCCAGGATTTCGCCAGGATTGGCGTTGTCGAGGAGCGGCAGTTCAGACGCGATGGGTGAAGCGCAGCGGTAGACGTATGCCGGCACGAGTTCTTGCGTTTCCGGCGCAATGAGGTCGGTGGAAGCAGTTGTGGAGGCAGTTTTGATCTGAGGGAGCATTTTGATCTTCCTTGTTGGTTTGGGTTAGGGGGGAGAGACAGGCGCCGTCATGGGACGCGGTCTGTTCAAATGGCGTCGATCCGGGATTTCTTTGAGTGGATCGATGTTGGTTCCGTTTGGGCCTTTCGTGTTTGCGTCCTGAGAAAGATCTGGGTTCGTTTTCTACCGGCGGAAAAGTTTTTCTCGGAGGCGGATGTTTTCGTGGGAGCTTTGGCGGGGGCACGATCCTGAATTTCGTGCTGAATGGGATGCGCGCTTCGGGGTGCGCAGCTCCGCCTCCATCGTCTCGGATCGACAGGAGCATCCGCACAGATACCGGAGCCGGTGTTGCCGCCTTGCTGGCGTGCATGGCCGCATCGCTGACGTCAGCGCTGCACCAGCCTCGCCTGACACTGGAAAATGTCGGTCAACAGGGGCTTACTCCGCCGCGATGGCCTCTGGATCGTCGGGCTGTCCGCAAAGTTCCGGAAACATGTCGAGCTGAACACTGTTCTCCGCAGGGTCTGGTTTCGCCTCCCGGGCAGCAGGCTTGCGGCGATTTTTCGTGGCCTTCGAGGCACTCTCTTGGCCCAAGCGCTCGGCGAGCCTGCCGTGCAGCTCAGCGAGTTCAAGTTCCCGGTCACGGATTGTCGTCTTGGCGCCCTCAAGGTCGGCCTCAGCATCGACGGCACGCTTTGTCTCTTCGTCGCGCTCGTCTTCCAATTTTTCCGAAATGGAGATCCAGTCATCCCGCTCGGCCGCCAGCCTGCCGATCTCGGCGGAGTGGCTGCGACGTTCTGCGGCATTGGTGCTATCTGCGAGATCCCACGCAGTGCTCCACATCGCGAATGCCGCATCGTGAAAATCTTCGGGCATCTCGGGAGCGGTCCGGGCAGAATGCTCTTCTGCTTCGATTTCCGCTTTGACCGTCTCCACGAGGGGCCTGATGTTGCGGTACGAGCCGTCACCGATCAAGTCACGGACCTTTTCGTTCGTGACAGATTCGCCTCGAGCGACCATCTTTTGAATGGCGTCGCGGATCGTTTTTTCCAGTGACGTGTTCGAGTTTGGCTTTTGTGCCATGATGCGGATTCCAATCCTGGTAATGGGAAGCGCCCGGTAATACCGTTACCTCGCGCTACCACCCCGGTGAGGTGGCAAGGAAAACATGAGTATCTCTGCAGTCAGAAAAAAACGCGGACGGGCAGAAAGGTGAGAAATCCCACAAAAAGTGCAAAATCGAGCTGCCCCGTCTTCCGCCAGCCCACGTCGCAATCCATGCCATCAAAATCACTGGAAGAAGTGGCGCTGACGCGCCGATGCTGCGGGAGTTGCTCAACCGGATCCCGGCGGACGAGCAAATCGGATAGGACACCGGGGACGGCGCGTATGATACGCGCAAGTGCCACGACGCCGTCGCTGACCAAGACGCCCACGCAGTCATCCCGCCCCGCAAGAACACCAGACCGTGGAAGCCTTCGACGGCGGGCGCGATCACCCGGAACGAGGTTCTCCGCGCATCGAAATACCTCGGGCGGGCCATCTGGCGAAAATGGAACCGATACCAATCTCGAAGGTCAATGATCCCGCATTCTCCAAGCCGATCTCTGCCTTGGATAATGCGATATGAACGCTTACCCGTTACATAATCAACATTATACGTAGCTTGGATTGCAGCCGGCACATTCCATTTTGGATTGCATCACTGGATAAATTTCTGATGCAGATCAGGAGGATGTGATGAGACGCCCCTACCGCAAATTGAACCTGGATGAACGACGTGTTCTG
>NZ_JBAPKZ010000061.1:0-10693 GCF_037083805.1 Roseovarius sp. D0-M9 | reverse complement strand
GCATGTCGATCATCTGGACCAATCGTGCGCGCAACAGATCATCCTGTTCCGGAAGAGGTGTTTTGGGCTTCATAGCGCGGCTCAAAATTGCAGGGTTATGACCACAATTATATCAAATCCTGCATCAAAAACCCAATAAAAATGCAGTATTATGTAGCAAAATCAGTGCTGTGGAAGTTGTTCAGGGTGAACTCATTACTTGAAGCGCAGCGTGGATCGAGAGCCTATAAGGTTCAAGATGGAAGACAAAAGCCGTTGAAATTTGGACAAGTCATGTTGCCGAACCTTCAGGTGGAATGGGAAGCAGTGGCTTAGAAAATGGGGCGTTGCCGAGGCCCTCGGCAGCGGCTGCCGATAGAACGCTGGAACGCGTTTCCAGCGACCTGATCAGGTCGTGCAACGCAGGATAATCTTGCAAGCGTAGCCAGCGGCTACCGGACTTGGGATATAGGGCAGACCAGCGCAGAACGGGGCCGATATACATAGCGAGTGCAGAGGACGGCGCGAAAAGCACCGGTTCAGCCCGAACAGCGGCATCGAGGATCGAGAAGTGGACGGAGAGACGATCAGCCATTGTGGCATGATGAACTTCGAATATTTCCTCGGCCACGTAGCGATCCGGATAAAAAAGGCGGATCAGATCGGCGTGGACGGTATTGGACAGGAAAAACAACCATCGCAGAAACATGCCTCGTTTTGAATCGCCGGTCAGCGGCCCGAGATTTGCCTCGGGATAGGTGTCACAGAGCCAAAGAAGGCAGGCGGCTGTCTCCGCCAATGGGCCCTGCGGCGTGATCAAGGTCGGTATAAGTCCCGTAGGATTAAGCGCGAGATATTCCGGTGATTTCTGAGCCTGAACCGAGCGGTCCACCAGAATGGTTTCATAGGGCAGCCCTGCTTCCTCCAGCGCGAGGCGTAGAACCAAAGAGGCGTTGTCGGGAGCGTAATGTAATCTGAGCACTTCTGTCCCTTGGTGAATGACATTGGCACAGTCATCAGGCAATTTTCGGGAAAGACAATTGAAAATTGCGCATGGGATCGGACCAGTCTGCCCACATCGCGAATGGAGGGGAAATCCCGCATTACTGGCCTTCAAACGCTCCAAAAACTGCGTGATGCCTAAATGGCCGGTTTGATGACGCCGAGATGCACTCCTTGGTAGCCTCCGAGCACGTGTTTAAGGATAGCCTTAAGCCTCCTTGGTCGGGCAAACGTGCTTGCTCGAAATAGGGGCCAGTTCGCTAGCCAACTTGATTTCGTGGCTGTGCTTGCCAGGTAATATGGCCGTCTATGGCGAGTTTCTAACCTTACCTTCGGCCTCAGCTCCTGTGTTCGGGATTTTCAAAGTCATACCGGCACCCAGCAGACCACGCCCTTCGGTCATTTCCATGGCTGGAGAGGCCATCAGCGTCCTTCAGCATCCGCGCCATGTGCAGCAGATTCCAAGTCATAATCGTGGTGTTGCGCTGCGTGAATTCATTATCGAAACCTGCGCCATCGTCGCCATAGCTGGGCCCTGGGCCCGCCTCGCCGATCCAGCCGCAGTCGGCCTGCGGCGGGATGACGTAACCCAGATGTTGCAGAGAATAGAGCACGCTCATCGCCACATGCTTGATCCCGTCCTCATTGCCGGTGACGACTACGCCACCAGTCTTGCCGTAGAAGATGGATTGCCCCTTGTCGTTCAGACGTCCCGACATCGCATAGAGGCGTTCGATCAGAAGTCGGCACACGGACGATTGCTCGCCAAGCCAGATAGGCGTGCCGATGACCACGATCTCTGCTGACTCGGCCTTCTGCCACAGGTTCGGCCAGTCGTCGTGGTCCCAGCCATGCTCCCGCATGTCGGGTTGAACGCCTGGCGCAATTTTGTGCGCGGTCATGCGGATCTCGTCCACCGTTACGCCGCTCTTACGCATGATTTCGGCTGCGCTGCCCATCAGCAGGGACGTATGCGACGCCTGGTCGGGATGTTTCAGGGTGCAATTAAAAAATACCGCGCGCAGGTCGGAAAAATCGGTCCGGTTTTCCGTGCACATGGCGGTTTGTCTTTCGCTTAGCTCCATCGGTGCCTCCTCATCTTAATGATGCTAATTTTCCTCAAAAAAGCGGACGTGCATCACTGCCCGAGCGCCTCCCGCAGCTTTGCTAGACCAAAATGCCACGCTTGAGACGCACCGATCGTCGGCGGCATGATCAATGCATCGGGGTCCACGATGACCTCGACCACCGCGGGGCCCGCCTCGGTTACGCGAAATCCCGCTGCGCCACAGGCTTTCGCCAGCGCGACGAAATCGGGGATTAGAATATCGGTGCCCCAATCCGGCAGACCCTTTGCCTCCTGCTCTAAGGTGATAAACCCGAGCTTGGCATTTTTGAGCACGACCACAAGGATCGGCAGTTCATAGCGAACTGCCGTCACCAGATCACCCGACAGCATACAGAATGCCCCGTCCCCGAGGATTGCGATGGCGCGACGGTCAGGAAAGCTCAGTTGCGCTCCGATTGCACCCGGAAGGCCGATCGCCATTGTGGCAAGCCCGCCTGAGAGTGTGAACCGTTGCTCCGACTGGATATGCAGATTTCGTGCCGCCCAGGCAGTTGAGGTTCCGGTATCGGCAATGAAGATGGCGTTATCGGGCGCGACCTTCGATACAGCCAACAAGAGTCGCGCCGGATGGATCGGAGTTGCGTCCGACGCCTCCTCCCTGGCGCGCCCTTTACGCCAGATGGCCATCTGCGATTGGATTTTTTTCAGGAAAGCCCCTGATCGCGAGCCTTCGACCCCCTCGGCCAAACTCGCCAGAGTTGGGCCTGAGTGACCCACCAGTCCCACATCAACCGGGTGCCGCCGTCCGATCCGCGTGGGCTCGATGTCGATCTGGATCACCTTCGCGGATCGTGGATAAAAGTCGCGATAGGGGAAATTGGTCCCCACCATGACCAGCAGGTCGCATCGATCCATCGCTTGGACGGCAGGCTTGCCGCCCAGAAGGCCGAGCCCACCCGCGCATTGCGGGTGATCGTCGTCAATTATTTCCTTGGCCTTCAGGCTACGCACAATCGGTGCCTTCACCGCCTGGGCAAAGGCTAGCAATTCCTCTTGCGCTTCGAGGCAGCCGATCCCGGCTAGAATAACGATGCGTTCAAATTTGTTGATCAGTTGCAACGCCGCGCCACAATCAGCCGCAACCGGAGAAATTCGACCCGCCGCCGCCGCCTTGATCGGATGACCCGCATCGAAAGATAACTTTCCCCCAGAGACATCTGGCGGAATCGACACATGCGCCACCCCGCGATGGGCGATCGCCGCTTGACACGCTTCGAGAAAAACATCGGGAACCTGAGCTTTGGTGGTGACGGTCTGGCTGTAGACAGCGACATCGGCGAACAGCCGGTCAAGCCGTACTTCCTGGTGGGCCTCGGTACCTAGAACGCCAGTCGCCACCTGACCGGTGATAGCTATCACCGGAGCATGGTCCATTCGAGCGTCGTAAAGTCCATTCAAGAAACGGATGCCGCCGGGTCCTGACGTGCCCACGCAGGCGGCTAGCCGGCCAGTCAGCTTGGCCTGAACCGAAGCGGCAAGCGCTCCGGTTTCCTCATGGCGGACACCGATGAAGCGGATCCGGTCTTGCCGGCGCAACGCATCGGTCACGTCATTGATTGCGTCGCCGGGAATACCAAAGAGGTGCTGCACCCCATGCGCGGCAAGAACTTCGAGCAGGATGTCCGATACGTTCATAAATTTTTTATCACCTTGGCAACTGGTCACCGTGGCGCACGGCTTAGGTTAGACGCCGGTCATGTCATCAGAACTCATTCAGTAAACGAACTTCCGAAACCCTCACCGAAGCCAAATCGGCGAGGGTTTCGCACTTGCCATTATCCTAAGGGATAAACGTATTAATTAGAAGCCGATGGATGCATCGCATCCATGGCCGCAAGGAAGTCCTCTTCTGAGTTGGTTTTACAATGTTCAACCATGCCCTCATAGACTTCATCAGTCCGTCTCGCATCGTCGCGGGCAGCTTCGCGCCCTCCCGCAGAATCACGCTCAATCATCACTCCCATTACGACACCTTTTCTTCCATCTTCACTCATCACCATGAACTCTTCACAATTCATGGCCATGGCAGGAACAGCTGGCGCAATAAAGAAGGTTGCAACAGTTGCACTTCGAATGAAATTTGACACATCGATCTCCCGTTAAAGTTTTCAGATCTCATCTTTAATGAGTTTCTATACAATATCAGAGCAACCAATTTCATCGTATATTTTATTAAAAACCATTACTAATTGTGATACTTTAATCTCCTTGCCTCACATCTTTGTGTTTTTATATATAAGTAGTTCATCCTGAACAACTCTCATCCTGCTGATTTTGCTGCATAATGCAGATTTTTCCTTAGGCTTTGGATGCAGCGTTTGGCATTATTGCGGCTGAAACCCTGCAATTTCGAGCTGCGATATGAAGCCCAGAAAACCGTCCCCGGAACAGGATGATCTGCTTCGCGCACGATTGGTCGAGATGATCGACATGCGCCACGAACTGGTAAAGCTCGCCGCCCTGATCGACTGGGAGGTGTTCGAGCGGGAATGGGCGGAGCTCTTCCCGTCCTCGGTCGGTCGTCCGGCCACGCCGACCCGCCTGGTCGCGGGGCTCTTCTATCTCCAGCATGCGTTCCGACTGTCCGATGAAGCTGTCGTGGCGCGATGGGCAGAGAACCCTTACTGGCAGCATTTCTGCGGTGAGACCTTCTTTCAACATCGCCTGCCGATCGATGCCTCGTCGATGACCCGCTGGCGCAACCGCATTGGTGAAGAAGGCGTGGAGTGGCTGCTGACCGAGACGATCAGGGCTGGGCAGCGCGCCGGGACGGTGCAGGACGACCACCTGAAGAAGGTCACCGTCGACACCACGGTGATGGAAAAGAACATCGCGCATCCCACCGATGCCCGGCTTTACGAGAAGGCACGGCGCAAACTCGTCGGGCTGGCCCGCGAGGCTGGGCGCCGAACCGCTTCACAGATTGCCTCAGCGTCAACAGCGTCGTTCTTCCCGCGCTTCACGTAAGGTTTGACGTAGCCAGCGGGCATGAGCTTCACGTCGTGCCCCAATTTGCGTAGCTGGCGGCCCCAGTGATGGGACGACCCGCAGGCTTCCATCCCGACCCGGCAGGGCGGAAGCGTTTCAAAGAAGGCGAGCAGCTTCGCGCGTTTGATGGCTTTATTGAAGATCACACGGCCGTTCTTTGAAATGCCGTGCACTTGAAAAACATCCTTGGCCAAATCCAGGCCGACGGTCTTTACTGTCATTGGGTGGCTCCTTTCCCAGCAGTCAATGATAACTGCACTTTGGCACATTCGATGCCGGTGGAGCAGGAGCCACCCACCTCATCCGCTCTGTGCCAGACGTGTCCTGTAAGCCGCCCGCGCTTTTCAATTTTGCAAAACCCGCTTTCTGCGCACAGCCGACATTCGTGAATACTGCAGCGAAGGTTCGGAATCCTGGAGGTTTTTCGATGCGGGCTGCAGCGGCACGGTTCGAACGCACTTGGCAACGACCCGCGTTGGAAAATGGGCTGAGACCCATCTGCCGCGCTGGTTGAACACGCGACAGGTTCGTGGCATTCGGCACGCCGGCCGAGTGGCCATCAGGGGTAAATGTCAGGCACGCTTGAAACACTGCGGTTCAGATCCAATATCGTTGTCTGTGGGCGTTGGGTAAAATAAAGGGTAGGCTACAGACAATGCATCTAAATGCAGATTTCAGCCAAAGGGCTCTCGTGCGCTTTAATGAGAACAAATGGGTCGAGTCCCCCATGCCTGGGGTTCGACGCAGGATGCTAGACCGGATTGGCGACGAGGTCGCCCGGGCAACCACCATCGTGCGTTTCGAGCCCGGGAGCGCCTTTTCCGCACACACCCACGACGGCGGGGAGGAATACCTCGTGCTTGATGGCACCTTCCAGGATGAGGACGGTGACTTTCCCACTGGCTTGTATGTGCGCAACCCGCCCACTTCGTCGCACACTCCTGCCTCGCAAGACGGCGCGACCATCCTCGTCAAGTTGCACCAGTTCGACGCGGCCGATCGCACGCAGGTTCAGATTGACAGCAACAAAAAAGATTGGTTCGAGACAACACTTGGCGTCGAAACGCTCGAACTGCATGAAGATGACCGCGAACATGTAGCCATGGAGCGCTGGACCGCGGGAACGACGCGATCCCTGGACGCATCGGGTGGCCTTGAGGTCTTCGTGATCGCTGGATCGCTTTCCAATGGTGTTGAAACGCTGACCGCCTGGGACTGGCTGCGCCTGCCCGTGGGTAGCGCGTTCGAAGCGACGACCGGAGACGACGGCGCGCGGGTCTGGCTCAAGACCGGGCATCTGCGCCACGTGTCGGACCATCCTGTGTGATGGAAGAAACAGAGATCTGTGTCATCGGCGCCGGGCTTTCCGGCCTCGCGCTGGGAACTGCGCTGCGGTCCGAGGGGCGTGACGTGACAATTCTTGAAGCACGCGACCGCGCAGGCGGACGGGTGCTGTCACAGCAAGGTTATGATCTAGGGCCCTCCTGGATTTGGCCGCACAACCACCGCATGCTGGCTCTTGCTTCTCGTTTCGGCCTGCGGAGCTTTCCACAATACGCGTCTGGACGTCTTGTCTTCGAGGATGGCGAGGGCGCGATACGCAGTGACCTCGACTTCGCCACCATGGGAGGCGCGCTGCGCATCGAAGGCGGGCTGATGCGCGTGACCGACGCTTTGGCTATCCAACTAGGACAAAGCCTGCGCCTAGATCACCCGGTGCGCCGTGTGACCGAGGTTGGCGCAGGCGTAACGCTGTTAGGCGACAACTTCGAGATACGAGCAGCGCGCGTCGTTTTCGCGCTGCCGCCACGGCTGACGGCTGGCTTCAGCGTTGCCGTTCCCGATGTGCCGACATGGATGGCCGGCCACGCCAAGCTCATTGCGACCTACAATGCGCCCTTCTGGCGGGACAGCGGGCTGAACGGTGATGCGATATCGCATTACGGGCCGCTGGCCGAAATCCACGATGCATCACCTGTGGATACACGTGTCGGTGCGCTCTTCGGCTTTACTCATCCCGGTGCCGCGCGTCAATCGGGGTTCCGCGACTCGGCTATTGCGCAATTGACGCGTTTGTTCGGACCCTTGGCGGCGACACCAAATGACGTTTTTGTCAAAGACTGGAGCGATGATCTCACCACGGTGACGCAGGCCGATCGGGCACGACCAGCAGGCCATCCGGCTTACAGCGCGATCCCACCAACTGCGCGTCTGACCTTCGCTGGATCAGAAGCATCGCCAATCGACGGTGGTTTTTTGGAGGGGGCGCTGGCTGCTGCAGAAGCCGCGCATGTCATCCTTAGCAGGCATTCGGATTGACTGAACTACAATAATCGCTCGCTAGGCGCTCCCGATCGTCAGTGATTGCCCTGCACCTATTCGCGCACGGCCATCGCCAATGATGCGAGCCTCAGCGTCGACAATCTCGACGTCGAAGGGGTCTTCGACAGCGCGGCGATCACCGAGGAAGGGCGCGTTCCGCGCTCAAGTTGATCTGCAACACGGCCCCCTTGCGTTGGTTTCTAAAAAACCATTATGGCAAATGCGATGCCGCCGGGTGGGGGCATCCACCACATCAATTCAGTGAGCCGAGCGACTGCCCTACCCCGGCTCCTCTGACCCCATCCTTGGAACCTTTCAGACGTCTGAGCGTTCTCACCCTTTATTTTTTCCGCCACTGATCCAGGGATGATATGACAAACAGCACCGCGATTGCACTCGCCCCAAACGAAGCCCTTTCTCTCTTCCGGTCGGTGCGAAGGCGATCAAAAGAGCTTGCGGCGTCGCTTGTGCCCGAGGACATGATGCTCCAGTCAATGGAGGACGCGAGCCCGGTCAAGTGGCACCTCGCCCACACGACGTGGTTTTTTGAAGAGTTCATCCTTAAGCCGCACGATCCGGGCTACCGCTCTCCGGACGACCGCTTCGCCTTCCTGTTCAATTCTTACTATGTGCAAGCCGGCCCGAGGCACACCCGCGGCAAGCGGGCCATGGTCTCGCGCCCCGACGGGTCCGCCGTGGCCGACTACCGTAGCCATGTTAACGAGGCCCTCGGCCGCCTTGTCGCGGCAGGTCGTGGCGATGCGGAGGGGATCGCCGCGCTGGTAGAGCTCGGCTGCCACCATGAGATGCAGCATCAGGAGCTTCTGGTCACGGACCTCCTGCACGGGTTCTCCTATAACCCGCTCCTGCCGGCCTACCGCGATCCCGAGCCCATGCCGGTGACCGAGGAGGTTCCGCTTTCCTTCACCGCCCACGAGGGTGGGCTCGTCGAGATCGGCCACGACGGCGAAGGTTTCGCCTACGATTGCGAGGGACCGCGGCATCGGATCTGGCTCGAGCCCTTCCGGATGGCGGACCGGCCGGTTACAAATCGTGACTGGATCGCCTTCATGGAGGACGGCGGATACAATACTACGCCGCTCTGGCTGATGGACGGCTGGGCCTGCCGCGTAAAGGAGGGCTGGGATGCGCCGCTCTATTGGTGGCGGCAGGACGATGCATGGTGGACCTACACGCTCCGCGGGGCGCAGCCGGTGAACCTTGACGCGCCCGTGGTCCATGTCAGCTACTACGAGGCCGACGCTTTCGCCCGCTGGTACGGTGCGCGCCTACCCAACGAGGCCGAGTGGGAAATCGCCTTCCGCGACCGCCCAATCTGCGGCAACTTCCTCGACGATGGCCAACTGCGACCGCTCCCTGGCGGCATTCCTTGGGGCGACGTATGGGAATGGACGCAGAGCCCCTTCACGCCCTATCCGGGCTTCCGCCCGCCCGAGGGTGCAATTGGCGAGTACAACGGCAAGTTCATGGTGAATCAGTACGTGCTACGCGGTGGCTCCTGCGCGACCCCAGTGGCGCAGATGCGTCCGAGCTACCGCACCTTCTTTTATCCCCACCAGCGTTGGCAGATGCTGGGCCTCCGCCTCGCGCAGGACGGTTGAGATGGACAAACCCGTTGTGACCAACCGCGCTCTTTTCGCGGACGCTCTTGCGGGACTCCGCGCGGACCCCAAGCGAATGAACCCTAAGTGGTTCTACGATCACGCTGGCAGCGCTCTATTTGAACGAATCACGGAGCTTCCCGAATACTACCCGACGCGCACCGAGCTCTCGATCCTCCGCCGCGAAGTGGATACGCTGTCGACCTGCATCCCGGAAGGTGCGGCGCTGGTCGAACTCGGCAGCGGCGCGAGCACCAAGACGCGCGTTCTGCTGGACGCGATCCGGGGCCTGCGCGCCTACGTGCCGATCGACGTTTCGGGTGACTTTCTGCGCGACGTCGCCAGCGATCTGGACCGCGCATATCCAGGTCTCCGGGTCGCACCGCTTGTGGGTGACTTTCTCGGCGATCTCGACCTTCCGACCGAAATCCGCAGTTTACCGAAAATCGCCTTCTTCCCTGGGTCGACTATCGGCAACCTGGAGCCTGCCGAGGCACTCAACCTACTCCGCCGCGTGCGAGCCTGGCCCGAAGTGTCTGCCTTCATACTCGGTCTCGATCTGGTGAAAGAGCCCGGAATACTCAAACGCGCCTACGACGATTCCGCTGGCGTAACCGCCGCTTTCAACCACAATCTTCTCCTCCGACTGAACCGCGAGGCTGGCGGCACCTTCGACGTCGACACCTTCGGGCATGAGGCGCGATGGAATGCTGAGTTCGAACGCATCGAGATGCATCTTGTGAGCAAAAAGACACAGGAGGTGTCACTCGGCGGCTTCTCCATCCAATTCTCTAAAGGCGAGAGTATCCATACCGAGAACAGCCACAAGTACAATCAAGCCTCCATCGCCCGAGCGGCAGCGGAGGCAGGTTGGGCCGTGGATGTCTTCCTCACCGACGAGAGGCGTCTTTTCGGGGTAGCGATCCTCCGTCCCTTTTGACAGCCGGTTTGGGCAGTAACGGATGCTAATTGGACGTGGCCTGGAGACTGTCAACGCTATTTGAAACACGCGGTAAGCTCCGGAAAATGGTCAGCGTAGACGTGACCGACGGCGCGCCAGAGTTCGTCGTGGGTCCGCGCGACTGCTTTCCGGACAAGGGCCTTGAGTTTGGCAAAGGCCATCTCGATGGGATTGAGATCGGGACTGTAAGGCGGCAGAAAGAGAAACCACGCACCGGCCGCGCGCAAGGTATCAGCGGCCTTGGGGCTTTTGTGGGATGACAGGTTGTCGAGGATGATCACATCGCCGGGTTTCAGGGTCGGGGTCAGTTGGGTCTCGACANGCACCGACCGCGCGCAAGGTATCAGCGGCCTTGGGGCTTTTGTGGGATGACAGGTTGTCGAGGATGATCACATCGCCGGGTTTCAGGGTCGGGGTCAGTTGGGTCTCGACATAAAGCTCGAACAGTTCGCGGTTCATTGCGCCCTCGACGTGGCGCTCTTTTGGCTATTGCCGACAAATGTCCGGTCCATAAAACCCTGCACGGGCAGGCAACAATCCGGACTAGAGCGGGTTGCGAGCTTTCTGATTCAGATTCCCATGAGGGTTGATTTGTGATTCCCTGTCTGCATAGCAGATATGGGGGTTTGAGATGGGTAAGCCACATCCTATGGCACTTCGTGAGAGGGTCGTCGCGTTTGTGGAGGAAGG